>JAKLKR010000057.1:7836-24382 GCA_023150565.1 Planctomycetota bacterium
GCCGGGCGCAGCCCGGCGCCCCGCGCAGCGGGGCCGCCGCCGTCAGGCGGCGGGAATCCGTGAAGAGTGACTGATGCACCCCACCCCCCCTTATTTCAGGCCGTCTTGCTTGGTTGGGGGTGGTTTCTAGCCTCGCCCGCTCCACCGCCTCGCCCCGCGCTCGTTGTCGTCGGGCGGACAAGCGGTTGCGAGCAGGAGCCTGCCATGCCCGGACGACCCTATCGCCGCCTGCTACCGTGCTGCGCCGCCCTGCTGGCGCTCGCCGGCGGGCTGAGGGCCGCCGAACCGCAGGAGAGCGAACAGTACCTCAAGGCCAAGGGCGAACTCGAAGCCATGGTCGCCAAATGGGATCAGGGCCTGTTCGAGCTCACTTTTGAACCCGGCACCATCGACCGCGTCACCCTCAAGGACCGGTTGGGCGAGACCCGCATCTACCACTACCTGACCTTCCGCCTGCGCAACCAGGTCACGGTCGGCGGCGTCACCCCGATCAGCCAGGCCAAGGGCTACAACGAGGTGCTGGCGGCGGTGGCCAAGCAGTACGACCAGGCCAAGGTCGCCAGCGAGCAGGGCGTGGCGCTGACCGTCGACGGGGTCCAGGGCAAGGATGGCGTGATCGTCGAGCGCCAGGATGCGCTGGTGCGCACCCGCGCGGTGTCGATCGGCGTGCTCGCCTATGACGAGCGCGGTTCGCGCATCCACCTGCTCGGGGAAAAGGGCAGCGATCCTGCCGACAATTTCCCCTTCCGCGATCTCGGCAATCCCATCACCTCGACCGTGGTCGGCGCCGTGCGCGAGCGGGTCGAGGAGATCCAGGGCCGCCGCCTGCTCACTCCCGACGAGATCCGCGGCCGCGAGCTGCCTCCCTACGATGCCTCCAAGCGTACCGAGGAAGGCTGGGCGGTGGGCGAACTGCACGGGGTGGTGATCTTCGACCGCCTGAGCGATTACGGCCGCAAGTTCACCCTCGAGGTGCGCGGGCTGTCCAACAAGTTCCGCATCCACTGGCCCGAGGCCGAGCGCGGCAAGGTCGAGAACTACCTCGAATCGCGTTTCCAGCGTCGCGCCTTCGTGCTGCACTACGCCCTGCTCGGCGACGAATACTTCCGCGACCGCGACCGCTTCGAGCTGGTGCGCGCCGGCTGGGAATGGCTGCCCACCTTCCAGCGCAACGACAAGCGCCGCACCATGGCCTACTCGCGCTACTTCCTCGAGAACATCACCACCGACAAGGCCGACAGCGTCAACAGCGAGACCGCCACCCGCTTCTGGAACTGGTATGACGAGCAGCGCAAGGCGCAGGAAGTGCGCGAGAGGGTTCCGCAGCTGCCCGACCTGAAGGCCGAGATCGCCAAGTGAGCGCGCGTCCGCTCCAGCTCGACCCAGCCCTGTCGCCGGACGAGGTGGTGGAGCTGCTCGAACCGGGTCCCCTCCGCCTGGTGGCGGCGGTGCAGACGCTCTACCAGGGCGGCTGGGAGGACTGCGCCGAGGACGTCCGCCGCCGCGCCGCCGGCCGCCCCTATCTCCATCGCCTCGACCTGCCGGGCCTGCGCGGCCCGGATGAGACGCTCTCGTGGTTGCGCCGCCTGGGCGCCTATGAGTCCGCCCGCGGCGAGCGCCTGCCCGCCATCACCGCCATCACCTCCGTCTGAGCCCATCCCATGGCGATCCGTCCCGTTTCCGCGACCCTCCTCGGCCTCGCCGGCGCACTCTTCCTGGCCGGATGCGACGAGCAGCGTACCAGCGCCGGCTCGATGGGCGCCGCCAACGCCTCGCCGGTGGCGGTCAGCACCGCGGTGCCGCTGCGCACCCTCGCCCAGACGCCCTTCGAGCGCCTGTGGACCCTCGACCTGCCCGGTCCGGTGCATGCCTGCTGGCAGAGCGCCCAGGTGCCCGGCCTGCTGGTGTTCCAGCTGGAAAGCCGCGAGATGGTCGCGGTCGACGCCATGAGCGGGCACACCCGCTGGGTCAGCCAGCCGCTGCCGGCGCTGGTGACCCTGCCGCCGCACCTGACCCGGGTTCTGGTGCCCGGCCGCCAGGCCAACGAGTTCGCCAACGACGACCGCATCTACCTGGTCAGCCAGGACACCCTGTTCTGCTACGACCTCTCCAGCGGCCAGATCGCCTGGCGCTGGGAACTGCCGTTCTCGCCCTCCACCGGCCCCTGCGCGGTGGGCAGCGACGCCAGCCTCAAGGTGTTCATGGGCGACTGGCGCGGCTACCTGCGGGTGGTGTCCTTCCACCCCGAGAAGCGCATCCCCTTCGTGGCCTGGCAGTGGAACCTCGGCGCCACCGTGCTCGGCACCCCGGTCGAACGCGAGGAGCAGATCACCTTCGGCGACCTCAAGGGCCGGGTGCACTCCTTCAAGCTCGACCGCGAGCAGGGCTGGGAGTTCGCCGCCGGTGGCCCGGTGGCGGCCACCACCGCCCCGCGCGACCGCCTGCTCTTCGTCGGCAACGACGACCACGTGTTCTTCGCGCTCAACCGCCTCACCGGCGAGCGTCTCGGCCAGCTCAACTTCCAGGGTCCGATCAAGCGCCAGCCGCTGGTGTTCGACAACGAGCCGGAGCGGGTGTTCGTGTGGATCGAGCGCGAGGGCAGCGCCCCTGGCGGCCTGGCCGCGGTCTACGCCAAGCACGACTTCGTGCCCTGGGTCAACGATCCGCAGAAGCAGGCGCGCGAGGTGGTGCGTCTGGCGGTGGAATGGTTCATCCCCGACGTCTCCGCCCTGGTCGCCTCGACCCCGCAGTACCTCTACCTGACCCGTACCGACGCCCCCCAGCGCGTGCTGGCGGTCGACCGCGTCAATGGCCGGATCGATTGGACCGCCGACCTGGTGGCCGAGAGCGCTCCGGGCAAGGACGGCAAGGTCGGCACCGGCGTGCCCGCCTTCATCGCCTCCTACCACGACCAGCGCGACCTCACCCGCTCGTTCATCGTCGGCGATGCCAAGGGCCGGGTCCTCTGCCACCGCTTCTTCGGCTACCTGCCGGAACGCACGGATGGCCTGGCTCCTGCCGCAGCCGCCACCCCGGCCGAGGCCAAGGCGCTCAAGCCCAAGAAGGAAAAAGCGGAGAAGCCCGACAAGGCCAAGTGAAGCCGTCACCCGCTGATGGGCTGAGCGATACCCCCGGTGCATCGGCACCGGGGGTTTTCCGTGTCCAGCCTTGCCGGGCGGGGGATGCCCGCAAACTGCGCCCGCCTTTCGCCTCACCCACCTCCCTACCGGCAGGAATACCGCCATGGCCAAGCTCTCCATCGACCAGGTCGACCTCAAGGGCAAGCGCGTGCTGATGCGCGTCGACTTCAACGTCCCGCAGGACAAGAAGACCGGCGCCATCACCAACACCCAGCGCATCGCCGCCGCCCTCCCCACCATCCAGTACGCCCTCGACCAGGGCGCCTCGGTGGTGCTGATGTCGCACCTCGGCCGCCCGGACGGCGAAAAGAAGGCCAAGTACTCGCTCAAGCCGGTGGCCGAGAAGCTGCAGGAGCTGATCAAGAAGCCGGTGCAGTTCCTCGACGACTGCGTCGGCCCCGCCACCGAGGCGGCCTGCGCCGCGCTCAAGCCCGGCCAGATCGTCCTGCTCGAGAACCTGCGCTTCTACATCGAGGAAGAAGGCAAGGTCACCAAGAAGAAGGAGGACGGCACCGAGGAGAAGATCAAGGCCGACCCCAAGAAGGTCGAGGCCTTCCGCGCCAGCCTGTCCAAGCTCGGCGACGTCTACGTCAACGACGCCTTCGGCACCGCCCACCGCGCCCACAGCTCGATGGTCGGCGTCAACCTGCCGGTCAAGGCCAGCGGCTTCCTGATGAAGAAGGAGCTCGACGCCTTCGCCGCCGTGCTCGACAACCCCAAGCGCCCGCTGCTCGCCATCCTCGGCGGCGCCAAGGTCGCCGACAAGATCCAGCTGATCAACAACCTGCTCGACAAGGCCGACGAGATCATCATCGGCGGCGGCATGGCCTACACCTTCCTCAAGGTGCGCGACAACATGGCGATCGGTTCGTCGATCTACGACGCCGAAGGCGCCAAGATCGTGCCCGAGCTGCTCAAGAAGGCGGCTGAAAAGGGCAAGAAGATCCACCTGCCGGTGGACTGGGTCACCGCCGACAAGTTCGATGCCAACGCCAACACCGGCGCCGCCACCCTCAAGACCGGCATCCCCGACGGCTGGCAGGGGCTCGATGTCGGCCCCGAGACCACCAAGCAGTTCGCCGAGGTGATCAAGCGCGCCAAGACCCTGGTGTGGAACGGCCCCTCGGGGGTGTTCGAGTTCGCCAAGTTCGAGGCCAGCACCAAGGCCATGGCGGCGGCGGTGGCGGCGGCGACCAAGGCCGGCGCCATCACCGTGATCGGCGGCGGCGACACCGCCACCGCGGCGGCCAAGTACGGCGTCGAGTCGCAGGTCACCCACTGCTCGACCGGTGGCGGCGCCAGCCTCGAGCTGCTCGAAGGCAAGGCCCTGCCCGGCATCGTCGCCCTGAGCGACAAGGTCGGCTGCTGCGGCGGTGGCTGCCACTGATCCCAGCGGATCCGCTCGCGGCCCGGGGCGCCCTGCGCTCCGGGCCGCGTCGTCGTCCGACGCACGCATCCTGCTTGCCCGGCCGGCACCGCAGGCGGCCCCGGCCTTGATCGGCTGGCATCTGGAAGTCGGCCCCGTGCGCGGCGTCATCGCCGAGACCGAGGCCTACCAGGGCGAGGACGACCGCGCCTGCCACGCCAGCAAGGGGCGCACGCCACGCACTGCCGCCCTCTTCGCACGCCCCGGCACCCTCTACATCTACCTGTGCTACGGCATGCACCACCTGCTCAACCTGGTCACCGATCGCGAAGGGGTGCCGTCGGCGGTGCTGATCCGCGGGCTGCGCATCCCCGATCGCGATGCCCGCACCAGCAACGGCCCCGGCAAGGTGTGCCGGCTGCTGGCGCTCGACCGCGCCCAGCACGGCCTGCATCTGGACGATCCCGGCTGCCCGCTGCGGCTGCTGCCGCCGGCCGGCCCGGCGCCGCGTCTGCACCGGGGTCCGCGGGTGGGGGTGGCCTATGCCGGCCCGGAGTGGGCGGGCAGGCCCTGGCGCTGGTGGGCGGACGGATTCCCCGCTGTCGGCACCTGACCCCCGATTGCGCTTTCCGCCCGGATTCACAACGTCCCAACACCCATGAGCACCATCCTCGTCACCGGCGGCGCCGGCTACATCGGATCCCACACCGTCCTCGAGCTGCTGCAGGCCGGCCACCAGGTGGTGGTGGTTGACAACCTCGCCAACTCCTCGCGCGAGTCCCTGCGCCGGGTCGAGGCCCTGACCGGCAAGAAGGTGGATTTCCACCATCTCGACCTGCTCGACCGCCTGGGTCTGGAGCGGGTCTTCGCCGCCCAGCCGGTCGACGCCGTGATCCACTTCGCCGGGCTCAAGGCGGTGGGCGAATCGACCCAGAAGCCGCTGTGGTACTACCACAACAACCTCACCGGCACCCTCCATCTGCTCGACGTGATGCGCGCGCGTGGCTGCCGCAGGCTGGTGTTCAGCAGCTCCGCCACCGTCTACGGCGATCCCGAGCGCGTGCCGCTGACCGAGGAATGCGCCCTGCGCACCACCAACCCCTACGGCCACACCAAGCTGATCATCGAGGACATGTGCCGGGCGCTGGTGCAGGCCGAGCAGGGCTGGTCGATCGCCCTGCTGCGCTACTTCAACCCGGTGGGTGCGCACGAATCCGGCCGCATCGGCGAGGATCCCCAGGGCATCCCCAATAACCTCATGCCTTTCATCATGCAGGTGGCGGTCGGCCGCCGCCCGCACCTGAGCGTGTTCGGCAAGGACTGGCCGACCCCCGACGGCACCGGCGTGCGCGACTACATCCATGTGGTGGACCTGGCCCGCGGCCACCTGGCGGCGATCGACGCCCTGCCGCGCCTGCCCGGCGCCACCGCAATCAACCTCGGCACCGGCAAGGGCTGCAGCGTGCTCGACATGCTCAAGGCCGCCTCCCAGGCGGTGGGCCGCGACATCCCCTACCAGTTCGTCCCCCGCCGCCCCGGCGACATCGCCGCCTGCTACGCCGAGCCCACCCGCGCCAAGCAGTTGCTCGGCTGGGAGGCCCGCTTCGGCATCGAGCGCATGTGCGCCGACCACTGGCGCTGGCAGAGTGAGAACCCCCAGGGCTACGCCGGCACCTGAGCCGTTGTAACCTCCGGCCACGCCCCCTACCATGGGGGCATGGCTGACGCTGCTGGCAAATTCTCCTCCAAGATCGCCGCGATCGTGGTGCTCATCCCGGTGCTGATCCTGGGCTGGTTCATCGCGCCGTTGTTCCTGCCGATGTGGCGGTGGCAGAACCTGGATTTCGAGAAGATTGCCAGGGAAAAAGGTGTGCCGGTGGCGGAATTGCAGCGACAGTATCAGGTGGTCGTTCGCCATGCTGCCCGTGCTGACGATGACCCCATGGCGTGGCAGATCATGACCATGGATCCGGCCTGGGACAAAGCCGACGAGGAGAAGTTGCTGGTGCGCGCCACGGTGGTAAGCGACCGCACCGGGACGCCCCCGGGATCGATGCAGCTGGGCAGTGGTCATCGTCGTGATCGATACTTCAAGGCGACGGCCTGGCGCCTGCCTCCTGGTTCATGTGGGTTCAATGCCAAGCGGCCGGTGCTGGTCTATGACAGCGGGACGTTCGAGAAGTTGGATATACCGCGCGCCGAGGAGATGGATTTTCGCGCCAACCGGGAGGGTTGGGAGAATGACGATGAGGCAGTGGAGGATGGCTGGGTCAAGCCGGGCTCCGAGCCGTAATCCAGATCTCGCCTTGGGCGGTTGATGTTTGGAGCACAACGGGTTGCGACCTTTTTGGCGTGACCCGTCCGCGTTTTGTCGTTTTTCATCCCTTGAGGTCCATCAAGGCACGGGGTTGCCGGGGAGGAATCGACCAGGTTTGGTGCTGCCGGTGACATGCAATGTCGCCCTTTGGCATGGCCGGTGACACGTTCTGTCTGTGCAATGGATTGGTAGCGCGTAAGTCGTTTTCTTTCGCTCCCCGCGAGCCCTGGATGATTGGCTTGGTCATTGCTAGCTCTCCTGCGACCTTCTCCACCTCCAAGACAGACCAAGGAGCTTCTATGCGTAAGGCCTTTACTCTCATTGAGTTGATGATCGTTATCGCGATCATCGCCATCATCGCAGCCATTGCGATCCCCAACCTCCTCGAGTCGCGCATCACCGCGAACGAGGCCCAGGCCGCAACCTCCCTCAAGTCGGGTATCTTCCCTGCCCAGGTTCAGTTTCAGGCAGGCAACTACATCGATCCCGACAGCGATGGTCGTGGTGCCTATGCTGTCCACACCGCCTGCTTGGCTGGCGCCACTGGCGCTGGAACCACCCGCACCGCGGCCCCGCCCAAATCAGTCACCCTGCTCGACCCCAAGTTCTGCAATGTGTCGGGCAAGACCGGCAACACGACCTACCTTGCCATGACCAAGCCCGATACCACGGCGCTCGCGGCTGGTGCCCTGTCGGCCAACGTCGGGTCTTATGACTTCGCCCTTCGCGTCAACACCACGGCGAACACCGCGGGCACCACGGACAATGATGACTTCGCCGAAAGCAATTGGGGCGGTATTGCAGCGCCGAAGGACACTTCGGGCAACGAGGGCCGTCGCATGTTTGCCATCAACACGACCGGCAGCATCTACCAGAGCAAGCAGACCACCACGTTGGCGAACACCACCATCTCCGTCGCCATTGGCACCACTGCTGATGGCATGTTCCTGAGCGATCCGACGATCAGCGTCGCGGCCCAGGGCACTGGCGCGGTTCCGTACCAGAAGTAATCTGGACTTTCCAAGATTATGTCATCAGAACGCGGCGGCCGCTGGCCGCCGCGTTTCTTGTTATGATGCCACATCGCATGTTTTTACCGGCCTGGGCTGCAGCCATTTGCATGTACCCGCTCTGGCTGGTGGTTGGCCACATCGTCGCGTTAGCCTGTGCTCGCGACATTCCCTTTGCTGCACTGACTGCGGTGGCCGCCGCAATTCCCGTTCTGGGTATGCTTTCATGGCGATCTGTATGGGCGGTGAAGACCAACGTCCAAGGTGTCGCGTTCATCGGCTTGCTTGCCGTAACGGGTATGGGCATCGGCGCGCTCATCCATCCGCCAATGCGCGTCATCCATCTCTGGAGATGTGGCGAGATTCTGGGGTGCTCTGCACTAGTCATCGGTTGCGCCTATGGCTTTTCGCAATCGCCGGTTCTCGCCCTCTCAGTCTATCGGGCCGGAGCGGCTATCGCCGTGCTGACGAGCCTGGTTGTCGGACTGTGGCACCAGCACGGCTTTCTGAGGATTGAGTCGCAATGGTCATCAATCGGGGCTGGAAATGTCGCCTGGTTGGCGGATTGGGCGGCGATCATCGCGATTGCATCCGCTACCTGGATGGCCCATGCCCTGTGGCTTCGGCAGCGGGTCATGCTGTCAGATGCCATGCTTATACCGGGAATGCTGGTTGCAGTCGCCTGGATTTCCATCGCTACCGGGCGCCGCGGGCCTCTCGTGATCGCCGTTGCCATCATTGCGGCGCACATCCTATGGATGGCGTGGAAGACCCGATTCCGATGGGCCATGCCCTTGTTCCTCGTGGTTGTCCTCGCCGCCCTCATGTTCGCCCTGCCGCCGCACCAATTTCAGGCTGGGGGAAGCGAACGTGGCGAGCGCATCCATTATTTCATGGCCGGTCTGGACATCATCCGCAGCACATTCCCCTGGGGCGGTGGTGGTTGTGCTGCCGCCACCCAGGCATCTGCATCTGGTGAATCTGCCAGGCATTTCCTTGCTACGGGGACATCGATTATCAGTTTTCACAATGTGCTTCTGGACAGTATTGCAGATGGCGGACTTGCCACTCTTGCTGCGGTGGTGGCACTGATCGGGCTCTGGTGGCGCAGGTGCCACGACATCGCTGATCCTGCGTTGAAATGGCATTTCATCACCATCGGCCTTGGTGTGTTGGTGGCAGGTATGTTTGACAATCTGTTCAGCCACGGGGTTGGCATGGTTCATTGCGCCATCCTCCTTGGCATTCTCATCGCTCTCTCTCCCGCCGGCAGCCCGCCCCGATCGGGTATCCTTGTGTCCAGAATGGTGCTGGTGGTAGGCGGCCTATGTGGTGCGATAATGATGTGTTCGATCTTGCCTGCGGTCGGAATTGCGGATTCGGATGGAATCTATGAGAAAAATGCGGCGGCAAGACATACCAGTGCACCCTATGTCCTCGCGCCGATGGTGCAGCGTCTTCAGATCGATGCATTGCGCCAAGATGACATGGGCGTCCTGGGCGAGGTGCTTGGTGTCCATGATGCGAAGATGGGTGCGACTCCATCAAGTGCCAAACTTGCCGCCCATTGCGCAGCGAGAATCCGCGATCCTGGATCCGAATTGGCTGCCTGGCTGCGGCATGTGCGGATGCAGCCGTTTTCCTTGACGGCATACCATCGTCTGGGGCAGTTGATCGTGCTCCTGCCGGAATCGCAGAAGGAAATTCCGGTTCACATCCAGGCCAGGATGGCAGTGCTTGCTGGTGGTCTTGATTCCGGGGTTCGCCTCTCCAACCCTGACGATGTCCGCTCCATCGAAATGGTCGCTACGGTTTTCGTTTCCATCGCGGGAAGGGTTAGGATCGGCAGTGATTGGGTCGATACCCTCCCCTCTATGAACTTGGTGGTTTCATCCTTTGGCGACATACCCGATGTCGCGCAGTTGGCGGTTTTATTCGCTGTCCATAACCCAGAAGGTTCATTTGAAATGGTGCGGGCCAATCAGCAGCGATTGCATAACGGGCTCCGGTATGCCGATCCAACGTATTGTCTGCAGGCTATCAAGGACACCAGTCACGCCAAACGTTGTTGGCCTGTATTGAGATTGCTCTTCGGAGATGATGCGCGCTATTGCAGCCGCGTTGGGCCCGAACTGCGGCGGATCGGTTCCATGCTTGCCGCCGCAGAATGATCCGCCCTCAGGATGCGGCACTGGAATTTGGTCAGCGTCAAACCAATGATCACCACCACCGGCCCCAGCACCACCCCCCGCGGTCCATAGGCCAGGATCCCGCCCACCACCGCCAGGAACAGCAGCCAGCCGCGGCCGTCCTGGCCGACGTCGAGGGCTTTGACCACGCGGTTGCTGAGGTGGTCGAGCAGCCAGGCGGCGGTCTGGCAGGCGGCGGCCAGGCAGACCGCCTCGGTCCAGCGGCCCTGGCTGGCGAGCAGGCTGGCCAGGGGCAGCCAGATGAAGGCGGCGCCGATCAGCGGCAGCAGGGCCGCCACCACCCCGATCGCCCCCACCAGTACCGGATTGAACCCGGCAATCGCCCAGGCCAGCAGGCCCCAGGCGATGCCCTGGGCCAGGGCGCGACCGCCCGATCCGGCCACCACCGCGTGCACCTCGGCGCGGAAGCGCCGGCGCATCTCCATCCGGCCGGGGCGGTCGAGCGGCAGCAGGGCGAGCAGGCGGTGGGCCAGGCGCGGGCCGTGGGCGAGCAGGTAGAACATGGTGATGCCGGCCAGCACCAGTTCGATCAGCACCCCGCCGGTGCCGGTGACCAGGAAACGCAGCAGCTCCGGTCCCACCCGGGTGCGCCCAAGCAGGTCTTCGAGCAGGGGACGGAGCCGGTCCACGTCCAGGGGTACCGCTGGGTACAGGCGGTGGAGGTCCGCGGCGGCGGCGATCAGGCGGTCGCACAGTTGCTGGATGGTCGCCTGGTCGCCCAGGGCCATGCGCCACAGCGACCCCAGGGTGAGGTCGATGCTGCCCAGCGCCGCCCACAGCAGCAGCACCGCCAGCGCGGCGATGCCGCCCGCCAGCGTCAGGCTGGTGGCGGCCGCCGCCACCAGCCGGCGGGTGCGGCCGGCGAACTGGGGGAACAGGCGGTGCAGCAGGCGGTCGCAGGGGGCGCAGAGCACTGGATGGGCGAGGATGGCCAGCGCCGCGCCGGTGAAGATGGGCAGGTGGATGGGTGCCAGCACCTGCCACAGCGCCATCAGCGCCAGCGCCGCCAGCAGCCAGGCGGTGACATGCGGCGCCCAGCGCCGCACCGTCTCAGCTGGGTCGCTCATCCCCGCACCAGCCGCTCCACCAGTTCCGCCAGCTGGTCGATGCGGAAGGGTTTGGCCAGCACCGGCAGGCGGCCGGCGGTCTCGGCCAGGGCCTGGCTGTCGCCAGTCATCAGGGCGCAATGGCCGGCGAGCGCCGGCGCCTGGCGCTGGGCGCGCTGGATCAGCTCCAGCCCGGTGCCGTCCGGCAGGCGGTAGTCGGCCACCACCGCGCCAAAGGCGCGGGCGCCTAGCTGGGCGATGGCGTCCGCGACGGTGCCGGCGCGGTGGACCTCGAAGCCGCGTTCGCGCAGGGTCTCGGTCAGCAGCTCGACCAGCATGGGCTCGTCGTCGACCACCAGCACCGCGGTACCGGACTGGTCGGCGGCCACCGGGCGCAGCCCGCTCTCGGTACCGTGGCCGGGCGCGAGCGGGAGCTGGATGGTGGCCACCGCACCGCCGCCGGAGCGCGGCGACAGCTCGAGGTGGCCCTCCTGGTCGCGCAGCAGGCCGGCGGCGATGGCGAGGCCGAGGCCGCGGTTGCCCGCCGCGGCGCGGGTGGTGAAGAACGGCTTGGTGGCGTTGGCGGCCTCCGCCTCGCCAGGGGTGGCGCCGTCGTTGGCGAGGTGCAGGCGCGCGCGGCCGAGCCGCGATTCCGCCGTCAGCTCGCAGCGGGTGGCGCCGAAGTCCATGGCGTTGCCCAGCACCTCGTCGAGCACCCGGGCGAGCGCACGCGGCGCCGCCAGCACCCGCGGCAGGCGGGGCGCGGTGCTCAGTTCCGGCACCGGGCGGCCGGCCTCGCGCCGGCGGCGTTCGGCCGCGGCCAGGGCCTCGGCGGGATCGCAGGCCACCGGCTCCTCGTCGAGCGGGGCGGCCATGCGCCGCAGCTGCTCGACCAGCTGGCGGCAGCGCTCGACCTCGGTGAGGATGACGTCGAGCCGGCGCTGGGTGTCGGCGTCGGCGGATCCACGGCGCAGGCGCTGGGCGTAGCCGAGGATGGCGGCGAGGGGGTTGTTGAGCTCGTGGGCCATGCCGCGGGCGAGGAAGTTGACCACCCCGTGGGTCTCGAGCCGGACCAGCGCCTGCTGCTGCTGCTGCAGGCGCTCGTGCGCCTCGCGCAGCTCCTCGTGCGCCTGGCGCAGGTGCGCGGTGCGCTCCTCGACCAGGTTCTCGAGGTTGGTGCTGAAGGCGAGCAGGTCGGCGTTGCGTTGCGCCAGCTCGCCGAGCAGGGCGCGGTTGTGCCGGCGCAGCAGCGCGGTCTCGGCGCCCTGGTGCAGCAGCGCCACCACCTGCGAGTCGTCCCACGGCTTGGTCAGGAAGGCGTCGATGTGCCCGCGGTTGATCGCCTGGACGGCGAATTCCAGGTCGGCGCCGCCGGTGAAGATGATACGGAAGCAGTCGGGGTCGCTTTCGCGGATGCTCGCCAGCACCTCCAGCCCGGCGGGATCGCCCGGCCCCAGGTGCTGGTCGACCAGGGCCACGTCGATCGGTTCCAGCGCCAGGGCGGCGCGCGCCTCGGCGGCGGTGGCGCAGAGGTGGACGGCTATCCCCGGGCCCAGGTCGAGGCGGCCGAGCGCACGACGCACGTTGGTCTCGTCGTCGAGCACCAGCACCGAGGAGATCTGGGTGGTCATGGATCCTCGGGCGGTTCGGGGGGCAGCGGCGTGCCGATGATGCCGATGGTACCCTGGCCGCAATCGAGGGTCTCGCAGGACATCGCGCCGAGGGCGCTGGGGAAGGTGGTGGGGCGCCGGCCGCCGTCGGCGAGCCAGCCCTGCATCGCCGGCGGCAGACGCTGTCCGCCCAGTTCCGGCCAGGCCTGGCGGGCGAGCTGGTTGGCGAGCAGCGGCCGCCCCTCGGGATCATAGGCCACCACCGCCAGCGGCATGGCGTCGAGCAGCGAGCGGCCGAGCCCGGCCAGGCGCTGGTGGGCGGCGCAGGCGCGGTCGCGGTCGGCGACCAGGGCCTCAAGCTCGCTTGCGCGCCGGGCGGCGTCCTGGCTCAGGCCCTGGTTGCGGGTCAGCAGCAGCCAGCGTTCGACGCCCTGGCGCACCGCCACCAGCAGCTCGTCGTCGTCCCACGGCTTGGTCACGAAGCGGTAGACCTCGCCGCCGTTGACGGCGGCGCGCAGCAGCTCGATGTCGATGTGGCCGCTGAACAGGATGCGGCTGGCGGTGGGGGCGACCTCGCGCGCCCGGCGCAGCAGCTCGACCCCCTGGATGCCGGGCATGTGCTGGTCGGTCAGCACCACCGCGACCGGCTGGCGGGCGAGCAGCGCCAGCGCCTCCTCGCCACCGCCGGCGGTGATCACCTCGAGATCGTCGAAGGCGAGCAGGCGCTGGATCGAACTGAGGATGGGCGGCTCGTCATCGACCGCCAGCACCAGCGGGCGTTCGGCCATCGCTCAGAGGTCCATCTGGGTCTCGGCCCGGCTGCTGGTGGTGCCGCGCAGCCAGACGGTGAAGCGCGCCCCGCCCAGTTCCGGGCTGCTGTCGCAGCGCACCTCGCCGCCGTGGGCGCGGGCGATCTGCTCGACGATCGCCAGGCCCAGCCCGGTGCCCGAAGACTTGGTGGTGTAATAGGGGATGAACACCTGGCTGCGCTGGGCCTCGGGCACGCCCGGGCCGCTGTCCTCGACTTCGAGCGCCACCACCCCGCCCTCGTCGCTGGTGGTGATGCGCACGGTGCCGCCCTGGGTGCCCAGGGCCTGGGCGGCGTTGTGCACCAGGTTGATCACCAGCTGCATGATCTGCGGCCGCACCATCGCCACCGCCCGCGGGGCGGCGAAACGCCGCTGCACCGCGCAGCGGTGCTTGAGCAGGTGGTTGAGCACGGTGAGGGCGCTGGCGGCGCAGGCGTCGAGGCTGGCGCTCTCGACCACCGGCGAGGCGCGCGCGAGCGCCTTGAGGTCTGCCACCAGCTGCTTGAGGTGCTCGGCGCCCTGGCGGGTCTCGCCGATCAGGGCGCCGAGGTCCTTGACGATGTAGTCCCAGCGCGCCTCCGCCAGCTGGGCCTTCCACTGCTCGGCCTTGGCCGGGTCCAGGTTGGCCCCGGCGCGCTCGACCAGGCGCATCAGCGCCTCGTTGTAGCGTTTGAGGGTGCCGAGGTTGCTGGCGATGTAGCCGACCGAGTTGTTGATCTCGTGGGCGATGCCGGTGGTCAGCTCGCCCAAGATGGCCATCTTGTCGCGCTGGATCTCGACCCGCCGGCGCACCGCCGAGGCCGAGGCCCCCGCTTCGCCGGGAAGCCTGGGGATCTCGCCGCCCTGGCCGATCACTGGCACGGGTCAGGGCCTGGTCAGATCGACTTCTTGAGGCTGACTTCGAGGCAGAACTTGCCCAATTCCGAGGTGAAGCTGATGACGATGCAGGGCACCGACTTGTTCTGGGCGGTGATGTAGTTGCGCCCGGTGACGATCTTGGGCAGCCCGATCTCGAACTTGTAGCCCTTCTGCATCAGGCGGTTCTTGGCGTCGCCGGCGATGATGTTGGTGAGTTCACCCACGCCGTCGACCACCCCCGGGCTGATCGAGCCGAAATCCTCGCCAACGAACTTGGCCACCGCGGCGATCGCCACCTGTTCGGGGAAGTTGAGCACCACCGCGCCGCAGGCCTCGCCACCCAGGCCGATGATGCCGCTGACGCCGTAGACCTCCTCACCCTCACCCTTCAGGAAGACCTTGTCGCGCGTGGGCACGACGTTGGCCATGGTCTGGAAGGTGTTGACCGTCGCCTCGATGAAAGGATTGATGTAGTCGACATTGAGGGCGCGGGGCGCGTTCATGGCGATATCCTCGACCGCCGGGTGGGCGGCCGTCCAAGGCAAGCTACCTCAGGGTCAGAGGATGCGCAAGGTCACCGTTGCCGCTCGGCGGACCGGCGTCACCCTGGCGGCCGTGGCGGTGGTCCTGGGCATTGAAAGCAGCTGCGACGAGACCGCCGCGGCCCTGGTCGAGGATGGCCGGCGGGTATTGGCCGAGGCGGTGGCCAGCCAGGCCGATGATTTCGCCGCGTGGGGCGGGGTGGTGCCCGAGATCGCCGCCCGCGGCCATGTGCTGGCGCTGCCCGCCCTGGTGCAGCAGGTGCTCGACCGGGCCGGATTGGGCGTTGCGGCGATTGATGCGGTGGCGGTGGGGGCCTGGCCGGGGCTGATCGGCAGCCTGCTGGTGGGGGTGACCGCGGCCAAGACCATTGCCGTGCGCCGCGGCCTGCCGCTGGTGGCGGTCGACCACATCCAGGCCCATCTGGCCGCGGTGCAGCTCGGCCGGGACGGACTACCCTGGCCGCACATCGGCCTGGTGGCCTCGGGCGGGCACAGCCACTTCTACCGCTGCGAGGCCCCCGGGCGCATCACCTGCCTGGGCGGCACCATCGACGACGCCGCCGGCGAGGCCTTCGACAAGGCGGCGGCGCTGCTCGGCCTGGGCTATCCCGGCGGGCCGGCGGTCGACCGCCTGGCGGCACAGGGGGACCCACGGCGCTTCGCCCTGCCGCGCAGCCTGCTGGCCGAGGACGGCCTGCGCCTGAGCTTCGCCGGGCTCAAGACCGCCCTGCTCTACCAGGTGCGCGGGCCCAAGGGGCGCGATCCCCTGACCCTCGACGCCCAGGGGGTGGCCGACGCCTGCGCCTCGTTCCAGGCCGCGGTGGTCGACTGCCTGGCGGGCAAGCTGGTGCAGGCGGCCGGGCGGGAAGGGGTGCGCGCGCTCGCGGTCGGCGGCGGGGTGGCCTGCAACCGCGGCCTGCGCGCCCGCCTGGCCGCCGAATGCGAGCGCCGCGGCTGGGAACTGCTGCTGCCCGAGCCGCGCCACTGCGCCGACAATGCCGCCATGGTCGCGGCCCTGGGCTTCGCCCGCTGGCAGCGGGGCGAGCTGGCGGACGCCGGCCTGGCCCCGCTGCCCACCGGCCGCGCCGGTCCGCGGAGCTGAGCGGTGCGCGGCCTGCTCGCCCTGCTCTGGCGCCATCGCGCCCGGGTGGCGCTCGGGCTGCTGGCGCTGCTGGTGGTCGACGGCCTGCAGATGGTCTCGCCGCTGCTGGTGCGCCACGCCATCGACGGCCTGGTGGCGGGCGCCGACGGCGCCTGGCTGCCGGCGCTGGGGCTGGCCGCGGTGGGGCTGGCGGTGCTGGCGGGCCGCTACTGGTGGCGGGTGCTGGTGATGGGGGCGGCGCGCCTGGTGCGCTTCCGCCTGCGCTCGCGCCTGCACCGGCGGCTGGTGGCGCTGCCGCCGCGCTGGCACGCCGGGCATCCCGCCGGCGACCACCTCACCCGCGCCAGCAGCGATGTCGACGCGGTGGCCAACGCCTGCGGGCTGGGGCTGATCGCCGCCTTCGACGCCAGCATGATGACCGCCATGACGGTGGGGGCGATGCTGTGGCTGGACCCGCGCCTGACCCTGCTGGCGCTGATGCCGCTGCTGCCCCTGGGCGGGGCGGTGTGGTGGATCGGGCGGGCGGTGCACCGCCG
>JAKLKR010000058.1 GCA_023150565.1 Planctomycetota bacterium
CGAGCCCGAGACCGGCCGCCACCACCAGATCCGCCTGCATTTCAGCGAGATCGGCCACCCGCTCTACGGCGACCGCATCTATGGCGACCGCCTCGACCCGGTGCACGTCCACCGCCAGCTGCTGCACGCCAGCAGCGTGCAGTTCACCCATCCCGACGACGGCACCCCGGTGAGGATCGAGTCGCACCTGCCGCTCGACATGCGCCAGGCGATGGGGCGGCTGAAGGACCTCTGAAGACGGGAGCGATCCTGCCGCCCAGGGCCGCAGGATCGCCTGCTATTCCACCGCTTCGACCAGCTCGCCGTCGACCATCATGGTGCGATGGGTCTTGGTCTGCTCGTCGAGCAGGCGGCGCAGCTCGCCGATGGCGAGGTCGACCACCTCGTCTCGGCGGATCACCACCGCGGCCGGGCGGCGCGCCTTGTCGAGGATGCGGTCGTCGGCCAGCACCACGCGCTCGCACTTGCCGCCCAGCGCCTTGAGCGCCTGCACCGCCTCGACGCCCTCGGCGTCGGGCATGATCACCGCGTCCGGCAGCTCCTTGAGCAGGGGCGCGCGCTGCACCGCCTGGGCGAGATCGTTGAAGATCAGCTCGGGCACGATCGGCAGGGTGTCCTCGCGCAGCGCGGCCTGCATGCCCGCCAGCTCCTTGAGGCTTTCCGGGTCGGGCAGCGCCACCCCGCGCACCTCGCGCACCCGGCCGATGAAGGCGATGCGGCGGCGGCCGCGGCGCACCAGGTGGCGCGCGGCGAGGTAGCCGGAGCGGAAGCTGTTGGGCACGATCGAGGAGGCGTTGCAGCGGCAGGGCGCGGCGCCCACCACCAGCAGCGGACGGCGCAGGTCGGCGACCTCCTTGAGGTGCGGCTCGTGCGCCAGGCCGATGGCCAGGATCATGCGCCCGGGCTTGCGGATGCGCCCGACGTCGGGGCCGTAGGCGGGGTCGCCGGGCTGGATGTGGAAGCGCTCGAGCTCGATGCCGTCGGCGTTGCAGCGCTCGGCGATGCGCTTCTCGACCTGGCCGTAGAAATCATCCTTGGGCTCGGCGTGCACCGTGCCCACCAGCAGGGTGATCTTGCGGTTGGGCAGCGAGCGCACGAACAGCCCGACCCCGCGCTTGGCCTGGCACAGTCCCGACTCCATAAGCCGGCTCACCACCTTCGAGATGGTGTTGGGGCTGGCGGAGAAGCGCTTGGCCAGGGTGCGCACCGAGGGCAGGCGGCTCGAGGCCGGGAAGGTCCCGGTCTCGATCTCCTTGCGCATCTGCAGGTAGATCTGCTCCTGGCTGGCCTTTTCCTTGGCCGCCAGCGGCTCCTTCGCATCAGTCATCGTGGTATCACACACCACGCCAGCCCTATGTCAATTCAGCGTTTGCACCTGTCGTTCTCAGGGGCTTCGCCCCTACGGCCTGACGGCCTACCCCACGGGCTTTGTCGGCCCTCGTTTCCGCCGGCCCGGCGGAAACGAGGGCGGATGGGCTGCGCCCATTCTATCCGCCCACCGCACCTCGGCGCCCGCCCCATCGCGGTGCGACGGGGCCCCGGCATCGCGATGACTGCGCCAGCGTCACCTACAACTCGTCGAGTTCGCCGCGGGCGCGGAAGCGGGTGCGCCAGGCGCGCACCCCGGGCGGGGGGTCGAGCTCGGCGAGGGCGAAGCAGGCCGCGCCCGAGCCGGACATCAGGTGGGGCACCCCTCGCCCGGCCAGCCAGGCGAGCAGCCCTGCCACCTCCGGGCACAGGCGGCAGGCGGCGGCGGACAGGCGGTTGTGCAGCAGCGCCGCCGGCGCGCTGGCGGCGGCCCAGGCCGCGCCGCGCGCCGCGCGCGGGCCGCGCTCGGCCTCGCTCAGGGCCTTGAACACCGTCGGGGTGGGCAGGGTCGCGGCCGGCATCAGCACCGTCACCGCGCAGGCGGGCAGGTCGGGCAGCGCGGTCAGCTCCTCGCCGCGGCCGGTGGCGTGGGCGGTGCCGCCGAGCAGGAAGAACGGCACGTCCGAGCCCAGCTCCAGCGCCATCGCCGCGACCTCGGCCGGGGGCGGCGGGGCGGGGTCGAGGCGGGTGAGGGCGCGCAGCACGGTGGCGGCGTCGCTCGAACCGCCGCCCAGGCCGGCCCCATGCGGCAGGTGCTTGTCGAGGCGCACCCGCACCCCGCCCAGCTGCGGCCGGCGCGCCAGCCAGGCCGCGGCGGCGCGCCAGGCGAGGTTGCCGGGGCCGGCGAGGGCGGGGTCGCTGCACTCCAGCGCCACCCCCGTGCCCGCCACCGCCACCTGCACGCGGTCGTGCAAGGCCAGGGTCTGGAACACCGTCTCGAGGGCGTGGAAGCCGTCCGGGCGGCGCCCCAGCACTTCCAGGTGGAGGTTGATCTTGGCCGCGGCGGCGAGGTCCAGGACGCGCATCGTAGGCTGGTTGTCGCCGCGACGGAAATGCCTGTCCAGGGTGGATTCGCGGCGAATTTGGTTCGTCATACACCCCCAGGGGGAACCCCTGTGCCCGCGGTTGTGCCCTCCCCTGCGCAGGCGAATGATCCGCGCCTCCGAGGTGGCCCCCGCCGCCCGGTCCGCCTGGAGGTCTCCCGATGCCGTCGAAGTTGCTGGCCGCCGCGCTCCTCACCGCCACGGCCGCCCTGGCCCCGGTCCCGGTCCATCTGGTCGCGGCCGAGTTCCAGAAGGACGCCAGCTTCTCGGACAACGACCAGGCCCGCGACCTGCTCGCCGAGGGCGTCAAGGAGTTCCGCGCCGGCCGCTACAAGGCCGCCGCCGCCGCCTTCAACAGCGCGCTCAAGCTGAATCCCGACAACCAGGTGGTCTACCACTGGTACCTCGCCGCCGGCGACGCGCTGGTGGTGCAGATGGAGGGCTACGACGAGCTCTCCGAGGTGCTCAAGGACACCCTGCGCCGGGCCCGCATCTACCAGCGCGAACTGCGCACCAGCCCGAAGTACATCGAGCTGCTGATGGGCAAGCTCGCCGCCTCGGAAGAGGAGCGGGTGGTCGCCACCCTCGAACTCATCGCGGTCGGCCCGCTGGCGGTGCCGCAGCTGCTCGGCCGCCTGGGCGAGGACCGCCAGGACGAGCTGCGCGCCCACTGCCGCGCGGTGCTCACCCGCATGGGCGGCCGCGCCGTGCTGCCGCTCACCGAGTCGCTCAAGTCCTCGGACAAGCGCCTGCTCGCCGGCGCCGCCACCGTGCTCGCCGACATCGGCGACGCCCGCGCCCTGCCGCGCCTGACCGCCCTCGCCCAGTCCAAGGACCTCGACGGCACCACCCGCATCGTGGTCCAGCGCGCGATCAGCGCGATCCGCGAGACCAGCGGGCTCAAGGACCTCTCCGCCAGCCCCGAGGCGCAGTTCTTCGCCGAGGCGCAGCGCTACTTCCGCGGCGGCGAGCGCGTCCACGACGAGATGATGGCCGGCGACGTGCTGGTGTGGCGCTGGAAAGCCGACGAGGCCGACCCGCTCAAGCGCCTGGCCTACGTCAAGGTGCCGCGCTACGCCTGGAACGAGCTGATGGCCGAACAGCTGCTGTTCGACGGCCTGGCGCTCAATCCCGCCGCCCCCTCCTACCAGCCGCTGCTGGCGGCGGTGCTCGCCGCCGAGGTGGCCGAGACCGACGCGCGCCTGGCCGCCGCCAAGGAGCGCACCACCCCGATCCAGAACTCCGACGAGGATGCGGCCGCCATCGGCGAACGGGTGGCGAAGCTCAAGGAGCAGATCCTGCGCGTGCGCATGGCCGGCGGGCATCTCTTCGGCGCCCTCGCCGAATCCATCGCCGCCGATCGCAGCGAGGTCGCCGCGCTGGTGATGCGCCAGCTGCAGGACCGCTGGCTGGCCCGCGCCGACCTCAACCTGCCCATCCCCGGCGCCGCCGCCGAGAACAAGGCCGGCAGCGTGCTGGTGGCCGCCCTCGACCACGGCGACAAGACGGTGCGCTACCAGGCCGCCATCACCCTCGCCCACCTCGACCCAGCGGTCGCCTTCGCCAACGCCGACAAGGTGGTGGGCGTGCTCAGCGACGCGGTCGGCGAATGGGGCGCCCGCGTGGTGCTGGTGGTCGAGGCCGACTGGCGCTACCGCAACGCCGCCCGCGACCACCTGCAGTCCAAGGGCTACCTGACCTACACCGCCAGCGACGGTTTCGACGCCATGCAGCGGCTCGACGAGGCGCCGATCAAGGATGCCATCGTGGTCTCCGGCGACCTCTCGCCCTGGCTCAAGGACGAAAAAGGTCGCATGATCGACCTGCCGCAGCAGTCAGGCGCCGCCCTCGCCCTGGCCATGCTCGACGACCCGCGGGTGGGCAAGACCCCGGTGTTCGTCGCCCTGCCCGAGGATCCCCTCAAGGCCAACGCCCTGCAGAAGACGCTCGAGGCCGCGGCCGCCGAGCGCACCGCCGCCAACCGCCCGGGCGCGGTCGCCGGCTTCGTCCGCAAGCCCTACGCCGCCGTCGACCTCGACAACCAGATCCAGGCGGGCCTGGCCAAGTCCGAGATCCCCAACGCCAACCGCAGCGCGGCCGAGGACGTGGCCCTGCGCGCCTGCATCGCGCTCCAGCAGCCCGATCCCGCGCGCACCCAGTTCGATCTCGGGCGCGCCGCCGAGGCCCTGATCAAGACCCTCGACGCGCGCAGCGATGCGGTGCGAATCGAGGCCCTCAAGGCCCTCGCCAACGCCGCCCAGGGCCGCAGCGGCGACCGCGTGCGCACCATGGTGGGCAAGCTCACCGACGTCTACGCCGCCCAGGACGGCGAGCTCAAGCCGGCGCTGCGCGCCGCCTTCCTGCTCGCCATCGGCCAGCTCGACCCGACCACCGAGCCGGCCCAGCAGATCATCGCCAAGGCGCTCAACCACGACGACGCGCAGGTCCGCCTGGCGGCCGCCGAGGCGGTCGGGCACGCCCTGCGCATCGCCCCCGAGCTGCTCGCACGCTTCCAGATCGCCCAGCGGCTGGATGTGCGCGATGCCGGCGCCACCAAGCCCGGCGAGCAGCCTGCCGCCCAGCCCGCCCAGTAATCACCACAGGCACTGACCGACCTGGAGCCCGATCCGACATGAGCACCGCCGTCAAGACCCTGATCATCCTGATCCTCATCGCCTCGCTGGGCCTGATGTACACCACCATGGTCCAGTACGCCACGCGCGAGAACTGGAAGCGCCGCTGGGACCAGGACACCCGCGAGCTGAAGAAGGATCTGGACTCCCGCGACCAGACCCTGGCCAACACCAGCATGGGCAAGGCCAAGGCCGAGGCCCAGGTGGTGGCGCTCAACGCCCAGGTCAGCGACCAGCAGAGCACCATCAAGAAGCTCGAGAACGACAACACCGTGGCCGAGGGGCGCATCCACACCCTCGACCGCGACCTCAACAAGGCGCGCCAGGACTACAACGCGCTCAATGAGAACTACATGACCGCCCAGCGCTCGCTGGAGATGGTGCGCAGCCGCAACGCCGAGCTGACCCAGATCTCGCAGGTATCGCGCGCGGTCGCCCACAACCTCAACGTCAAGCTGGCCGAGGTCGAGGACGACCTCAACAACGCCCAGGCGGATCTCGCCAAGCGCGCCCAGGAGAACAGCGAGCTCGACCGCGAGAAGAAGCGCTATGCGGCGATGATCGCCCTGCTGCGCGAGCGCCACCCGGTGGTCTACAACGAGTTGGTCGACCAGAAGGCCTCGACCCGCTTCATCGAGGGCGTGGTCGCCCAGGTGCGCCCGAACCCCGAGGGCAAGCAGGACGTGGTGATGCTCACCGTCGGCCAGGCTGACGGGGTCGAGGAAGGCCTCGAGTTCATCATCTACCGCGGCAAGGAATACGTGGTCAAGGTCCGCGCCGAAAAGGTCATGAACGGCCAGGTGGCCTGCCGCGTGCTGGCCAACACCTGGAACGACAAGAACCTGCAGATCCAGCCCGGCGACCTCGCCGCCAACCGGCTGTAAGCGGAGGCGACCATGGACCAGCAGGACAAGATCTACCTGTGGATGGTGGTGGCCTCGCTGCTCGCCCTGTGCGTGGCGATCGGCTTCAGCGTGGTCGAGACCAAGGAGATCCGGGAAACCCAGGTGCAGAGCGCCTTCTGATTCCCGGGACAGCCCCGCACCGACACCCTGCCGGCCTCCGGCAGGGTGTCTGCGTTTGAGGATGGCCGGCTTCAGCCCAACGACGGTAAGCCAAGGCGAGAGGATGGCGGACGGCCGCATCCGGAGCGTCGACGCCCACGTCGACGGAGTCTCTTGTGCGCCGATCTAGGACCATGGCAGCGTCAGTGCGGCATCGACGTGGGTGTCGACGCTCCAAAAGAGCCGTCCACGGCACACGCCCAGCCTTAGCTTAACGCCGTTGGTTTCAGCCCTTATCCGCGGGCCGGCGCACGGTGAAATCGAGGTTCACAAACGGCCGGCCATGATGCGGATCCTTCCTGGGCCGCATGGTGGCCAGGTCGAGACTGTCAGTGAGGACCTGCTGCACCTCCTGCACCGTGCGGTAGTCGGCGTCTCCATCGGCGCGCACCTCGACGATCACCCGCGGCAGCTTGACCAGGGTGGCGCGCGGATCGTCGTACTTCTCGGCCTGGTCGTAGATGCGGTCGAGGATGGCGCGCAACCGCTGGTAGGCCTCCGTTCCGCCTGCCTGCAGCGGCATCTCAGTGGCGCCGATGCTGATCACCGCTCCACGCGTCCCATCCCCGGCTGGACGGGCCGACACGTTGATGATCTCCCGCCGCCAGCCCGCCAGACCCTGATCGACCGCGGTCGCGGTCCTGGCCGGCGGCACGGTGATCTGCTCGCTGCGTTCGCTGGTGCTCAGACGACCGCAGATCATGAAGAACAGCAGCAGCAGGAACACGCAGTCGATCAGCGGCACCAGGTCGAGATGATCATCCTGCTGGCCCAGGCGCAGAGGATGGTGGCGGGTGGACATGGCGGGCTCCTGGCCTGTTCAACGTCTGGAGCCAGGACAGGTTCATGAAACGCAAACGCCCCGCGACCTGGGGCCGCGGGGCGTGATCGGCAGGCGACGGCCAGCCGATCACTTCATGTGGATGATCTCGTAGAGCTCGTTGCCGAGTTCGTTCTTGTCGTAGTTGCGGATGCGCGGCGGGGCGAAGTTCACCGAGCGCGCCTGGTCCAGCTCGCGCGGGTCGCCGGTCCACTTGAAACCGTCGGCGGTGTTCTGGCCTTCGTAGTTGCGCACCGCGTCGTAGGCGATCAGGGCGTACTTCCAGGACAGGCCGGAATAGCAGTGGATGACCACGTCGTTCTGCTTGTTGCGGGGTTCGCCGGCGTTCTCGAACTTCTTGAGCTCGTCGCCCAGGTACTGGTGCACGCGCTCGACCTCGGCGACCATGCGCTCGCCTTCCTTCTTGGTCAGCACCTTGCCATTGATCTGGATCGGCTCGCGCTGGCCGACGCGCATGTACACGTCCTCGATCACCAGCCCGGAGTTGTTGTTGGTCAGCTTCTTGAGCTCGGCCGCATATTCGCTCGGCTGGTAGCCCTTCACCATGCGCGGGCTGGCCGGGTAGATGCAGATGTTGACCATCTTGATGTCTTTGGCCTTGCCCGGCCCCGACTGGCCCTTGTCGGTGGGCAGCAGGCTCGAGATGGCCTTCTCCTCGGTGCTGAACTTCGTGGTCATCACGAAGAAGATCAGCAGGAGCATGATGCAGTCGATCATCGGCACCAGGTCGAGCCGACCCGCGTCCACCCCATCTCCAGCGGCTCCGTGTGCCATGGCCTACCTCACTTCTCGTTGTGCTTGCGGGTGGTGAAGTCGAGATTCACGAAGGGCTTGCCCTGCTTGGGGTCGAAGCCCTTCTTGGGCTGCATGGTGGTGAGGTCGAAGCCGTCGGTGAGGACCTGCTGCACCTCCTGCACCACGCGGAACTCGGTATTGGCGTCGGCGCGGATCTCGACGATCACCTTGGGCAGCTTCATCTGCGTGGCCTTGGGATCGTCATACTTCTCGGACTCGTCGTAGATCTTGTCGAGCTTGGCGCGCAGGTTCTGGTAGGCGCTGTAGTCCTCGGGCCCCTTGGCGGTGAACTGGGTGGTGCCGATGCGGATGGTATGCTTGGGCGGATCACCGCCCTGGGTGGCACCGAAGACGTTGATGATCTCGCGCCGCCACTTGGCCTTGCTCTCGTCGAACTTGACCGCGGTCTTGGTCGGCGGCACCGAGATCTGCTCGGTGCGCTGGTCGGTGCTCAGGCGGCCGCAGATCATGAAGAACAGCAGCAGCAGGAACACGCAGTCGATCAGCGGCACCAGGTCGAGGTGATCGTCCTGCTGCTCCAGTTTGACCTTGCGACCTGACATGCCGAACTCCCTGACCCGGGTTACTGGTTAACGTGGCGGACGGCCGACGGTTCAGTGCTGGGGACGGAAGTAGTCGAGCACCTCGGTGGTGATCACCCCGGCGTCGAGCGACGACTGGTTGACGCGGCCACGGAGCATGAAGAAGAACATCAGGGCGCCGATGGCGATGGCGAGGCCGGTCGCGGTGCACACCAGGGCTTCACCGATGTTGCCGGCCAGCACGTTGGCGTCGACGCCACCGGGGTGGTTGGCCATCTTCAAGAACGAACCGATGATGCCGGTCACGGTGCCGAGCAGGCCGAGCAGGGTGGCGGTGGAGCCGAACAGCGACAGCCAGCCGACCTTGTTGCTGTACTTGTTGTGCTCGGCCACGCCCATGGCCTCGGCGGCCTCCTTCATCGCCTCGTAGCCGAAGTCCTTCTTGTCGAGGGCGGCGGCGAGGATGTTGCCGAGCATGCTCTGGTCGTTGGCGACCACGTTGCGGGCGTTCTCGACCGCCTCGTCGGTGACGCCTTCGGCGAAGCAGTTGTGGATCTCATCGGCCATCCCGGGCGGGATCAGGGTCTCGCGCTTGATGGTGAAGGTCCACTGCAGGGCCAGCGAATAGGTCACCAGCGAGAGCAGGATCAGGATGCCTTCGACCGGCATGCCGGCCCACACCAGATCGATCAGGCTGTGCTGGGGATGGGCAGCCCCGGCATCCGCACCCACCGCGGTCGCGGCGACGGCGAAGGTGAGGAACAGGACGGGCAGGAGGGAGCGGAGGACACGGGTCATGGGGTTCCTCTGACGGAGGGCCGGTAGGTAAGGGGCGGGCCCGGATCTGCCGTCCGGGGGCCTGGGACTATAGGGCAGCCCCCCCACCGACAAGGCGAGGGGTCCGCGAGGATTGGCGAGCGTGTGTTACAGATGCGGCGGCAGGAAGAGCAGTGGCCCACTGCGCTTAACGCAGCAGCCCGGGCCGACGTTCACGGCCGCATGGTGGGGAACAGGATGACGTCGCGGATGGTGGTCTGGCCGGTGAACAGCATCACCAGGCGGTCGATGCCGATGCCCTGGCCGCCGCACACCGGCAGGCCATGGTCGAGGGCGGTGCAGTAGTCGTCGTCGAGCTTGCCCGCCACCACCCCGGCCTCGTCGTCCTTGGCCGCGCTGGCCTCGGCCGCCTGCTCGGCGAAGCGCGCCCGCTGCACATCGGGGTCGTTGAGCTCGCTGTAGGCGTTGCCGACCTCCATGCGCGCCATGAACAGCTCGAAGCGCATGGTCTTGGCGGGGTCCTGCGGCCAGGCCTTGCAGAGCGGGGTCAGCCAGGTCGGCTGGTCGGTGATGAAGGTCGGCTGAATCAGATGAGGTTCGACCACAGCCTCCCACACCTGGTTGGCCAGACGGTCGTAGGTGGGGAAGTCGGCCGGGTCGAGCCCGAGGCTGCGGGCCTTGGCCTCGACGGTGACCTTATCATTGTAGTCGATGCCCCCCAGCTCGCGCATCGCATCCAGGTAGCTGAAGCGCCGCCAGGGCGCGCCGAGGTCGAGGTCGAACTCACCGAAGCGGATGCGCCGGGTGCCGAGCACGCTGTCGGCGAGGTGGCGGAACAGCTCCTCGCTGAGGTCCATCATGACGTGGTGGTCGGCATAGGCCTGGTACCACTCGATCATGGTGAATTCGGGGTTGTGGCGCGGACTGATGCCTTCGTTGCGGAAGTTGCGGTTGAGCTCGAACACCCGCTCCATCCCACCCACCAGCAGGCGCTTGAGATAAAGCTCGGGGGCGATGCGCAGGTACAGGTCGAGGTCGAGGGCGTTGTGGTGGGTGACGAACGGCCGCGCCGAGGCGCCCCCGGGGATGACCTGCATCATCGGGGTCTCGACTTCGAGGAAGCCGCGCTCGGTGAAGAAGCGGCGGATGCCCGCCACCAGCCGCGAACGGGTCACGAACACCTCGAGCGAGGCGTCGGACATCATCAGGTCGAGGTAGCGCTGGCGCTGGCGGATCTCGGGCGACAGCTCGCCGCTCGAGGCCCCGGCCTGGTGCGGCGGCGGCAGCATGGCCTTGCCCAGCACCTGGACCTTCTCGACGAAGATGCTGATCTCGCCGGTGCGGGTGCGGCCGATGGCGCCGGTGACCCCCAGCCAGTCGGCGAGGTCGACCTGCTCGAGCGCCTGCCACTGCTGCTCGCCCAGGCTCTTGAAGTCGCAGAACAGCTGGATGCCGCGCCCCTTCTTGGCCTCGGCGCCGTCGAGGTCGGCGCTGCCGGCCAGGCGCTGGGCGCGGTGGAGGTCGGCGCGGCTGCGGTCGAACAGGGTGAGGAACAGCAGCTTGCCGGCGCGGCGCACGTTGCCCACCCGGCCCGCCAGGCTGACCACCGCGGCGCGCGGCTGCACCGCCCCGGGGGCGGGGTCGAAGGCCGGGCAGCGCTCGCGCGCCTCGGCCACCGTGCAGGTGGCCTGGAAGACCGTGCCGAAGGGGTCGAGGCCGGCCGCGCGCAGCTTGGCGGCCTTGGCGGAGCGGGCGGCGCGGTATTCGTTCTGTTCCATGGCGGGCGGGAGCGTCGGACCACGCCGGGGACTTCAATCGATAGGTGCGGCGGCGATCAGCCTGGAAGATGCAGATGAATCACCGCCACGACGCCACGACGCCACGACGCCACGAGGATAGGGGTTGTGGAGATCCTCTCTTTCATCCGTTGGATGAGCAGGGAAGCCGGCGTAAGTCCGTTTCCGGCCGTGGCGTCGTGGCGTCGTGGCGGTCGAATCCTCGGATCTCGGTTCAGCCGAGGATCTCCTGCGTCCAGCCCTCCAGCTCGCGCCGCAGCGCCGGGTCGGCGGCGACCCGCTCCTCGGCCTGGCGCACGGCGTGCAGCACGGTGGCGTGGCTGCGCCCGCCGACCATGCCGCCGAGCGCCTCCAGGCTGTGGCCGGTGAGCCGCCGGCCGAGCATCAGCGCCAGCGCGCGCGCGCGCGCCACCCCCTGGTGGCGGCGCTGGCCGGTGAGGTCGCCGGCGCGCAGCCCGCAGCGCGCGGCCACCACCCGCACGATGCGGTCGAAGCTCGCCGCCCCCCCGCCGGCGCGCAGGGCCTCGGGCGCCTCGCCCCCGGCGAGCTGGCGCGCCAGCGCCACCACCCGGTGCATGTCCGGAGCCGAGCTCTCGACCAGGCGGGCGGCGGCGGCGTCGTCGGGGGCGGCGGCGCCGGCCAGGCGGCGCAGCAGGGCGATGCGCGTCTCGGGGTGGGGCAGCTCGACCGCCACCGCCAGACCCCAGCCCAGGCGGGTGGCCAGGCGCTCCTCGAAGCCGGCCAGCCGGCGCGGCGGCTCGCGCCCGGTGAACAGCAGCTGCTGGCCGCGGTCGAGGCAGGCGTTGACCAGGTGGAACAGCTCCTCCTGCGCGAGCTGGTGGCCGGCGAGGGCGTCGACCCCGTCGACCGCCACCAGGGCGGCGGCGGCGATGCGGGCGCGCAGGCCGTCCTCGCGCCGCTCCGCCAGCTGCTGCGCCCATTCCGCCACGAAGCCGGCGCCGTCCACCGCCAGGGCGCAGTCGGCCTCGCCGAGCACGGCGCGGTATTCCCCCACCACCGCCGCCACCAGGTGGCTCTTGCCGCAGCCGGCGGGGCCGTGCAGGTAGAGCGGGTTGTGCTCCAGCCCGGGGGCCTCGATCACCCGCCGCGCCGCCGCCAGCGCGAGCTGGTTGCCGGGATCGGGCAGGAAGCCGGCGAGGTCGGAGCCGCTCGCCGCCGGGGCCGGGGCGGCATCGCCGGCGATGGCGAGCTGCAGCTCGATGCCGCGCGCGGCCAGGAAGCGGCGCGCCTCGTCCGCCACCAGGCGGTGCAGCACCGGCCGCCAGGCCGGCGAACAGGCCACCGCCAGCACCCGCCCGCGCCCGGCGCGCAGGCGCAGCGCGGGCAGGGCGATCTCGGCCACCTCGGCGGGCAGGGCCGCGCGCAGGTGCCGGGTCAGCTCGGCGACCACCCCTTCGGCCATCAGCGCGCGCGGTCGGGGATGGCGATGAGGAAGCGGAACGGGTGGCGGTCGCGCTCCAGCGGCACCGGCACCGCCTTCACCTCGGCGATGGCGGGATAGGCCTCGCGCAGGCCGCGCTCGAACTGGCGCAGCACCGCGTCGGTGCCGGAACGCCCGGCGGCGGTGGCGGCGCCCTCCAGCTCGACCCGGGTGGAGTCGCCCTGGTGCTCGGCGCGCAGCGCGGTGAGCACCACCGGGCAGCTGGCGGGGTCCTGCAGCGAGGCCACCGCCGCCAGCAGCTCGGGGGCGATGCGCCCGGCGCGGCGCTCGCCGTCGAGCCAGGCCAGGCGGGTGCGCGCGGCATCGCGCGCCTGGCGCGCCGCGGCGACCGCCTTGGCGGTGGCGTCGGCGCGCGGGGCGCGCTCGCGCAGGTCGGCCAGGGTGCGCGCGGCGGCGGCGTGGCGCATCTCGGCCAGGGCGATGGCGCCCGCCATCAGCAGCAGCACCGCGGCCGCGGCCCAGTGCAGCACCCCGCCGGTGCGGAAGCGCTCCTGGCGTTCGCGCCGCTCGTCGGCCAGCGAGTCGAGCGCCGGGGCCTGGGCCGCCGCCGCGCCCACCACCGCCGCCCACGGGCTGGGCAGCAGCGAGAGGCGGTCGAGCTGGGCCGCCTCGACGGTGGCGAGCTGTCCGGCGAAGGGGTTGAGCAGGCGCACCGGCAGCGACAGGCGCACCCCCAGGGCGAGGGCCAGGCCGTGGGCCTGGGCCCCGGCCCCGGCCAGGTGCAGCACCGTCGGCTCGAAGGTGTCGAGGTGGTACTGTGTGCGGGCGAAGCGCACCGCGGCGGTGACCTGGGCGGCGATGGCGCCGGCGTGGGCGGTGATCAGGTCCTTGAGATCGTCGGGCGAGCCGTCGGCGATGCGCGCGAGCAGCGCGGCGGCGTCCTCGCGCGGCAGCCCGCGCTTGTCGGCCAGGCGCGCCACCAGCTCGTCGGCGGCGGGGGCGCCGCTGCGCAGCAGCACCGGCTGGCCGTCCTTGACCAGGGCGAGGTGGAGGTTGCGCCCGCCCACGTCGAGCAGCACCGCCACCCCGTGGTGGTCGGGCTCGGCCACCCGCAGCACCTCGACCAGGCCGAGGGCGGGATGGAGCAGGGCCGCCGGGCGGGCGCCGGCCGGATCCAGGGCCTGGCGCACGCGCTCGATCAGCCGGCGCTTGCACAGCTGCACCAGCACGCGCGCGTCGCCGTCGCCCACCGGCGCCTGGCACCACGCCACCGTCATCGGGTCGGAACCCTCGGCCATCGAGCTGAGGGCGTCGAAGCGCACCAGCCGGTCGAGACGTTCCTGCGGCCCGTTGGGCATCACCTGGGCGCGCACCAGCAGGTCCTCGTGGTGCAGCACCACCCGCACCCTGCCCAGCCCGGGCGGCAGCGGGGCCGAGGCCAGCACCGCCAGGGGATCGGCGCCGATCGGCACCGGCCACTGCTCGAGGGCGGTGATGCGGCCGTCGCGCACCGCCACCAGGCGGATCCACGACGCGGTGACCTCGATGGCGCTGAGCATGGGCGGGAGGCTATGGCGGCCAGCCCCCCGCTCCAGCCCCGGGCTTGCCCTGGGACCCCGGCGCAGGGTATGCTGGGGCATGGCCGCCATCGACCTGCCAGCCCTGCGCGACCGCCTGGGCGACGACCCCGAGCTGGAAGGCCTGGTGCTGGGCGACTTCATCACCCAGGTGGGGGTGCTGCGCCAGGCCATGGCCGACGCCGGGGCCGAGACCCTGCGCACCCACGCCCACACCCTCAAAGGCATGGCCCTGACGGTCGAGGCGCGCACCCTGGCCGAGGCGGCGCAGCGGGTCGAGGCGTTGGCGCGCGCCGGCGGCGCGATGGCCGAACCCCTGGCCGCCCTGACGGCGGCGGCCGACGCGGCGGTGGCCGAGGCCCGGGCCCTGACCGCCCGCTGAGCACTTCCCTCCCAGGTTCTTGTTTGCACCGGGGCTGCGCCCCATGGCGTCAAGCCAAGGCTGAGAGCGTGTGGCGGTGGGCTCTTATGGAGCGTCGACGCCCACGTCGACGCCGCGCCGACGCTGCCATGGTCCCAGATCGGCGCACAAGAGACTCCGTCGACGTGGGCGTCGACGCTCCGGAAGAGCCGTCCGCCGCGCTCGTTCCGGCTTTATATGCCGCCATAGGACTACGCCCCCCGGCAGCCTGCGGCTGCCCCTGCCACCTTTCCCCCTGCCATCGTATCCCTGGCAGGGGGCGACCATGCTCGAACACGCGATCGAGGGCTGGCGGCGGCAGCTGGGCGACGGGCGCGTGCTGGGCGCCACCGCCGCCCAGGCGCGCTATGGCGGCGACACCACCGGCAGCCAGCGCCGCATCGCCGCCGCCCTGCGCCCCGCCGACCGCGACCAGGCCCTGCTGGCGGTCCGCCTGGCGCTGCGCGAACGGGTCCCGCTCTATCCCATCAGCACCGGCCGCAACTGGGGCTACGGCACCAGCCAGCCGGCGGGCGAGGACTGCGTGGTGCTCGACCTGGGCGACCTGCGCGCGATCCGCCACTTCGACCCCGTGCTCGGCACCATCACCGTCGAACCGGGGGTGACCCAGGGCGACCTGGCCGCCTTCCTCGACGCCCAGGGCGCGCCCTTCCTGGTGCCGGTGTCGGGCGCCGGCCCCGACGCCAGCCTGCTCGGCAACGCCCTCGAGCGAGGCTACGGCATCACCCCCGCCGCCGACCACTTCGCCGCCCTCACCGGCCTCGAGGCGGTGCTGCCGGACGGCAGCCTGTGGGGTCCGGCGCTGGCGGCGCTGGGCGGCGAGACCATCGCCCGCGGCTTCAAGTGGGGCATCGGCCCCTATCTCGACGGGATGTTCACCCAGGGCGCCTTCGGGGTGGTGCTGAGCGGCACCTTCGCCCTGGCGCGGCGGCCGGAATGCGTGCAGGCGCTGGTGTTCCAGGCCGGCGACGACGGCCTGGAGGCGGCGGTGGCGGGGGTGCGCGACTGCCTGCGCCGGCTGCCCGGCATCGTCGGCGGCATCAACCTGATGAACCGCCACCGCATGCTGGCGATGTCGATGCCGTGGTCGGCGGCGCTCGCCGGCCGCGACGGCCTGATCCCCGAGGAGCGGGTGCGGCGCGAGGCCGATGCCCGCGGCCTGGCGGCGTGGAACGGCTTCGGCACCCTCTACGGCACCCGCCGCACGGTGGCGGCGGCGCGCGCCGAGATCCGCGCCGCGCTGCGCGGCCGGGTGCGCCGCCTGCTGTTCATCAGCCCGGCGGCGGCGCGCCGGCTGGCCTGGCTCGCGCACCGCCTGCCGCGCTGGGCGGGCGGGTCGCAGGCGCCCAGGCTCGACCTGCTCGCCAGCGGCCTCGAGCTGGTCGACGGCCGCCCCAACGAGACCGCCCTGCCGCTGTGCTACTGGCGCGGCGGGGTGCGCGCCGGCAACGGGCGCAGCGACCCCGCCCGCGACGGCTGCGGCCTGCGCTGGTACGCCCCGCTGGTGCCGATGGTGCCGGGCGAGGTGGCGGAATTCGCCGAGCACACCGCCGCCACCATGCGCCGCCACGCCCTCGAACCGCTGATCACCCTCACCTCGCTGTCCGAGCGCTGCTTCGACAGCACGGTGCCGCTGCTGTTCGACCGCCACGACCCGCTCGCGGTGGCCAACGCCACCGCCTGCCACCACCTGCTGCGCGACCAGGGCTGCGCCCGCGGCTGGGTGCCCTACCGGGTCGGCACCGACGACCAGGCCTGGCTGGCCCGGCGCCTCGGCCCGGCCTGGGACCTGGTCGGCCGGCTCAAGGGCGCCATCGACCCGCACGGCCTGATCGCCCCCGGCCGCTACGCCCCGCCACGGACGGTGCGCGAGGACGAGAGCGCGGGCGTGCCGGCGCTGGTGGCGTGATCCCACAACCCGCCGTTGGCGGGTTGTGGTTCACGGTTCATGGTTGATGGTTGGCGCATAACGTTCTGTGTTCACCCGCCGGGTGAGCCAGCTGGCATAGGATAACCACTTGGCGGCGCGCTGGTCCACCATCAACCATGAACCACCAACTGCGCCATCCAGGGTAACCGGACTCTAGCCCTCGGCGCGCGCCAGCAGCGCGAGCAGCAGCAGGCACTTGGCGCGCTTGTCGGCGCTGGGGAAGTGCAGCCATTCCGGCAGCAGCTCCAGCCCGCGGCGCAGCGGCTCGGCCAGGCGCCCGCCGGCGGAGCGCGCGCCGATCTCGCGTCCCAGCCAGTCGTGCAGCAGTTCGCCGCCCAGGCGCAGGTCGCTGCGCACCGAGCGCGGGCTGCGTCCGCTGCGCTGCGCCAGCTCGGCCTGGGTGGCGCCATCGCCGAGCATGCCCGTCACCGCCGCCACCGCGGTGGCATAGGCCGGCTGGGCGGCGGACACGGTGGCGGCGAAACGTTCCAGCAGCGGCCGCCATTCGTGCGCCAGGCGTTCGGCCTCGGCCTCGGGGGTCGGCGCCGGCTCGGCCGCCGGGGCGGCGGAGCGCCGGCCGCGCATCCAGTCGCGGGCGAAGTTCACCAGGGTGCGGCGCAGGTAGGGGCGGAAGGCGCCGCGCTCGGCCTGGTAGCCGTCGCGCAGGGCCTGCTTCCAGGCCTGGCCGCGGTGCCCGCCCTTGGCCAGCGGCTCCTCCAGCTCGAGGAAGAACTGCTGCACGATCTCCTCGGCCTGGTCGCGGTCGATGCGGTGGCGGCGCACCAGCAGGTCGAGGCAGGGATCGACGTAGTATTCCGCCAGGCGCACGCGCTTGGGCGCCTGCGGATCGCTCCCCGCCAGGGCCACGCTGGCGCGGGTGTCGGCCTCCTCCCAGGTGCGCGGCAGGGCGCCGTCGCGGTAGACCAGGTCGAGGCAGGCCTCGGCCTCGCCCACCCCGTTGAGCGCCGCCAGGCGCAGCCAGCGCACCGCCGCCGAGGGATCGCTCTGCACCGCCAGCAGGCCGCAGTTGAACTGCGCCGCGGCGTGGCCCTGGCGCGCCGCCGCCTCGCACCAGCGCGCCGCCTCGGCGGCATCGCCGCCGCCGTGGGCGAGCGCCAGCCCGAGGCGGAACTGGGCCTCGGCCTCGCCGGCCTCGGCGGCGGCGCGCAGGGCCTGCACAGGGTCGTTGTCCGTCACGTCGGCAGGGTACGCGCACGCGGCGCCGGGTGCCACCCCCGGCCCGCCCTGGTCAGGGCCGCCATACCACCCGCAGGCCCACCGCCGCGTGGCCGGTGTCGGGCGGCAGCAGGTCGCGGTTGGCCGGCCGCGCCAGGGCCAGGGCGTCGGCCCACGACCCGCCGCGCATGGCGCCGTCGGCGGTCAGCTCCCACACGTTGCCCACCAGGTCGTGAAGGCCGAGGGCGTTGGCGGCGCGCCCTCCCACCGGGCGCGGCCCGTCGGCGCCGCCGGCGGTCTCGGCCACCACCGCCCAGCCCGCCACCTGGCTGGCGCGGCGCTCCTCGCCCCACGGCCAGGTGGCGGCGGAGCCGGCGCGCGCCGCCGCCTCCCACTCGTCGCCGGCGGGCAGGGCCAGGCGGCCGTTGCCGCGCGCCCAGCCCGCCAGCACCGCCGCCGCCTGCTGCGCCGACATGCCGGTGGCGGGCAGGTCGTCGCCCCCGCCGCCCGCCAGGCCGGCGGGGCTGGCGGCTCGCCACGGCTCGCCGCCGCCCAGCCGGCGCCACTGCGCGCGGGTCAGCTCGCAGGCGGCGATGTGGAAGGGCTGCCACAGGACGGTGCGCGCCGTCTCGTCGCCCTGGCGGGCGAAGCTACCGCCCTGCCCCGCCTGGCCCGCCCCGCTGTCGACCCGGCGCAGCACCAGCAGGCGGTCGCGGTAGGCGGGATTGGCGGCCAGGTCGGGCACCAGCGCCTGGGCGGTGGCGGTGCCGAGGTCGAGGTCGAGCACCAGCCACGGCGCCCCGGTCTCGGCGCGCGCCTGGGCCAGGCCGCCGCCGGCGGTCCCGGGCACCAGCGCGGCGGCGGCCGGATCGCCGCTGCCGAGCTGGCAGCCGGCGAGCAGCAGGGCGCCGAGCACCAACGACACCCGCACCAGCCGGGCATGTGCAGATGGATCACCGCCACGACGCCACGACGCCACGAGGAAGGAACGCAACGTCCTCCGCTCCGGCAACCGACGGGCGCCAGGCCCAGGCGGAGCAGGCTCCCCAGCGCCCGTGGCGTCGTGGCGTCGTGGCGGTCGGATCTCCGGCGAGCGCATCAGTTGGCCCCCCGCAGCGGACGCATCACCACCACCGTGAACGGCAGGTGGCCGGCGGCCGGGGTGCGCGGCTCGGCGGCGAGCAGGCCGAAGCGGCGGTGCCAGCCGGGCGGCGAATCCTCGGGCTCGCGCCACTGCACCAGCACGCGGTCGGGGCCGAGCACGCTCAGCGCCAGGCCGGGCGGGGCCTCGCCGGTGATGGCGAACTCGAGCGCGCCGGGGGCGCTCAGGCCGCCCACGTCCCAGGGCACCTCCAGGCGCACGCTGGCGCCCGCCTCGACCGCGCGCAGGGGATCGCCGGCGGGCTGGGGGCGTTCCTCGTCCAGGCCGGTGATGCGCAGGGCGATGGCGGCGGACACCGGCGGCAGCACCCCGTCGTCGACCGTCACGGTGAAGCTGTCGTCGCCCAGGGCCCCGGCCGCAGGCAGCAGCCGGCAGCGGCCACGAGCTGGATCGTCGAGCACCACCGCGGCCTTGGCCGGCTGCGCGCCCAGGCTCCAGGCCAGGGTACGCCCCGGCACCGCGCTGGCGGCGAGGGTGAAGGGCCGCGCCAGCCCGGCCAGGGTGGCCACCACCGTGGTGGTCACCACCGGCGGCCCGTCGGCACCGGCCACCGCCACCACCACCGTGGCCGGCCCCACCGGCGGCGCGATGCCGTCGCTGGCGGTGACCGCGAAGGCGTCGGCGGCGCCGGCGCGGTGGCGGTAGACCAGCCGCCCGGCGAGCAGATCGGCGCGGGTGAAGGTGGCGCCGGCGGCGAGCGGGACGCCCGCCAGCAGCAGGTCGCCGACCGCCGGGGCGGCGGCCAGGGTGCACACCAGGCTGGTGTCGGGCGGCAGGTCGGCGTCGCCCACCGCCAGGGCGCCGGCGGCGACGGTGGCGCTGCCGCCGGCCGCCACCGCGAGGGTGCCGGTGGCCAGCGCCGGCGGGTCGTTGACCGGGGTGACCGACACGGTCAGCACCTGGGCGGTGGCGTCGATGCCGCCATTCTGGGTCAGGCCGTCGTCGAACACGCTCACCACCACCTGGGTGCTGCCGGTGGCGTCGGCACGCGGGCGCAGGCGCAGCACGGCCCGGTCGGGGGCCGGCCGCTCGATGCCCAGCACCTCGACCAGGGCCGCGTCGACCGGGGTGGCGAGCACGGTCAGGGTCTGGCCCGCCTCGTCCGCCGGCCCCGCCGACAGCCCGAACAGCTGCACCTGCAGTTCGCCGGAATCCTCCGCCACCGTCTCGCGCGGGAACATGGTGAAAAAGGGCGGGTCGTTGATCGGATGCACGTTGACGGTGAAGGCGGCGGTGGCGCTGCCGCCGTGGCCGTCGAGCACGGTGAGGGTGATGGTGGCGCTGCCGTTGGCGTCGGGCAGCGGCGCCAGCACCACCGCCGCGGTGGCGGCGTAGGTGACGTAGGACACCGCCGGATCGGGGATCAGCGCCGGGGCGTCCGAGCGCGCGGTGATGGTGACCTGGCCGCCCTCCAGCGGCCCGTCGGCGATGCCGGTGGCCACCACGGTCAGCGCGCCCTGGTCCTCGAGCATGCCCACCGCCGCCGGGGCGGTGATGGTGGGCGGATCGTTGACCGGATTCAGGGTCAGGCGCAGGGTGGCCACCTCGGAATCCTGGAAGCCGTCGTTGAGCACGGCGTAGACCACCGGGAAGCTGTAGAACGAATAGTCCGGCGGCGGCCGGTAGAGCACCGTGCGCCCGCCGCCGGGCACCGTCCAGGGATAGGCGGTGACGGGGATGGCGGGGCCGCTGGGGGTGGTGCCGTCGAGGGTGGGCAGCAGCTCGCCCAGCGGCGGCATCAGGACCACGATCATGGTCAGCGGATCGCCGTCGGCGTCGCTGCCGGCGAGGGTGAACGGCACCAGCGGCACGTCCTCGTCGGCCACCACCGCGGCGCCGGTGGCCACCGGGGCGCGCCCGCCCGGCATGGCGCGCTCGAAGCAGCCCGGATCCGGCTTGCGCCCCTGCGGACGGGGCACCCCGTACAGGTCGGCGGCGGGCATGGCGGGATCGGCGCCGGGCACCGCCAGCAGCGACTGCTCGAGGGCGGCGGCGGTGGCGGACAGCTGGTAGCCGTCGTCGGCGGTGAGCCACAGCCCGTCGGCGCCGGCGGGATGCGCAGGATCGAGGAAGCCGGGGTCGCCGGCGACCTCGACCAGCCAGTTGGCCTGGTCGGCGGCCGGCAGCAGGGACAGCTGGTAGGGCGCGGCGAGGATGCTGGTGCGGATGGCGATGGCGGGCAGCGGCACCTGCGTGCGGGTGACCAGGTTGGCGCCGGTGAGCACGTCCGCCGCCAGGTTGCCGGCCAGGGTGCAGGCGCTCACCGTCAGCGCCCCGTCGCTCGCCACCCCGCCCGCCTCGTTGCCCGCCACCAGGCAGTTGGCCAGGGTCGCCGGGTTGTTGATCAGGCGCAGGGCCGGGGCGCCATCCGCCACCAGGCTGTTGCGCCCGGTGTTGGCCGAGAACAGGCAAGACTCGACCGTCACCGAGGCGGCGTCGCGGATGAGCACATGGGCGCTGGGCGAGGCCCCGGACAGGCCGTTGCCCACCACCAGGGTGCGCGACCACGCCACCGCGGCGGCGCCGCTGAGGTAGCAGGCCGAGACCGGCCCCTGGTTGCCCTCGAAGCGGCAGTCCTCGACCGTCAGCGCGCCGCCGGCGACCAGGCGCAGCCCGCCGACCAGGCTGGTGGAGCTGTTGCCCAGGAAGCGCACCCGGCTGATGGTCAGGTCGCCGAACTGCCATGCGTACAGGCCGCAGTCGCCGTAGGCGCCGCTGATGGTGAGGCCGTCGACGCGCCGGGTGCCACCGCCGTCCGCTCCGCTGAGGGTGAGCAGCCGCTCCACGTTGTCGCCCGCCCCGGCGCCGCCGATCTCGCCCGAGAGCACGGTCAGCGAGGGGTCGCCGGGGCGCTGGGCCGGGCTGGTCTCGCCGCCCAGGAAGCCGCCATAGAGCGACACCCCCGGCGGCACCAGGAAGGTGTCGGTGCGCGCGCTGCCCGGCTTCCAGGTGCCCTGACCCAGCCACACCTGGTCGCCGGCCGTCGCCGCCGCCAGGGCCGCGCCCAGGCTGCCGCGCGCCTGCGCCCAGCTGCTGCCGTCGCCGCTGCCGCCCGCCTTGACGTACACCACCGCGGCCGGAGCCGGCACCGCGCAGGCGAGCAGGACGAGCAGGATAAGGGATCGCACCTCAGCAGGATACGGATCTTTCCTGCAAGCGAATCGCCGGCTGTGCCGGGGAAGGCGACAGCATCAGCCACGGCCGCACCAGGCGGTGAGCGAACAGGCCGATGCCGGCCCACATCACCAGCGAGGCGGGAGGGATGACCAGCGCCCCGGCCTGGGGGTAGCTCCACACCCCCGCCAGCACCCCGGTCAATTCGACCACCAGGCCGATGAGGGCGAAGCCGGCCAGGTGGACGAGATCCGCGGAGCGGTGGTGCAGGACCACCCCCGGAGCCAGTCCGGCCAGGGCCAGGGCGGTCAGCCACCAGGGATCCGCCACCGCCAGGAACGGGGCGGCGAACAGCGCCGCGCACAGGAAGGCGGGCCAGCGCGGGCGGGCCGGGGCGGCGGCCGGGACCAGCCCGAGGCCGCCCAGCACCCAGCAACCCCACACCAGGAACTCCCACCAGGGCAGTCCGAGCAGGTCGGGCCGGGCGAAGGCGAACACCCCGGCGCGCACCGCGCCGAGGTCGAGCAGGGCGAACAGCGCCGCCAGCGCCGCCCAGGCCACCGCCAGGCGCGGGGTCCAGGGGGCCAGCGACCAGCACAGCAGGCAGGCGGCGAGGGCGACCGCGCCATCAGGGATGGCGGCGACCAGGGCGAGGGTGGCGGCGAGCAGCAGCGCCCAGCGCAGGGGGAGGGGGATCCGGGTCATGGCGGCCCCGTACGCTCGCGGGGCGGAATGTGGAAGCCCAGCTGGCGCTGGAGCCGGCACCGCGCCGCCCCAGGCTGGCGTGGCCCATGACCCGCGCCGCCGCCATCGTCCTCCTGGTCGCCGCCGCCGCCGCCCCGGCGGCCGAGGCGGTGGTGCGCGACCTGGGGGTGGTGGTCGAGGCCCGCCCCACCGCCTTCGACTTCACCTGGCGCGACGCCCAGGGCGGACGCAGCGGCAGCGACGCCTTCGCCAGCGCGTGGGCGGCGGGGGCGGCCTTCGACTGGGGCTTCGGCTCCGCCGGCAGCCCGTGGACGGTGGCGATCGGGGCGCAGGCCTTCGTGCAGCAGGACGAGATGCCCGGTCTGGTGCGCCAGGCGGCGGCCCTGCGCATGAACCGCTCGCTGGCCTGGGCCGCGACCAACCGCCTGACCCTGTTCGCGCGCCCGTGGCTGGGCGGATCCTGGGCGCGCGCCACCCTCGCCGACGCCGGCCCGGCGCCGCGCACCCTCGACGGCTGGGGCTGGGAGGCCTCCGCCGGCGCCACCGTGCGCTGGACCGTCACCCCGCGCTGGGCCGCCAGCCTGAACGGCGGCTGGCTGTGGAGCCGCCAGCGCCTGCGCGACGGCGACGCCGAGCTCGACCTGGCCCAGTCCGGCCCCTGGGTGGGGATCGGCCTGGCCTGGGTGATCGACCCGCGCAGCCGGCGGCTGGAATGAACGAACGCACCGGCCTGTCCGCGCTTGCGCGCATGCTGCCCGCCGGGCCGGCGGCGGCGGATGCGCCCACCCCCCACCGCCCGCTCGGCACCCTCAGCGGCACCGCCTGGGACGACTACGAGATCGGCGACCTGCTCGGCGCCGGGGCCATGGGCGAGGTCTACCGCGCGCGCCAGCGCAGCCTCGGGCGCGCGGTGGCGCTCAAGGTGCTGGCCGGGGGCGCGGACGGCGCGGCGGCGCGGCGGGTGGCCACCGAGGCGCGCGCCGCCGCCGCCATCGACTCGCCGCAGGTGGTGCGGGTGCATGCCTGGGGCGCGCACGGGCCGTACCTGTTCATCGCCCTCGAACTGATGGAGGGCGGTTCGCTGGCCGAGGCCCTGGCCGCGCGCCGCGCCGGCGGCCGGCCGTGGCCGCCGGCCGAGGCGGTGGAGCTGGCCCTGGCGGCGGCGCGCGGCCTGGCCGCCGCCCACGCCCACGGCCTGGTGCACCGCGACATCAAGCCCGGCAACCTCATGCTCTCGGCCGCGGGCGCGCTCAAGGTCGCCGACTTCGGCCTGGTCAAGGTGCTCGACGCCGCCCCGCTCACCGCCACCGGCGCCACCGTGGGCACCCCGCTGTACATGGCGCCGGAGCAGGGCCGCGGCGCCGCGGTCGACGCGCGCAGCGACCTCTACAGCCTGGGCGCGGTGCTCTACGAGCTGCTCACCCTGCGCCCGCCCTTCACCGCCGAGGGCGCCGACGGCCTGGTGTTCCAGCACAACTACGCCGAGCCCGAGCCGCCGGCGCGGCTCAACCCCGACATCCCCGCCGACCTGGAAGCACTGGTCATCACCTGCCTGCAGAAGGACCCGGCGCGGCGCTACCCGGACGCCGCGCGCCTGGTCGCCGACCTCGAACGCCTGCGCGGCGGCCTGGCGCCGCTCTCGGCGCTGTTCACCGCCCAGCTCGGCACCGGCGCCGAGGAGGCCCTGCGCCGCGCCGCCCCGCGCCGGCGCTGGTGGCCGCTGCTGGCGGCGGCGGGAGCGCTCGCCGCCGCCCTCGCCGGCGGCTGGTGGTGGTGGGATGCGCGCAAGCTGGCCCAGGAGCAGGTGCGCCGGCGCCTGGCGCCGCTCGCCCAGGCCGCGCCCGCACCCGCCACCGCCGGCGACGACCTCGCCCTGCTCGCGCGCCTGGCCGGCGAGCAGGACCCGCAGGTGCGCCAGGGCCGCGCCCGCCTGGCCGAGCTGGAG
>JAKLKR010000059.1 GCA_023150565.1 Planctomycetota bacterium
GCCGGCAGGCGGTCGGCGGGATCGGCCGCCACCCAGGCGGGTGCCAGCGGGCAGGGCAGCACCACGCTGGTGCGCGCCTGGTCCACCGTCAGGCGGGCGGAGCCGCCGCCGGCCCAGGCCAGCTCCAGCGCCAGGCGCCAGGGCTCGCCCTCGTGGGTCTGCTCGACGGTCACGCTCAGCACCCCGCGGCGGGGGTCGTGCTGGTAGCGCACCTTGAGCAGCGGATGCCCGGCGCGCATCACCCACTGGTCGAACCACCAGTCGAGGGGTTCGCCGGTGGCGTCCTCGAGCGCGCGCCGCCAGTCGGCGGTCTCGACCAGGCCATGGGCGTGGCGGCGGGTGTAGAGCGCCACGGCGGCGCGCAGGCGCGGTTCGCCGAGCTGGCCAGCGAGCAGCTCCAGCACCAGGCTGCCCTTCTCGTAGGCCACCCGGTCGAACAGCTCGTAGGCGTCGTCCCAGCGGTTGGTGACCAGGGCGCGGCGGTAGCGCCCGCCGTCCTCGGCCAGGTAGGCGGCGCGGTTGGCCCACAGCGCGCGGGCCAGCTCGGCGGCCGGCGCCACCCCCTCGCGCTCGGCCCGCCAGGCGGCGGAGCAGCGCGCCTCCAGCCAGGTGGCGAACGACTCGTTGAGCCAGATGTCGCTCCAGCCCTTCATGGTCATGAGGTCGCCGTACCACTGGTGCACCAGCTCGTGGATCACCAGGGCGTCGCAGTCGAGGTCGTCGCGCTCCTGGGTGGCGGCGTCCATCAGCACCCGGTCGGTGATGGTGGTGAGGGTGGTGTTCTCCATCCCGCCCCACAGGAAGCGGTGCACCACCGCATGGCCGTAGCGGGTCCAGGGGAAGGGTGTGCCGGTGAACTCCCCCAGCCAGCGGATGGCGAAGTCGGTGGCGCGGAACATCGCCAGGGCCTTGTCCTGGTGCCCGCGCGGCAGCCAGTGGGCGATCGGCACCGGGCCGCCGGGGTCGACCACCTCGACCAGGTCGCCCACCACCAGGTTGAGCAGGTAGAGCACATGCGCGCGCGGCTGCACGTAGGTGGTGGTGGCCCAGCCGTCGCCGTGCTCGACCCGCCCGCTGCGGTCGCCGTTGGCGATGGCCTGGAACTGGGCGCGGTGGCGCACCGCCACCTGGAAGGTGCAGAGGTTGTTGGGGTCGTCCCAGCACGGGAACCAGTGGTGGTGGTCCTCCATCGCGCCCTGGGTCCAGGCCATGGCCACGGTGTCGGGGCCGGCGGGAACGAAGATCAGGCCCTTGGCCGGACGTTCGCTGGAGAAGCGCACCGTCACCGTGCAGGCGTCGCCGGTGCAGTCCGGCACCGCCACCAGCAGCCGGCCCGGGGCCAGCGACCAGCGCGCCTCGCGGCCGTCGACCGCCACCGCGGCGATGGCGAGGTCCTCCTGGTCGAGTTCGATGGTGGTGCGGCCCTCGCCGTGGGGCAGGAACTCGACCCGGTGCGCGACCGTGCCCTCGACCCGCTGGGCATCCAGGTCGATGGTGATGTCGAGGGCGAGGTGGCTGAGGCGGAAGCTGCGCGGGCGCACCCAGCGGGCGGGGGTGCCGGGAGCGGCGAAGGGGCGGAGGGTCATGCCGGCGCAGGCTCCGCCGCAGGCCCGGCGGTGCAATCACAGGGTCAGACGCCGGTCAGTTGGCGATATGCAGGAAACGGACGATAGCCTCGGTCTGGGTGGCCAGGACCACGCAACCGGCCAGAACCAGCGAACCGCGCGCATCGACCACCGCGCGCCCCGCCGCATCGCCGGCGACGGTGAGCAGGCCGAACGCCTTCGCCGCCGCCAGCCGGTCGCGATAGCGATGGAGCGCCGGCATCGGCACCTGGGCCCCCAGGATCGGCAGATAGGGCATCACCGCATCCAGCAGGGCGGCCGGCCGCACCAGCACGCAGCCGGTCACCGGCCCAGGCAGGCAGGCCAGGGCCCGCACCACCTCCGGCTGGGCGGTGAATCCCCCGGCCCCGGTGAAGGTGGCCAACCCGGCCGGATCGGTGGTGGCAAGCAGCTTCCCCTCACGCCAGCCCACGCTGGCCAGGACCGGCCCCAGCATGGCGGTGGCTGTGCCATCCTGGTCTAGCGCCAGACCCAACCGGGCGATGAGGAGGTGGGCCTCGGCCTCGGGCAGGTCGAGGGCCACGTTCAGCACCGGCATCGGTGATCCTGGTCCGATCCAGGCCAGCAGCGTGCCATTGGCGCGCACCAGCGTCTGCCGGATGTGGTCGACGGGCTCCTCTGGTCGGCCCTCGACCATCAGCTGCCGCGAGGCGGGGACTACGGTCTTGACCAGATCATTGATCTGACTGCCAGGACGCAGCACCACCGCCGCGGCCCATAGCGCCTGGGCGGGAACCTGCTCCAACCGGCCCAGGTCCAGGATGCCGGCGGGAGCCATGTTCAGGCCCGCGACCTGATCGGACGCGGGACCTTCGACATGCAGGCGTAGGCCTTCCTCCGCCAGCCGCACATCGAAACGCACCAGCCAGGAGGTGCAGGTGCGGTCGACCGCTTGGCGGAAATCCAGCAGGACATCCGCCGGCAAGGCGGCAGCCTGACCGGCAGCCACCGCTGGGGGCAGCGTGGGTACAGGGTCGAGCAGGAACCGCACCCGCCCATCGTCGATGGACATCCGGCCGCTGCCGCCCTGGCTGGCGAACCGCCAGCCAGCATCGGCGGGGCGCATGCCGAACCAGGGAGCGGGCCCCATGGCGATGGCGCGCAGACGGGACAGCAACGGTGCATCGGGCGTGACGCAACGGATCTCGCCCAGGAAGGCGGGGGCCCCGGGGCGAGCTGCCGCACCCGCTCGGTTGGGCGGGGGCAGAACGCAGGCGGCACCCCGCACATCTGCCAATTCCCGCACCAGCGGCAGATCGGCGAGCAGAGCCATCTCGGGCTGCTGCTCCATGGCCTGTCGCATCCTGCCCAGGTCGTTGACTCGGATGATGGTCCACCAGTCGAGGGGAGGAACCGGATCCACCGCGGCAGCGGCCGGGATCGAAGCCGGATGGGCTGGAGCGGGTTCTGCCGATGGCAGCAGGTGCAGGATGGCACCACCTGCCAGCAGCAGGCCGGCAGCGGTCAGGGCGAGGGTAGTCATGGGGGATGGTCTCGATCTCGACCAATGGTGGGCGCGGTCGGAAGGTACGGCGGTCGTCCCCGCCCCTCCGCCGGCCGGAGCCAGTTCACGCAGATGGACCATCACCTCCGCCGGCACCGCGGCCTGGGCCTCGGACGCCAGAGCGGCGACCAGGGCGGCAGCGCCGAGCGTCACCCCACGCGCCACCAGCAGCGCACGCAGGCGCTCCAGCCCACGGGCGGCACGGGCATGGACCGTGCTGATCCCGCTGCGCGTCTGCCGCGCCACCTCGGCCAGGGTGCATCCGGCGAGATGATGCAGCGTCACCGCCTCCCGTTCCTTGGCTGGAAGGGCGGCCAGACAGGCATCGAGGTGGTCCCTGATCCTGGTCATGGCCGGCTCCTCGGCGATTGGTGGCGGTGGCGGCAGCGATGATTCGGCAGCGCGGCGGCGCTGCCGGTCACGCGCGGCGTTGCGGACGACGTGGGCCGCCACCGTCATCAGCCAGGCGGCAAGCACCGGACTGGCAGCCGCCTGGTCACGCTTGCGGGCGAGGATCAAGAAAACCGCCTGGGTGGCGTCATCGGCATCCACCGCGCCAAGCGCGATGCGGCAACGGTTGAAAACCATGGTGGCATGGCGGCCGACGATGTGCTCGTAAGCCCGCTCGTCCCCCGCCGCCCAGGCCTGGGCCAGGGCGGCATCGGTAGCTTCAACCAGAGACTGGTGGTCCATCTGCGAGGACTCCTGCATCAGCCTTTGTCCACTCCCCCTCCCGTTTCCAATCGACCCTACAAACGACTTTCTAAAAACAGTTTACAGTAAGGCGCGACGACCCGTTCAGCGTTTGCGCCGCGGCGACGGCGCGTCCGCCAGACCATCCCACAGCCGGGTGAACTCCCCACCCAGCCTCAATGCCAGGGCGGGGTCGTCGACCAGCAGGCTCTGCTCGCGGTTGCGGCGCAGGGCGGAAAAGGTCCAGTTGTGGCTGCCCAGCACGCACCAGCGCCGGTCCACCACCAGGGCCTTGATGTGGGTGGTGCGCTCGTCCTCGTCCCAGCGCACCGCCACCCCGGCCTCGGCCAGCACCCGGAAGGCATGCGCGCTCGGCCGGTCCCGGCCGGGAGGGGCGCCCTGGTCCAGCACCACCCGCACCGGGACGCTGGCGCGGTGGCGCTCGATCACCGCTTCGAGCAGCAGGCGCACCGGATGGGTGGCGCCGGCGTCGTCGGGCAGCACGGCGCTGAACATCACCAGGTCGACCCCGCTGCGCGCCCCGGCGATGAGCGAGCGCACCCGCGCCTCGTAGGCCTGGTCGGCGAGCAGTTCCCAGGCCGGGGCCGGGGCTGGGTGGCTGGCGGCGGCCTGACGGTCGCCCGCCGCCACCGGTGCCTCCTGGCAGCCGGTCAGGCCGGCGCCGAGCAGCAGGGTTCCCAGCAGGAGGTGAGGCATACGCATGGTAGCCCGGCGACCATAGATCCGGTAAGCCGGCCTCAAGCCCCACGTCACCTTGAAAACCGCTTGCCTTCCACCTATGCTCCGCCTCGCGAGTGGGCAAGGCCCCAGGCTGCGAACCGAAGGACCTTCCAAGTCCGTGCCCCACAAGGCATTGAACCGACCAGGAGCAGACATGTCGCTGACCCTCGATTTCACCAACTGCCTGGCCGAGGCGATCGGCGCCACCCACGGCCTCACCAAGCCCGAGGTCGATACCCTGGTCGCCAAGTTCCCAAAGCATCACGAGAACATCGACGAACTGCGCGCCAACGGCGAAAGCGCGTTCTTCGACCTGCCCTACCAGGACCTGGGCGACCTCAAGGCGCTGATCAAGAAGCACCAGGGCCACTGGGACAACCTGGTGCTGGTCGGCTTCGGCGGCAGCGTGCTGGCGCCCAAGGCGCTGTTCCACGCCCTCGCCCACCACCAGTACAACCTGCTCGAGCAGAAGGCGCGCGGCAAGGCCCCGCGGCTGTTCTTCCTGGACAACCCGGATCCCAAGGGGATGGGCGACCTGCTCGACGTCATCGACCTCAAGAAGACCCTGTTCCAGGTCATCACCCGCACCGGCACCACCGCCGAGACCATGGGCATGTTCCTGTGGCTGGCCGAGCAGCTCAAGAAGAAGGCCGGCAAGGGCGCCCTCGCCGCCCAGGTGGTGATCACCACCGAGCGCGAGAAGAGCCCCTTCGCCGAGATCGCCAAGCAGGAGAAGCTCGATCTGCTGCCGATCCCCGCCAACCTCGGCGGGCGCTTCGGCATCCTCGGCAACCAGAGCCTGTTCATGGCCGGGATGTGCGGCTTCAAGGTCGACGAGCTGCTCAAGGGCGGCGCCGACATGGACAAGCGCTGCCGCCACGGCGACCCGCACAAGAACCCGGCCTACATGCACTCGCTGGTGCACTACCTGCTGACGCGCAAGCGCCGCAAGACCATGCACGTGACGTTCAGCTTCTCGAACCGGCTGCACGCCATCGGCGAATGGTACTCGCACCTGTGCTCGGTCAGCCTGGGCAAGATGCTCAACCGCAAGGGCAAGGCAGTGCACGTCGGCCCCAGCCCGGTGGCCGCCCTGGGCAGCTTCGACCAGCACGGCCAGCAGCAGCTCTTCGCCGAAGGCCCCTTCGACAAGGTGGTGACCTTCCTGCTCGCCAAGGACCATGGCGCCAACGGAACCGTGCCGGCCGCCTACCCCAAGCTCGAGGCCGCCGCCTACCTCAAGGACGCCACCTTCGCCTCGATGCTGTCCTGCAGCCACCTCGGCTGCGAACTGCACATCACCGCCAGCGGGCGGCCGAACATGGCCATCACCCTCGACCAGATCGACGAGGCGCACATCGGCGGCCTGGTCTACCTGCTCGAACTGTCGACCGCGATGAGCGCCGAGCTCTACGGCATCGACCCCTTCGACCAGCCCGGGGTCGAATACGGCAAGCACGCCACCTTCGGCCATTTCGGCCGCGCCGGCTTCGAGGATCAGGCCAAGAAGCTCAAGGACTACCAGGCCAAGCCGCGCCGCACCTGCTGAACGGCAGGATCCGGCAAAGCAGGACGGCCAGGGGTTCACCCCTGGCCGTCCGTGTTTTTCCGGGCTTGCAGGCCGCGGTCAGGGTTCTTGCGCCACCACCGGCGGGATGTTGCCGCTGCCGGTGATGTAGGGTTGTTCGGGCAGCTTGCCGACCAGCGACTTGACCGCCCCCAGCACCTGTTCGATGTCGGCGGTGCGCCCGGCGGGATCCTTGGCCAGGCAGTCGTCGATGATCTTGCCCACCGGCGGCGGGACGCCCTTGAGGCGCAGGCAGATGTTGGGAGGGGCCACCTTCGCGTTGGCGCGGATGCGGCTGGATTCGGTGGCCGCCCGGTCGAAAGGCAGCTTGCCGCTGAGCAGGATGAAGGCGCACACCCCGACGGCGTAGATGTCGGTGAGCTTGGTCGCCTTCTTGCCCTCGATCAATTCGGGCGCCAGGTAGGAGGCGGTGCCGAAGATCTTGGAGGGCGAGCGGTAGAAGAACGAGGAGATCGGGCTGAGCTTGCCGATCTTGCGGATGTTGCCGAAATCGACCAGGATGAGCCGGCCGGGATTCTTGCCGTCCCAGCGCCAGATCGCGTTCTCGAGCTTGATGTCGTTGTGGACGATGTCGTTGCGGTGCAGGTAGGCGATCGCCTCGACGAGTTCGACCAGGGCGCGCAGCGAGGGGAAACGCGCCCCCTTGCCGAGCATGATGGCGAGGTTGTAGCCCGGCACGTAGTCCATGGCGAAGGCCGGCAGACCCTCGATCTGGCCGTGGTTGCGCAGCACCGGGATGGCCGGGTGCTTGATCTCGCCCATCACCTCGATCTCGCGCAGAAAGGCGCGCAGATGATGCTTTTCGCGCGCCCGGTCCGCCTTCAGCACCTTGACCGCGTAGGGGCGGTGGTCGTCCTTGTGCTCGGCCCGCCACACCTCGGCGGCACCGCCCACGCCCACGCATTCCCGCAGGATGAGGTTGGCGAACGAAGCGTTGGTCAGGGGCATGGCCATGGCGGGGCCGCGATTATGACGTACCAGCGGGTCCGTCAATGCGTCGAGGTCCGACCTGGGGGAAGCATGCCATTCACCACCTCCCAGCCGAGCTGGAGGGCCGCCGCCGCCGCCCGGCGCTGCACCCGTTCCCTCCCGCCGAAGATGCGCACCTGGCGGCTGACCACCCCGGCGGCGGTGGCGGCCGCCAGCCACACCGTGCCCACCGGGATGCCCGCTTCGCCCGTCGGCCCAGCCAGGCCGGTGGTGGCGAGGGCGAGATCAGCGCGCGCGGTCCGGCGCATCCCCGCCGCCATCGCCTCGGCCACCGCGGCGCTGACCAGGCCGTGGCGGCGGATGAGCGGCCCTGGCACCGCCAGCAGGCTGCGCTTGGCCATCGGCTGGTAGGCCACCACCCCCATGCGCCAGCAGCGCGAAGCCCCCGGCACCGCCCCCAGGCGGGCGGCGAGGTGGCCGGCGGTGCAGCTTTCCGCCGCCGCCAGGGTCCAGCCCCGCTGGGCGCAGGCGCCGAGCAGGCTGGCAGCGAGGTCCGGGTGCGGCAGCAGGTAGGGCTCGACGCGCTGGCGCAGCTCGGCCAGGCGCCGACGCACCGGCGCCGCCGACCCCACCACCCGCAGGGTGATGTGCCCGAGTTCGCTGACGGTGATGCCGACGGTGGGATCGCCCTCGCTGAACAGGCCCGCGAGCAGCTCCTGGGCGGTGGATTCCCCGATGCCGGCGAACCAGGCCTCGGCCACCACCGGCCGGCGCAGGCCCGGCACCAGGCGCGGCAGGCGGCGGGCCAGGCGGTCCGCCATCGCCACCATCTCGTGCGGGACCCCGGGCAGGCAGGCCACCCAGCAGCCGGAGGGCAGGCGCATCAGCAGCCCGGGCGCGGTGCCACGGTCGTTGGCCAGCGACTCGGCCCCGCAGGGGAACAGGGCCTGGCGGCGATTGACCTCGGGTACCGCCATCCCGGGCCGCAGCCGCCCCCAGCAGGCGCGGATGGCGCGCCAGGCGGCCGGCCGCTCCTCGAGCGCGACGGCGCCCAGACGCGCCAGGGCGTGGCGCGTGCGATCATCATCGGTGGGCCCCAGCCCGCCGGTGCAAACCACCAGGGCCGCCCCGCGGCAGGCCCGGCGCAGGGCGGAGACGATCGCCGCCTCGCCATCGCCGACCTGCTCGACGCGGTCGACGAGCATTCCCTGGTCGCCCAGCAGCCGGCACAGGTGGGTGGCGTTAGTGTCGACGGTGCGGCCGAACAGCAGTTCGTCGCCGATGGAGAGCACGCGGGCGATGGGCATGGTGCGCGAGCGTGCCAGCCTGCGCCGGCCCGGAAGCGGGGACTGGCCTGGGCCGTCTGGGTTCCATGATGCCGGCCCATGCCCCGCCGTGCCGTCGTCGCCGCGCTCCTCGCCCTGGCGGCCCCCCTCGCCGCCCTCGACGCCGCCAACGGCCGGATGAACAAGCCGTTCGACGACGTGGCGCAGGACGACAGCTCGTTCTCGGACATCCGCGAAGAGGCCGCCCATTACCGCCTCGGCCGCGCCAACGCCCCCGCCGCCAAGCGCGACGAGGCGGTGGCCGGCGCCTACCTGGCCAAGGCGCGCAGGCGCCTGGCCGACGGCCACGAGATCCGCGCCCGCTGGGCGGCCGAGGACGGCTTCGAGGAGGCCCCCTACAGCGAACGCGCCGGCGACCTGCTGCGCACCGCGCTCGAGGCCGCCGCGGTCGGCCACGACGTGGCCGAGGTGCGCGAGAAGCTGCTGATGCTGTGGCTCTACCTGCCCGACTACCCGGGCATGGAGGAAGCCATGCGCCGCGCGCTCGAGGTGGCCGAACGCGACCAGGACTTCCAGGCGGTGGTCAACCTCGACGCCGACCAGCCTTCCGAGGTGGTGGCGGTCGACGGCCGTTCGGTGTTCACCGACACCGCCTCCACCCGCATCTTCCGCTTCCTTTCGCGCCATGGCGACCGCACCTCGATCGCCCCGCGCGCCGCCCTCGGCCTGGCCCGCTCCAAGCTGATCAGCGGCGCCGGCGGCGACCGCGACGCGATCTTCGAGGCGCGCGCCGAGTACGAGCGCTTCCTCACCGAATATCCCGACAGCGCCTTCACCTTCCCGGCCCTGTGCGAATACGCACTCAGCTACCTGGTGACCTACCGCGGCGCCCACTACGACCTCGGCACCCTGGTGATGGCGCAGGCGATCATCGACCAGGCCGAGGTCGAGGCGCGCGGCGACCAGGCCAACGTGCGCACCGTGCTGGCCTACCGCAAACGGGTGCGCGGCTGGCTGCAGGACCGCGACCTGTCGGTGGCGCGCTGGTACGCCGAACGCGGCAGCCGGCCGGGCCTGCGCTGGCTGTTCATGCCCGCCGGCCTGCAGTCCTGGCAGGACGGCAGCCGCTTCTTCTACCGCGAGGTTATGCGCCGCGACCCCGGCTCGCGCCAGGGGCTCGACGCCGAACGCGAACTCGCCCTGGTGCCGGCCTCCGGCCGCGACGTGCTGGGGCAGTGATGCGCCGGGCCCCGCTCCTGCTGCTGGCCGGCCTGCTTGCCGGGTGCTACCGCCCCGAATCGCCGCCCCAGCTCGGCGAGACGGTGTCGGTGCGGGTGGTCGCCAACGCCGCCCGCCAGGTGCGCGGGCAGGCCCTGCTGCAGGACGCGGTGGCGCGCGCGCTGGGCAACCGCCTGGGCTGGGAGGTCCGTCCCGGCGAGAACGGCGCCCGCCTGGAGCTGGCGATCCGCGAAGAATCCATCACCGCCACCGCCAAGGATGGCCGCGACGTGCCCATCCAATGGGGGGTGCGCCTGACCGCCACCGTGCTGCTGGTGGCGCGCAAGGGCACCTTCACCAGCGAGATCACCGGCATCGGCTACTACACCGGCACCGGCGACGAGGCCGAAGGCCTGCGCACCGCCGCCGACAGCGCCGCCTCCGCCCTGGTGACCTGGATCGAGAGCGAGGAGGAGCGGCTGAAGTAGCCATGCCCGTTGCCGGGCCGGCTCATGTCCCGATCCAGGATGGCTCCGCAGCCGGAGGTGGATGGGATGACCACATGATACGCCGCCTGCTCGCCGCCATGACCGCCTGCCTGTGCTGCTCCCACGCTGTCGCCGCGGAACCCGCCTCGGGACCGGTGTGGGCCTACTCCATGCCCGACATCGACGGCAAGGAGCACCCCTTCGCCCAGCACCGCGGCGAGGTGCTGCTGATCGTCAACGTCGCCTCCAAGTGCGGCTTCACCAAGCAGTACGCCGGGCTGCAGGCGCTGCACCAGCGCTTCCAGGGCCAGGGGTTCAGCGTGATCGGGGTGCCGAGCAACGATTTCGGCGTGGTCGGCGGCCAGGAGCCCGGCAGCGAGGGCGAGATCAAGCAGTTCTGCACCACCACCTACGGGGTGACCTTCCCGATGATGGCCAAGCAGGTGGTCAAGGGCGACGGCATGCACCCGCTGTTCCGCTTCCTGACCACCAGCGGACCGAAACCGGAGGCGGTGTCGTGGAACTTCAACAAGTTCCTGATCGGGCGGGACGGCCAGGTGCTGGCGCATTTCGGCTCGCGCGTCGCCCCCGAGGACGCGGCGCTGACCGGCGCGATCACCGCCGCGCTCGCCGCACCTGGGCAGCCGGCCTCCACCGCCGGCACCACCCGCTGACCCGGGTCATTTCGACCCAGGTCCTCCCCGGACCTGCTCCTGGGCCCGCTGTCTGGTCACAAGTCATTAATTGGCAAAATAATAAGCCGACGCACCGGGTTCCGGCATTGGCATGATGGATGCTAAACCAACCAGCATCCAGGTCATGATTCCCCGCAGCATCCTCATCGCCGATGACGACCGCCTGGTCCGCGAAAGCCTCTGCGAGGTGTTCGCCGACCTCGGGTGCGAACCGACCGCCGCGGCCAACGGCGGGGCGGCGATCGCCCTGCTCAGCCGCAACCACTGCGACCTGCTGCTGTCGGATGTCGACATGCCGGACATGACCGGCTTCCAGCTGCTCGACTGGGTGCGCCAGCACCCGCCGCGCACCACCACCGCGCTGATGAGCGCCCGCGCCGACGCCCAGCTCGCCGAGCGGGCGCGCGCCGAAGGCGCCATCACCCTGCTCGCCAAACCGGTGCCGGTGACCGAGATCACCGCGCTGGTGCACTCACTCTTCCATCACTAAGACGACCTACGACGAAAGCGAACCAGCCATGGGCAAGATCATCGGCATCGACCTCGGCACCACCAACTCCTGCGTCTCCGTCATGGAAGGCGGCGAACCGGTGGTGATCGCCAACCAGGAAGGCATGCGCACCACCCCCTCGGTGGTCGGCTTCGTCGAAGGCGGCGACCGCCTGATCGGCCAGATGGCGCGCAACCAGGCCATCACCAACCCCGAGAACACCGTCTATTCGATCAAGCGCTTCATGGGCCGGCGCCACAGCGAGGTCGCCAGCGAGGAGAAGCTGGTGCCCTACAAGGTCACCGGCGGCGCCCAGGAGCTGGTCAAGGTCGACATCCGCGGCAAGTCGTTCACCCCGCCCGAGATCTCGGCGATGATCCTGCAGTTCCTCAAGAAGGCGGCCGAGGACTACCTCGGCGAAAGCGTCTCCGAGGCGGTGATCACCGTGCCGGCGTACTTCAACGACGCCCAGCGCCAGGCCACCAAGGACGCCGGGCAGATCGCCGGCCTCAACGTGCGACGCATCATCAACGAACCGACCGCGGCCGCCCTCGCCTACCACCTCGACAAGGGCAAGAGCGGCAAGATCGCCATCTTCGACCTCGGCGGCGGCACCTTCGACATCTCGATCCTCGAGGTCGGCGACGGCGTGGTCGAGGTGCTCGCCACCAACGGCGACACCCACCTGGGCGGCGACGACTTCGACGACTGCATCATCAACCACCTGGCCGACGAGTTCGCCAAGAGCAGCGGCGGCATCGACCTGCGCAAGGACCGCATGGCCCTGCAGCGCCTGAAGGAGGCGGCTGAGAACGCCAAGAAGACCCTGTCGCAGGCGGTCAGCGCGCAGATCTCGCTGCCGTTCATCACCATGGGCAAGGACGGCCAGCCCAAGCACCTCAACACCACCCTCAGCCGCGCCACCTTCGAGAACATCACCAAGGCGCTGATCGACCGCGCCCGCGGCCCGTGCGAGAGCTGCCTGAAGGACGCCAAGCTCAGCACCAAGGACGTCGACGAGGTGGTGCTGGTGGGCGGCTCGACGCGCATGCCCTGCGCCCAGCGCGTGGCCGAGGAGATCTTCGGCAAGAAGCCCAAGATGGACGTCAACCCCGACGAGGTGGTGGCGGTGGGCGCGGCGGTGCAGGGCGGCGTGCTGACCGGCGAGGTCAAGGACGTGCTGCTGCTCGACGTCACCCCCCTGTCGCTCGGCATCGAGACCGAGGGCGGGATCATGACCATCCTGATCGAGCGCAACACCACCATCCCGACCGAGAAGTCGCAGGTGTTCTCGACCGCGGCCAACAACCAGCCGGCGGTCGACATCCAGGTCTACCAGGGCGAGCGGCGCATGGCGCGCGACAACCGCCAGCTGGGCAAGTTCACCCTCGACGGCATCCCGCCCGCCCCGCGCGGCATGCCCCAGATCGAGGTGACCTTCAAGCTCGACGCCAACGGCATCCTCGAGGTCAAGGCCAAGGACAAGGCCACCGGCAAGGAGCAGCACATCAAGATCGAGGGCTCGTCGGGCCTGTCCAAGGACGACATCTCGCGCATGGTCGACGAGGCCAAGGCCAACGCCGACTCCGACAAGAAGAAGGAGGAGCTGGCCAAGGTGCGCAACCAGGCCGAGCAGACCTGCCATCAGATGCGCCAGATGCTCGACGAGCACAAGGACAAGGTCGAGGCCGGCGAGAAGACCGCGATCGAGGCCGCCATCGCCGGCGTCGAGAAGGCCAAGGGCGCCGAGGACGTGGCCGCGATCGAGGCCGCGATCAAGGAGCTCGAACAGGCCGCCTCGACCTTCGGCAAGCGCGTGCATGAAGCCGCCATGAAGGGCCAGCAGGCGGCCCAGGGCGCGGCCGGCGGCGCCGGCGGCTGCGGTCCCGAAGGCTGCGGCCCCGAGGGCTGCGGTCCCCAGCCCAAGGCCGGCAAGCCGGGCGACGACAACATCAAAGACGCCGACTTCACCGTCCAGAAGTGACCTTCCCGATCACCACATCCACCCAACGAGGTAGATCCATGAGCAAGTCCAAGCTGCAGCCCATCGGCTCGCACATCATCGTCCAGCGCGCCAGCGCCGCCGAGAAGTCGGCCGGCGGCATCATCATCCCCGAGAAGGGCAAGGAGAAGCCCAAGGAGGGCAAGGTGGTGGCGGTGGGCAACGGCAAGATGATGGAGGACGGCAAGCGTCAGGGCATGCAGCTCAAGGCCGGCGACCGCGTCCTGTTCAGCTCCTACGCCGGCACCGAGGTCAAGGTCGCGGGCGAGGAGTACCTGGTGATGGAGGAGACCGACGTCTTCGCCGTGATCGAGTAATACCGGTCGGCAGCATTCTCAGCGGGCCGCGGGCGGGGATCACGGATCCCCCTCGCGGCTCGCGCCGTTTCATACCGCATTCGGAGCGTCGACTCCCACCTCGACGCAGGCTCTTGCGCGCCGATCTGGGACCATGGCAGCATCACCGCGGCGTCGACGTGGGCGTCGACGCTCCGTAAGAGCCCTCCACCGCACGCTCTCCGCCTTGGGCGTATACCATTGAGCGCAGCCCCCGCGAAGCGGGGGAGGTTCTTTGCATGGCGCATGGCTCGCTCCTGGGCGGGAGTCAGACGGTGGCGGGCGGGACGGTCAGCACGCGGGGGGCGAGCAGGCGCTCCTGGGGCTCCGCCGGCAGGCGGCCGGCGGCGCGCTCCAGCGCCAGCTCGACCAGGCAGCGGCCGAGCGCGGCGTTGCCCTTGTCGACGGTGGCGCAGGGCGCCGGCAGGCCGAAGCGGGTGTGCTCGATGGCGCTGCTCCAGTAGTCGTCATAGCCGCACACCGCCACCTCCTGGTGGACCCGGCGGTGGAACAGCGCCACCGCCCCGGCGATCTGCAGCGCCTCGCCGTCGCTCACTGCGAGGATGCAGTCGACCGGCCGCTCGCCGGTGAGGTGCTCGACCAGCCCGCCGGCGATGCGCCGCAGCCCGGTGGCCAGGGTGGCCTCGGAATCGGGGAACAGGCCGGTGTCGAGCGCGGTGAGCGGGGGCAGGGCCTCGAGCCCGGCGGCGGCCATGCCGGCGCGGTAGCCGTCCAGCCGCGCCTGCACCCAGGGCAGGTCGCGCGCCGGCAGGTGCAGCAGGATGCGCTGGCGGCCCTGGGCGGCCATCAGCGCGACCAGCGCGCGGGTGCCGGCGGCGTGGTCGCTGACCACCCGGTCGCAGCCGGGCTGGGCGACGACATCGCCATAGACCGCCACCGGCACCCGCGCCGCGACCAGGCGCTCGATCAGCGCCGCCGCCCCTGGAAGCGGGCTGGTGATCACCGCCGCCGCCGGCAGCGGGCCATCGCCGACGAGGGCGTCGCCATGCTGGAACAGCACCGACCAGCCGGCCGCGTGCGCGGTGGCGAGGATGCCGTGCGCGAGCGCCAGCGAGCTGCCCGGGGACCCGGCCCGCTCCTGCAGGTCCTGGGCGCGGATGTCGGTGACCACCGCCAGGGTGCGGTGCATCTGCCCGGCGCTGGCGGCGGCCGGCGCCACCAGGGTGGCGCGGGTGCTGCGGCCGACGCTCTCCACCACCCCGCGTTCGACCAGCAGGCGGTAGACCCGCACCATGGTGCCCTTGTCGACCTGGAAGTGCAGGGCGGCGTCGCGCACCGGGGGGAAGCGCATCCCCGGCCGGATCTGGCCGTCGGCGACCCAGCCGGCGATGAGGGCGGCCAGGCGTTCGCGCAGCGGCTCGCTGCCGGCACGGGTGAGGATGGCAGGATCGACGGGCGGGAAGGTGGACATCAGGGACCTGGCTGAAAGCGGACAACTGAATGTGTCACTCTCAGTCTGGCGTCTTTTGCGGACAGTAAATGGGTTTTGTCCGCAGCCCTTGCCCTTATTCCCGCAGCAGGCGGGCGAGGGGCGCGATGCGCACGCCGGCGAAGCCGTCGGGCACGACCACGCGCCCGTCGGCCACCAGCGGGCGGTGGGGGTTGCCGGGGGTGGTGAACACCTGGCGCAGCACCGGGGCGCTGCGCTCGCGGATGTCGACCACGCGCCCTTCATCTCGGTGGCGGCGGCGGGATCGACGCGCTGCAGGCCGTCGCGCGCCATCACCAGCAGGCGGTCGCCGTCGGCGGCGCAGCCGGTCACGCCGCTGTGCAGGCTGCCGGCCACCGGGCGTGCCGGGGCGGGATGGCCGGGGGCCTGCAGGTCGAGGAAGTACGGCCCGCCGGTGTGCAGCCACCAGGCCAGCCAGCGCCCGGCCACGGGCGCGCTGGCGATCTGCGCGCCGTAGACGATGCCCGGGCCCTTCCAGCTGCCCACCGCGCGCGGCGCGGCGGGGTCGGCGCAGTCGATCACCGCCACCTCGTGGATGCCGCTCTCGACCACCGCCCAGCGTCCGGGCGGCGGCAGCACCACCTGCAGCACCGGCTTGCCGGCGTCCTGCCAGCGGCCCAGCGGGGCCCAGGCGCCGTCGGCGCCGCGCCGCCAGGTGGACAGCCCGCCCAGGCCCTCGGCCACCGCCACCAGCGCGCCGCAGGCGGCCACGCTGCGCGCCGGGCCGCGCAGGGCCGGGCCCGGCTCCAGGCGCGGGGTGCCGTCGAGGCGGAGCAGGTGCACGCCGGCGTCGCCGGCGGCCAGGGCCAGGCTGCCGTCGTCGAGCCGGCAGGCCTCGCGCACCTGGCCGCCGGGGCGCACCACCAGCCAGCCGTCCTGCTCGGCGATGGCGGGGGCGGTGTCGGGGGCGATGGCGGTGGGCGGGGCATCCGGCCGCGCCTCGGGCGCCAGGCCCGGCACCGGCACCAGGTGCAGGTCGCCCGACCAGCCGGCGATGTAGAGCATGCCGGGGGCGAGGGCGCAGCCGCCGGCGGGGGCGCGGCCGGGCAGTTCGGCGCGCGCCACCTCGCGCGGCCGGCGCGGGTCGGCGATGTCGATCACCGCCACCCCGTTGGCGGTGTCGGTGAGCAGGGCTCGCTCGCCGTGCACCTCGACGCTCCACATGTCGGGGATGCCCATGTAGAAGGCGGTGGTCTTGCAGCCGCCCAGGCGCTCCGGCCGGGCGGGGTCGCGCACGTCCCACAGCTCGAGCCCATGGCCCCGGCCCCAGCCCGGCTCGTCCTTGCGCGCCTGCTCGAAATGCAGCCCCGTGAAGGCGGCGGCATGGTGGCCGGTGGCGGCATAGAGCACCCCGTCGCGCACCGCCACCCCGTCGCCGTAGCCGTCGAGCCGGCAGCGCGCCACCTCGCGCGGATGGCGCGGGTCGCGCACGTCGGCGATCGCCACCAGGCGGTCGGCCCACACCCCGGCGTAGAGGTGGCCGGCGCTCCACGCCACCGACTGGCATTCGAGCTTGGCCAGGGTGGTGGCGAGGTGGCGCGGACGGGCGGGGTCGCCGATGTCGATGATCTGCACGCCGAAATAGGTGCAGGCGACGAAGCACAGGTTGCCCGCCACCGCCAGGCCGGTGGCCTTGCCGTGGGTGTCGAAGCGCGCCAGCAGGCGCGGCTGGGCGGGCTGGCGCAGGTCGACGATGGCGAGGCCGTCCTCGCGCGCGGCGACGTAGGCGATGCCCTGCTGCACCACCACCTGGCGCACCGCGCCCAGGCCGTCGAGCCGGCCGAGGGCGCGCGGCGCCTGGCCGGCGGGCGCCGCCCAGGTGCCGAGGGCGCCGTCGCCCACCACCACCAGCAGGCCGTCGACCCAGGCCGCGTCGTGGCAGGGACCGAGACCGAGGGTGCGCTCGACGGCGAGCGGGACAGGTTCGGCGGCGACCATGAACGAGAGGGTGAGCAGGCAGAGGAGGACGGTACGCATAATTGTGCCAACTGTATTATACCAGTTGACGGGCCCCTCGTTGAGGTGGGTGCTGGACAAGCCCCTTCGGCACATCGCAACCCCTTGGCTCCAGCATGGGAAACCATCAGCGCCGCAGGATGATGCATGGGTCGGCGGTAGATGGGCCTTGCCGCCGTGAGTGATCCACCATGGTCCCGCTCAACGCCGGGAGACGCCCCATGCACGCCACCGCCGACGCCCTCCGCCAGTACCTCGAACTCAAGCTCATGGCCAACGGGCTGACCCCGGTGACCAACATCGGGGTGCTCGAGGTGGCGCGCGACCTGATGGAGAGCTACCAGGAGAAGAACCGCGTCCTGAGCGGCTACCTGTGCCCGGCCGACCGCCGCATCCAGCAGTTCCTCGACCGCCACTTCGCCGACGTCGCCCCCGCCACCGGGGCGCTGCAGCTGCCCAACCAGAGCTTCATGCTCGACAAGCCGGGGCTGGCGCGCCTGCTCAGCCTGCCCGCCGACGGCGACCAGTTCCACACCCCGCTGCTCAGCTCGTACCGGGTGCGCCAGGGCGTGCTGCACAACCCGCGCAGCGACCGCCGCACCACCGCCGGCAGCTTCCACGTCTGCGCCGGCGGCCTGGCGGTGGCGGGCGACAAGCGCGAGGTGCCCAAGGCGGCCTGGGCGCGGCTGTTCCAGGCCGCCTTCCAGCCCCCGCATGACGACCTGCTGCTGCCGTGGACGGCGCGCTCGGACCACCGCGCCCACCTGCGCGTGTCGCTGCTCATCCGCCCGCTGGTGTGCCCGGCGGTGCCCGCCGCCGACCCGCGCCTGGCGCTGCCGGAGCGGCGCATGGAGATCCGCTTCTTCGCCCCCGGCACCCTGGTCGCCAACCTCGACTTCGTCGAGAGCATCTTCGGCAACGCCGGCAACCCCTACCTGCCCGAGGTCGACGCTGCGCTCGACGCCGACGGCTGGTCGGGCCACACCGGCTGCGTGATCCTCGCCCCCCACCTCACCGGGCTGAGCAAGAAGGCGCTCGGCCTGCCGCACGCCAGCGCCGCCAGCGCGCGCGAGCGCCGCGACCGCATGTGCTGGGAGCGCGAGGACGAGCTCTACAACGACGGCCAGGCCTTCAAGGCCACCTGCCGCACCGCCGAGGGGGTGATCATCACCCTCATCGCCGACAACTACTTCGGCTACTGCAAGAAGGAGGTGAAGACCCAGATCGGCTTCGCCGCCAACCTCATGGGCCTGGCCGAGGAGGAGCACGCCGGCGGCGCCCTCGCCTTCCCCAGCTACGTGCTCGGCGAGGAGTGGGAGGCCAAGCCCCAGCCCGGCGGCGCCACCATGGCCGAGGTGCGGCGCGCCTGCGGCGAGCTGTTCGAGGCCCAGCCCCAGGGCCACGGCGTCGACCGCCGCTTCCCCTCCATCGTCTATGTGCCCGAGGACTCCCACTTCAACGCCCGCGAGCTGAAGGTGCGCTGGGGCCGCGGCAGCCTGGCGGTGGCCATCCCGCTGCGCGCCAACCACACCTATGTGCTGCCCAGCGGCTACAAGGTGCGCCTGGTCAAGCACCCCGGCGCCAGCTCGTGGCGGCTCGAGGGCACGGTGGCCGAGGGCACCTTCTGCCACAAGCCCTGCACCGTCTCGGGCGGCGGCAAGTCCGAGATCTCGAAGTCGATCCGCGACTCGTTCATCTACGGCCCGCTGTTCGTCTCCGACCTCGACCACGACCTCGGCCAGGTGGCGGCGCTGCTGGCGCGCGACTACGCCGACCGCCTGCGCCCCGAGGTGCGCCCCGACTACACCGCCAAGCCCAGCCGCCCGATCCTCGACCCCGAGCGCAGCCTGGGCTCGGTGATCAAGCTGTTCACCCCCAGCCCGGCGGAGTTCACCGCCGAATACAACGCCTGGCTGGCCGGCATCCCCACCCGCATCCTCACCCTGCTGTTCGTGGTCAAGCGCTTCCACAAGCCGGAATGGGGCGCGGACTGGCGCAGCCACTTCAGCGTCGACACCGTCAACGGCGCCCCCGGCCACCAGCTCAAGGTCGACGGCCGCGCCATCACCGCCAGCTACCTGCGCGTCGGCATCGGCGGCGACGGCGCCTGGCGCACCTACAAGCTGCGCCAGGACTTCGTGCCCGCCGACAAGGTCCAGCTCGAGGACGACATCACCGCCTCGGTGACGGTGCCCGCCGCCTGGCTGGCGCAGCTGCCCGGCTCCGCCGCCGGGCACGGCTCGGTCAAGCTGGCCGAGAACTGCGAGACCCGGCTGTTCCAGCGCCCCGACGACGCCATCCACCGCGGCCACGACAAGCAGGCCGAGGCCGACCTGGCCGGGGTCAACGGGCCGGTGTTCCTCTCCAACTTCGAGCCGCTCGACGCCGAGCGGGTGCGCCTGCTGCTCGACGACCCCATCGGCCTCGACCGCTGGACCGCGCCCATGCGCCGGCTGGTCGAGGGCGCGGCGCGCGACGGCCAGCCCTTCACGGTGTCCTCGGCCCATCCCCGCCTGGTCGACGGCAAGCCGTCGAAGAACCCGCGCTACCTGCAGGAGCGCCCCGACCTGGTCGACGCCCGCGGCACCCATCTGGCGCACATCTCGACCCGCCTGGCGCGGCGCATGCCCGCCGGCGCGCCGCTGGTGGTGCCGGTGGCGGCGGTGCTGGGCGGGCGGCGCAACAACCCGGCGGAAAAAGGCGTGCGCGCGCTGTGCGCGCACGGCCCGATGCACTGGCTGGAGCTGCCCGAGCTGGTGATGGAATGGGCCAGCTCGCTCACCGGCAAGTCGCCCTCGACCACCGGCGCCGGCAGCGAGGGCGCGCTCACCAAGGGCCCCTTCAACGCCCTGCTCGCCTTCCCCGACCTCGACAACGCCTGGATCGCCATGGCCCTGGGCGGCTATGACGGCTGGATGACCAGCGCGGCCTGGATCGGCCCGCGCATCCAGGTCGGGCACGACATCAGCCTGCTGGTGCCCGAGCTGTGGTGCCGGCTGGCACCGGAGGAGCGCGACGCCCGCCGCCTGCTCGCCGCCGGCCAGCTCGAGCGCCTCGACGACTTCCAGCACGAGGGCCGCACCGTGCTCGCCAGCCGCCTCGGCTGCCGCATCACCGAGAAGTTCGTGCACAGCTTCTTCGGCCGACTGCTCGACAACCCGGCGGCGGTGTTCGACCAGGCCATGCTCCGCCCCGAGACCCAGGACCGCGCCGCCTGGATCGACTCGATCGACAACGTGGTCGAGGCCCAGGCCGCCTGCGCCCGCCAGTACCTCGACGACGGCGCCGCCCGCCTGGCCTCGCCGCCGCTGGTGGCGCTGCTCGACATCATGGCCACCGGCGGCCATGGCGGCCTGGATGCGCGCAGCCCGGCACTGCGCGCGCAGTTCACCCGCGAGGCGGTGCTGGCGGCGCCCTGGTACCGCGCCCGCCTGGAGTCGCTGCGCGAGCGCGAGCTGGCGCTGGTCGAGCGCAAGTGCGCCGCGATCGAGGAGTTCCTCGCCCGCGCCAGCCACGCCCAGGTGGCCGCCCGCCTGGGGCTGCGCGAACGCCTGGAGGGCCTGCGCCGCCGCCGCGAGGCGGTCGCCGCCCCGGCCTGGCTCGACGCCATGGCCGGCACCCTCGGGCGGGCGCCGCTGGGCTGATCGGGGGGAATGTTGAATGCTGGAATGCTGGAATGCTGGAATGAAGTCCCCTTGATCATTCCAGCATTCTGGCATTCACCCTCCGCCCCCGGCTCCCCCCCAACTCGTTCCTTGCTCCCCCGGCTGGCCGGCGAGCCTTCCCGCCCCCGCCATGGCCGCCTCGCGTCGCATCCTGCCCGGCTTCGGCCTGACCCTCGGCGTCACCGTCGCCTGGCTGGGGCTGATCGTGCTCATCCCGCTCGCCGCCCTGGTGGCCAAGAGCACCAGCCTGAGCTGGGAGCAGTTCTGGGGCACCGTCACCAGCGAGCGCACCCTGGCGGCCTTCGGCCTGAGCTTCGGCGCCGCCGCCGTCGCCGCCCTGGTCAACCTGGTGGCGGGGGCGGTGATCGCCTGGGCCCTGGTGCGCTACCGCTTCCCCGGCCGCCGCCTGGTCGACGCGGTCATCGACCTGCCCTTCGCCCTGCCCACCGCGGTGGCCGGCATCGCCCTCACCACCCTCTACGCCCCCAACGGCTGGATCGGCGCCCTGCTCGAACCGCTCGGCATCCAGGTCGCCTTCACCCGCCTGGGGGTGGTGATGGCGCTGATCTTCATCGGTCTGCCCTTCGTGGTGCGCACGGTGCAGCCGGTGCTCGAGGAGATCCCGGCCGAGTTCGAGGAGGCCGCCGCCAGCCTGGGCGCCTCGCGCCTGACCGTGGTGCTGCGCGTGCTGCTGCCCGAGGCCCTGCCGGCGCTGATCACCGGCACCACCCTGGCCTTCGCGCGCGCGGTGGGCGAATACGGCTCGGTGATCTTCATCGCCGGCAACATCCAGGGCCAGACCGAGATCGCCCCGCTGCTGATCGTCATCCAGCTCGAGCAGTACAACTACGCCGAGGCCACCGCCATCGCGGTGGTGATGCTGGTGCTGTCGTTCGCCCTGCTGCTGGCGGTCAACCTGCTCCAGCGCTGGTCCAACCGCCGCTTCCGGGAGTCCACGTGAGCGCCCCCCGCTCCAAACTCACCGAACCCGCCTGGGTGCGCTGGGGCCTGGTCGCCTTCGTGCTGGGCTGGGTCGGGCTGTTCCTGGTGCTGCCGCTGGTGGCGGTGTTCCACGGCGCCTTCGCCAAGGGCTGGCAGGTCTACCTCGGGCTGTTCGACGGCAGCGACAACGGCCGCGCCGCCCGCCACGCCATCACCCTCTCGCTCAGCGTGGCCGGCATCGCGGTGGCGCTCAACACCCTGTTCGGCGTCTGCGCTGCCTGGCTGCTCACCCGCTACCGCTTCGCCGGGCGGCAGCTGCTGCTCACCCTCATCGACCTGCCCTTCGCCGTCTCGCCGGTGATCGCCGGCCTGGTGTTCGTGCTGTTGTTCGGCCTGCAGGGCTTCTGCGGCGAATGGATGCGCGACCACGAGCTGCCCAAGGTCATCTTCGCCCTGCCCGGCCTGGTCCTGGCCACGGTGTTCGTCACCTTCCCGTTCGTGGCCCGCGAGCTGATCCCGGTGATGGAGGCGGTCGGCACCGAGGAGGAGGAGGCGGCGCGCGTGCTCGGCGCCGGCGGCTGGAGCATCTTCTGGCGCGTCACCCTGCCCAACGTCAAGTGGGGGCTGATCTACGGCGTCATCCTCTGCTCGGCGCGCGCGCTCGGCGAGTTCGGCGCGGTGTCGGTGGTGTCGGGCCACATCCGCGGCCAGACCAACACCCTGCCGCTGCACATCGAGATCCTCTACAACGAGTACCAGTTCGCCGCCTCGTTCGCCTGCGCCTCGCTGCTGTCGCTGGTCGGGCTCGCCACCCTGGGGGTGAAGGAGCTGGTGGCCTGGCGCCAGCGCCTGGCCGTCGCCCGCGCCGCCAGCCAGGCCGACGACCCGCCCCCGCCCCCCCGCCAGGCCTGACGCCATGCGCATCGACATCCGCTCCATCTCCAAGCGCTTCGGCTCCTTCACCGCCCTCGACCGCGTCGACCTCTCGATCGCCTCGGGCGAGCTGGTGGCGCTGCTGGGGCCGTCGGGCTCGGGCAAGACCACCCTGCTGCGCATCATCGCCGGGCTGGAGCAGGCCGACGGCGGCAGCCTGGCCTTCGGCGACAGCGACGTCACCGCCGCCGACCCGCGCGCGCGCGGGGTCGGCTTCGTGTTCCAGCACTACGCCCTGTTCCGCCACATGACGGTGGCCGAGAACGTCGCCTTCGGGCTGACGGTCAAGCCGCGCGACCAGCGCCCGTCGCGGGCCGACATCCGCGCCCGCGCCCTCGAGCTGCTGCGCCTGGTCCAGCTCGACGGCTTCGCCCACCGCTTCCCGCACCAGCTCTCGGGCGGCCAGCGCCAGCGCGTGGCGCTGGCGCGCGCGCTCGCGGTCGAGCCGCGCGTGCTGCTGCTCGACGAGCCCTTCGGCGCCCTCGACGCCAAGGTGCGGGTCGAGCTGCGCCGCTGGCTGCGCCGGCTGCACGACGAGACCGGCATCACCTCGGTGTTCGTCACCCACGACCAGGAGGAGGCGCTCGAGGTCAGCGACCGGGTGGCGGTGCTCAACCACGGCCGCCTCGAGCAGGTCGGCACCCCCGAGCAGGTCTACCGCCACCCCGCCTCGGCCTTCGTGCACCAGTTCCTCGGCCAGGTCAACGTGTTCCACGAGCGCGGCCAGGACCAGGCCGGCGCCGACCCGGCGCGGGTGGCGCTGGTGCGCCCGCACGACGTGCTGGTGGCGCGCGCCGCCGACCCCCTGTGCCAGATCCCGGCGGTGGTCGAGGCGATCGCCATCGCCGGCCCCCAGGTGCGCCTGAGCGTGCTGCCAGCCGGGGCAAAGGCGGCGATCGAGGCCCACCTCACCCACGACCAGTACGACCAGCTCGCGCTGTCGCGCGGCGATGCGGTGTTCATCGGCTATTCGCGCGCCAAGAGCTACCAGGCGAGCGACCTGCCCACCACCGTCGATTATCAGATCTAGAGTTCGGGGCCCGAATGCCGAATGCTGGAGCGTCGCCCTCCGCTGCATTCCAGCATTCTAGCATTCCAGCATTCCTTCATTTGGCCTGAGCCCGCCACGCCGCCGGCGATGCGCCGTGCTGCCGGCGCCACACCACCCCCAGGTACTCGGGGTGGGCGAAGCCGGTGCGGGCGGCGATCTCGGCCACCGTCAGCTCGCTGCCCAGCAGCAGCTCGCGCACCCGCTGCAGGCGGATGCGGTCGAGCTCCTCCTTGAGCGTGCGCCCGAGCGCGCGCCGGCTGAGGCGGTCGAGGGCCTGGCGCGACATCCCGGCGGCGCGCACCAGGGCGGGGATGCCGATGCCGTCGCAGGCGCGCGCCTGGGCCAGGGCCAGGGCCGCGCGCAGGCGCGGGTGCTCGATCGCCACCCCGTCGGTGGAGGCGCGCTCGGCCACCCCCAGGGGCGGCAGCAGCTGGCCGGCGGCGGTGGCCGGGGCGCCGTCCATCAGGCGGTCGAGCAGGCGGGCGGCGGCGAAGCCGGCGCCCTCGGCGTCGGGACGGATGCTCGACAGCGGCGGGTCGCCGAGCGCGCACAGCACCGCGTCGTCGTCGACCCCGAGCACCGCCAGCTGGCCCGGCACCGGCACCCCCAGGCCGCGCGCCACCTCAAGCAGGTGGTGGCCGAGCGGGTCGTAGGCG
>JAKLKR010000005.1 GCA_023150565.1 Planctomycetota bacterium
CGGCCCGGAGGGCCGCGCTCCCGGGGTAGGGCACCACCATGCTGCGTGAAGCCTGGTGGTGGCTGAGCACCCCCTGCCCGCCGTGGGCGCGCGGCCTCGGCCTGCTGGCCGAGAGCTGCGCCATCGGCGCCCGCGCCCGGCGCTGCGCCGAGCACTGGGCCGGCCACCGCGCGCGCTGCCAGGAGCTGATCGCCGCCCATGCCCCGGCCGGCGGCCGGGTGGCGGTGCTGGGCTCGGGCTGGCTGCTCGACGTGCCGGTGGCGGCGCTGGCGGCGCGCTGCGCCACGGTGGCGCTGGTGGACGCCGTGCATCCGGCGCCGGCCCGCCGGGCCGCACGCGCCCACCCGCGCTTGCGCCTGGTCACCGCCGACCTCTCGGGCGCGGGCCCGGCGCTGTGGGCGGCGCGCGGGGAGCGGCTGCTGCCGGCGGTGCGGCCGCCAGGCTGGGCCGACCTCGGCCTGGAGCCGCCCGACCTGGCGGTGAGCGCACTGCTGCTGTCGCAGCTCCCGCTCGCCCCCCTGGGCTGGCTCGAGCGCCAGGGGGCGGCGCCGGCGCCGGCCGCGCGCGAAGGGTTCCGCGCCGAGGTGCAGCGCGGCCACCTGGCCCTGCTGCGCGCAGCCCGCGCCTGGCTGCTGCTCACCGACGTCAACGCCAACGGTGCGCCGCTGCTCGCCGGGGTCGAGCTGCCCGAGCCGCTGGCGGAATGGGACTGGCCGGTGGCGCCGGCGGGCGAGGCCGGCGCCACCGCGGTGGTGCACCGGGTGCGGGCCTATGCCGGGGGCCAGTCAACCGCGTGCTAGCGGAAGCGTCTTTCGTGCGGTTGCGCCGAGGTGCGCCGGGTATTTTACACCGCCATGGCCAGAACCCCCCGCCCCGCCCCCCTGCTCGCCGACGGCCTGCCCGCCGGCCACATCCTGCGCGAGGCGCAGTGGATCTGGCCCGGCAACGGCACCTACCTGGTCAACTGCTTCGCCCACTTCCGCCACGACTTCCGCCTGGCGGCGGTGCCCGGGAAGGCGCCGTTCTTCATCACCGCCGACCAGCACTACCGCCTGTGGGTGAATGGCAGCTACGTCTGCCGCGGCCCGGCGCGCGGCTACCAGAAGCACTGGCCGTTCGACGAGGTCGACCTGGCGCCGTTCCTGCGCGCCGGCGCCAACTGGATCGCGGTCGAGGGCTACAACCCCGGGGTGTCGACCTTCCAGTACCTGCACCAGACCGCCGCCGGCCTGCTCTGCGCCGGACGCTGGGGCGCCACCACCGTGCTCAGCGGCGAGGGCTGGCTGATGCGCCGCGGCCCGGCCCAGCGCGAATACGTCGCCCGCCATTCGCTGCAGCTCAACTTCCAGGAGCATGTCGACCTGCGCGCCGACGACCGCGCCTGGATCACCGCGCGCAAGGCCCCCACCGGCTGGAGCCTCGAGCGCCGCCTCTACGAGATGTCGCGCTGCGCCTTCGCCCGCCCGCCCTGGGAAGGGGTCGAGGAGCGCGGCATCCCCCTGCTCGAGGAGCGCACGGTGGTGCCGCAGCGGGTGGCGGGATCCGCCGCCGGACGCTGCGCCGCGGGCTGGCGCGGCTGGGACAACGTCGCCTGGCCGTTCTCCGCCGAGGGCAGGGCCGCGCGCTGGAAGGCCGACGGGGTGCGCTGGCGGCGCACGGCGCAGTGGCTCGAGGTGGTGCTGCCGGCGGCCGGGACCGAGGGCTGGAGCGCGGCCACCATCGACGTGGGCGGCTACACCTGGGCCAGCGCCGAGGTCGAGGTCGCCGGCGCCGCCGGCGGCGAGGTGGTCGACATCCTGCACCAGGAGCGCCTGGTGGGCGAGCGCGGCGACCTGCGCAAGCCCGGCGACGGCTGCCTGATCGCGCTCGGCAACCGTCTGACCACCGCCCCCGGCACCTGCCGCCACGACTTCTACCAGCTGCTCGGCTTCGGGGTGATGACCCTGGTGGCGCGCGGCACCACCCGCGCGCTGACCGTGCGCGTGCGCCTGCGCACCGGCATCTACCCCTTCGCCATGCGCGGCCGCTTCGCCTGCGGCGACGCCGTGCTCGACGGCATCGAGGCCGCCTGCGCGCGCACCCAGCGCATCTGCGCCGGCGACGCCTACGTCGACACCCCCTGGCGCGAGCAGGCGCAGTGGTGGGGCGACGCGCGCGTGCAGGCCGCCAACACCTTCCACCTCGACGGCGACGCCCGCCTGCTGGCGCGCGGCATCCGCTCCATCGCCGGCCAGGACGGCCCCGGCGGGCTGACCTACGGCCACGCCCCCACCATCGCCTACAACTGCATCCTGCCCGACTTCGCGCTGACCTGGATCCTGACCCTGCGCGACCACTGGTGGCAGACCGGCGACGCCAGCCTGGTGCGCGAGCTGTGGCCGCGGGTCGAGCGCATCCTCGGCTACTTCGACTCCGACCTCGCCCGCCACAAGTCCGGGCTGCTGCGCCACGACCGCCGCCTGTGGCTGTTCGAGGACTGGTCGACGCTGTGGAAGGGCGAGGTGCCGACTTTCCTCAACCTGTGGTACCTGCACGCCCTCCAGCAGATCCAGCCGGTCCTGGCCGCCGCCGGCATGCGCCGCGAGGCGGCGGCGATCCGGCGCCGCAGCGACGCCCACGCCAGGCTCTGCCTGGCCCGGCTGTGGGACCGCAAGCGCCGGCGCTGGCTGGCGGGGCTGGATGCGCCCAAGGGCCAGGAATCGGTGCACGACCAGACCCTCGAGCTGCTCAACGGCCTGGTGCCGGCGGCGCACGACGGCCTGGTGCGCGACTTCCTGCTGCCCTTCCTGCGCGGCGAGGCGGTGCCGGGGCCCAAGCCCTCGGCGTTCTGGTCGTACTACGTGCTGGCCGAGGCCGGCCGCCGCGGCTTCGCCGAGGACTGCCTGGCCTTCATCCGCCGCCACTGGGAGCCGATGCTGGCCACCGGTACCACCTGGGAGGACTACCAGTGGAAGGAGGACGGCGGCGGCACCGCCAGCCACGCCTGGACCGCGCACCCGTGCGTGCACTTCCCGCAGATCCTCGCCGGCATCCGCCAGCAGGCCGCGGGCTGGGCCGCGGTCAGCATCGCGCCCCAGCCGATCGCCGGCCTGGACCGCGCCGAGGCCCTCGTGCCCAGCCCGCGCGGCGACATCACCAGCCGCTGGGAGCGCCGCGGCGACGCCATCCGCCTGAGCGTGTCGGTGCCCAAGGGCGTGAAGGCGGAGATCCGCCTGGGCAGGCAGCGCAAGCTGCTGCCAACGGGCGGCAGGCTGGTGCTGGAAGGCTGAGGTGCGGAAGGACCTCGACCGCCGCGACGCCACGGAATACGAAGAGATTCGACCACGGCGGCGCGGCGGAAACATGCCTGGAAGGAGAAGAGGGATCACCGCCACGACGCTACGACGCCACGAGGAAAGGGCCTTGTGAGGTCAGGCGTCGTCGCAGTCGTACGCCGGCTTTGGGATGCGTTCACTGCGGCGTGCGCACAACGCGGCGGATACCGTCTCGTAGCTTCGGCACGTTGAAATTGATCAGCAGAGCGAGCTGAAGGCCGGTGATCTTGAGGTAGGTCAGGGCCTGGGCGGTGTGGATCGGGGCAAGGAGATCGACCGCCTTCAACTCGACGATCAGGCGTTCGTCCACCAGCAGGTCCAGACGCAGCCCGGCTTCGACTTCGATCCCGTCATATCGGATCGGCACCACCACCTGCCGGCGGTGGGCAAGGCCGCGTTTGCCCAGCTCATGGCACAGGCACGCCTCGTAAACCGACTCCATCAGCCCCGGCCCCAATTCCCGATGGACGGCAAAGGCTCCGTCGATGACAGCTGATGCCAATGCATCTACCACCGGATTCACGTCTTTCCGTGGCGTCGTAGCGTCGTGGCGGTGATCCATCTGCTTTGTTCCCTGTTCAATACTCCGGGCCGACCCCGTCGGCCACCGCGCGCAGGGCGAGGGGGTCGGTGACGGTGAAGCCCTCGGCGTCGCGCGCCAGCAGGCCGGCGTCGATCAGGCGGCGGAGGGTGCGCGAGAGGGTCTCGGGGGTGAGGTTGAGGTGGCTGGCGAGGTGGCGCAGGGCCGAGGGCAGCACCACCCGGCCGTCGACCCCGGCGCTGCGCTCCAGCAGGTGGCGGGCGAGGCGGCCGGCGGCGTCGCGCAGCACGATGTCCTCGAGCAGGCCGGTGAGGTGGTGCACCCAGGCGCCCATGCCCACCAGCAGGTCGCGGCACAGGCGGTGGTCGGCGGCGAGCAGCTCCTGCACCTGGGCATCGGGCAGCAGCACCGCGGCGGTGTCCTCGATCACCTCGGCCCAGGCCGGGCAGGGGAAGCAGCCCAGGCAGGCGACCTCGGCGAAGGTCTGGCCGGGGCCGGCCAGGTGCAGGGTGTGGTCCTTGCCCGAGGGCGCGATCTTGAAGATGCGCGCCAGGCCGGTGCCGACCACGTAGATGCCGGGGCAGGGGTCGTCCTGGCGGAACACGGTGTGGCCCTTGGCCAGGGACACCGGGCGCGCGATCGCCACCAGGGCGCTGCGGGCGGCGGGCTCGACGCGGGCGAACAGGCGGCAACGCTGGATGATGGCGGCTGGTTCCATGGGCTGGCGGTCGTACCCCGGGGGCGCCGGCGGGCCAGGGCCGGCGGTTCCCCGCCGCCAGGACGGGCCATCATCGCCGGGGTGGATGCGCTGCTGCTCGGCTTCCTGATCTCGGTCCCCGGCCTGACGGTGGCGGCGATCGGCTTCGCCCTGCTGCGCCTGTGGCAGCGCCGGCGGCGGCTGGCGCTGGTGCTGGCGCAGAGCTGCAAGGGCTGCGGCGAGCCCTTCGAGGACGCCCTCGCCGAGTACCTGGGCGCGCCGCCGCCCGAGGAGCTGGCGCGCATGGACCGCTTCCAGCGCCGCTTCGCGGTGTTCCAGGTGCGCTGCATGGGCTGCGGCGCGCTCAACACCTGCACCGCCGACGGCACCCCCTACCGGGCGCGCTACGGCGAGGGCTGAGCCGGCGCTTCCAGCGGCACGCGGTTCTCGACCCGCTCGCTGCCGCCCAGCACGCGCTCGACCGCCACCCCGGCCTTCACCTCGTTGCCGCCGATGATGTAGAGACGCCCGGCGCCGTCCTGCTCGGCGCGCTCGATCACGTTCTTGAAGCGCCGGCAGGCGTAGTCGACCACCACCGTGCGGCCCTGGGCGCGCAGGCGGGCGGCGAAGCGGTTGGCGACCGCGAACTCCTTGGCCGACATCGGGAACACCACCGCGTCGAGCCCGCGCCCGAGGGCCGGCAGGCGGCCGAGCTCGGCCAGCACCTCGGCGATGGGGATGTCGCCGAAGCCGAAGCCGACCATCGGGACGGGGCTGCCGCCGAGGGTCTCGGTGAGGCGGTCGTAGCGTCCGCCGCCGGCGATGGCGCGGCGGAAGGTGCCGGCCTGGGCGAACACCTCCCACACCGTGCCGGTGTAGTAGCTCAGCCCGCGGATCACCGACAGGTCGATGCGCACCAGGTGGGCGATGCCCCAGCTCGCCAGCAGCTCCATCAGCTCGCGCAGCGCCACCAGGCCGGGATTGTCGGCCGGCACCGCCGCCGCCAGGGCGTCGAGGCCGCGCACATCGAGCAGGCGCAGGATGGCGGCGCCGCGCTCGCCGTCGACCCCGACCTTGGCCAGCTCGGCGAGGGTGCCCTCGTCGCCGATCTTGTCGCGCTTGTCGATGCACACGCACACCTGGGCGAACTGCTCGCCGCGGATGCCGAGCTGCTCGAGGGCGTGGCCCAGCACCTGGCGGTTGGACACCCGCCACACCACCTCGGGCTCGCCGGCGCCGGCATCGACCTTGAGCCCGACCCGGCGGCACAGCTCGGCCTGGGCCGCCATCAGCTCGGCCTCGGCCGCCACCGAGGCCAGCCCGACGCAGTCCATGTTCCACTGGAAGTGCTCGCGCTTGCGCCCGCGCTGGGTCTCCTCGTACCGGAAGCACTGCGGGATGGCGAACCAGCGCGCCGGCAGCGGCAGCGAGGCGCCCTTGGCCATCACCATGCGCGCCAGCGACGGGGTCAGCTCGGGGCGCAGGGCGACGTGGCGGTCGCCCTTGTCGCGGAAGTCGTAGAGCTGGCGGGTGATCTCGTCGCCGGCCTTGCGGATGTAGAGCTCGGCGTGCTCGAGCACGCAGGCGTCGTACTCCTCGTAGCCGAAGCTGCGGGCGATGTCGCGGAAGTGCCCGAACAGCCAGCTCCGGAGGCGCATGTCCTCGGGATAGAAGTCGCGGGTGCCCTTGACGCTCTGCAGTTCGATGATGGCCATGCTCGCTCCGGGAGGGGCGGCATGGTCGCCGGGGCGGGCGGCAGGCAACCTGGAGCCCTTGCGAGAGCCGTGGACGGCTCTTCCGGAGCGTCGACGCCCACGTCGACGCCGCGCTGACGCTGCCATGGTCCCAGATCGGCGCACAGGAGGCTCCGTCGACGTGGACGTCGACGCTCCGAATGCGGCCGTCCGCCATGCTCCCGCCTTGGCTTTTCGCCCTCGGGCGGAGCCCCGCTAGCGTTGCTTCCAGGCGCGCTTGCCGGCCTCCTCGACCAGATCGACGTAGACCAGGTTGCCGCGCTCGCCGCCGACGCCGACCTCGCCCAGCGAGGCCGGGGAACCGTCAGCGCGGCCAGTAAGGAACAGGCCGCGCCAGGACGGCGCGGCGGGGCGGTTGGCGATGCCCTCGAAGGCGCCTATCACCGAGATGGCGTTGGCGTAGCTGCGGCTCCAGGTGCCCACCCGCCAGGTCGGGTAGTAGCCCAGGCCGTCGCGCATCTCGGCCATCTGGTCGGCGCTGCCGGCCGAGCATGAGGCGATCACCAGGCAGGCCAGCGGACGCGCCGGACGGGTGCCACCGAAGGTCTCATAGAAGGCCTTGTTGGCGCGCAGGTGCTGGTCGATCGACACCCCGGCGATGGTCGAACCCTGGCCGTGGCCGAGCAGGAAGACCGCGTCGGGGATGGGCGGCGAGGCCTCCAGCAGGCGGTGCAGGGTGGCGAACACGCCATGGAACTCGGTGGCGCGCTCCTGGCCGAACTGCACGCACACCGAGGTCTTGCCTCCGCTCCGCAGGGAGGCGTGGTCGACCCCGGGCGCGTCCAGGCGCAGGGTCTTGACCGTCGGCGCCGCTCCGCGGCCGCCGACCGCCGGGGTGGCGGGGGTGGCGGGGGTGGCGGGGGCCGCCACTGGGCGCTCGCCGGGCTGGTCCGCAAGGGCTACGCGGCCACGGGGCGCCGCCGGCCGCGGCTCGGCCGCCACCGGTCGGCCCGACCCCGCCGCCTGGGCCTGGCGCTCCGCCTCGGCGGTGGCCCGCAGGCGCTGCAGCGCAGCCAGGTCGAGACCAGGATCGGCGTCGATCCCGTAACGCTCGCGCAGCTGCCGCTGCAGACGCTGGCGGGCGGCCTGGTCCTCGGCGGCAGCGGCAGCGGAGGCGCTCCATTCGCGCTCCTGGTCCGCCTGCCATGCCTCGGCCCACCGCCGGCGCAGGACCGCCAGCTCGGTGCCGGCATCCACCTGCTGGCCGAAGCGTTCGCGCAGGCCCTCGATCAGCGCCAGGCGTTCGCCCAGGCCGAGCGGCGATGCGCATCGCCCGCCAGCCTACCGCACCGGCAGGCTGAAAACAACGCACCCCCGGAGGGGACCTCCGGGGGTGCGCGACGTCCGTTCAGCGACGTTCAGGCGGGATCAGCGCGCCTTGGCGGCCTTGAGCGCCTTCTTGGCCGGCTTGGCCTTGGCCTTGGGCGCAGACTTCTTGGCGGCCTTGGCGGGCTTCTTGCCGGCGTCCTCGACCACCGCCTGGGCGGCGGCGAGGCGCGCGATGGGCACGCGGTAGGGCGAGCAGGACACGTAGTTCATGCCGGCGCGCACGCAGAACTTGACCGACTTGGCCTCGCCGCCGTGCTCGCCGCAGATGCCGACCTTGAGGCCCGCACGGGTCTGGCGGCCCTTCTCGATCGCCATCTTCACCAGCATGCCGACGCCGCTCTGGTCGAGCGACTGGAACGGGTCGTCGCCGAAGATGGCCTTGCCGCCATCCTTCTCGCTCATGCAGTAGTCGGGCAGGAAGCGCCCGGCGTCGTCACGCGACAGGCCCAGGGTCATCTGGGTCAGGTCGTTGGTGCCGCAGCTGAAGAACTCGGCCTCTTCCGCGATCTGGTCCGCGAGCAGGGCCGCGCGCGGGATCTCGATCATGGTGCCGACCATGTACTTGACCTTGTTCTTGACCCCCGAGGCCGCGATCAGCTTGTCGGCGATGCCGACCGCCTGCTGCTTCAGGATCTTGAACTCCTTCTTGTCGATGGTCAGCGGGATCATGATCTCGGGCAGGACCTTGATGCCCTTCTTGGCGACGTTGATCGCCGCTTCGATGATCGCCGTCACCTGCATGTCCAGGATCTCGGGATAGGTGATGCAGAGGCGGCAGCCGCGATGGCCGAGCATCGGGTTGGACTCGTGCAGCTGCTCGCAGCGGTGCACGATCTTCTCCTTCGACAGGCCGGTGACGGCGGCCAGCTTGGCCACGCCGGCGTCGTCCTTGGGGGTGAACTCGTGCAGCGGGGGGTCGATCAGGCGGATGGTGACGGGCTTGTCGTCCATCGCGGTGAAGATGCCCTCGAAGTCGGCGCGCTGGATCGGCAGGAGCTTGGCCAGGGCGGCCTTGCGGGCGGCCTGGGTCTCGGCGACGATCATCTCCTGGATCGCCAGGCGGCGCTCCTCGGTGTCGAAGAACATGTGCTCGGTGCGGCACAGGCCGATGCCTTCGGCGCCCAGCTCGACCGCCTTGACGGCGTCATAGGGCGTGTCGGCGTTGGTGCGGACGTTGATCGAGCGGATGTCGTCGCACCACTTCAGCAGGGTGCGGAACTCGTCGGTCTGCTCGGGCTTCTTGAGCGGCAGCGACGAGAGGAAGAACTCGCCGGTGGTGCCGTTGAGGGTGATCTCGTCGCCCTGCTTGATGGTCTTGCCGTTGATGGTCATCGACTTCGCGTTGTAGTCGATGTTCAGGGCCTCGGCGCCGACGATGCAGCACTTGCCCCAGCCGCGGGCCACGACCGCCGCGTGCGAGGTCTTGCCGCCGGTGGCGGTGAGGATGCCCTGGGCGGCGTGCATGCCGCCGACGTCCTCGGGCGAGGTCTCCTTGCGCACCAGGATGACCTTCTTGCCGGCGGCGGCGAGGGCTTCGGCCTCGGCGGCGGTGAAGATCACGGTGCCGGCGGCGGCGCCGGGGACGGCGTCGATGCCCTTGCCGACCAGCAGCTCCTTGAGCTTGGCCGGGCCGACGGTCTTGACGTCGATGACCGGGTAGAACACGCCCTCGATCTGCTCGGGGGTGATGCGGCTGACCGCCTGCTCCTTGCTGATCAGCTTCTCCTTCACCATGTCGACGGCGATCTTGAACGCCGCCTGGGGCAGGCGCTTGCCGGTGCGGCACTGCAGCATGTACAGCTTCTCGTCCTCGATGGTGAACTCGAGGTCCTGCATCTCCTTGTAGTAGGCCTCGAGGGTCTTGCGCACCTGGCAGAGCTGCTTGTAGGCCTTGGGCAGGCGGGTCTCGAGCTCGATCAGCTTCATCGGGGTGCGGATGCCGGCCACCACGTCCTCGCCCTGGGCGTTGATCAGGCAGTCGCCGTAGAACTCGTTGGCGCCCGAGTTCGGGTCGCGGGTGAAGCACACGCCGGTGCCCGAGGTGTCGCCCTTGTTGCCGAACACCATCTGGACCACGTTGACCGCGGTGCCGTGCAGGTCGGTGATCTTCTCGACGCGGCGGTAGGTCACCGACTTCTCGGCCTCCCACGAGCCGAACACGGCGGCGATGGCGCCCCACAGCTGCTCGGTGGGATCCTGCGGGAAGTCGGAACCCTTCTTCTCCTTGTAGAACGCCTTGAACTGCTGGCACAGCGCCTTGAGCTGGTCGGCGGTGAGCTCGGTGTCGAGCTTGACCCCGGCGTGCTGCTTGGCGTGGTGCAGCATCTCCTCCATCGGCTCCTTCGACAGGCCCATGGCGGTGGTGGAGTACATCTGGATGAAGCGGCGGTAGCTGTCGTAGGCGAAGCGGGCGTTGCCGGTCTTGTTGGCCAGGCCCTCGACCGAGACGTCGTTGAGGCCGAGGTTCAGGATGGTCTCGAGCATGCCGGGCATCGAGCGCGCGGCGCCCGAGCGCACGGAGACGAGCAGCGGATCCTTGGCGTCGCCGAGCTTCTTGCCGGTGACCTTCTCGAGCTTCTTGACCGCGTCGGCGACCTCCTTGTCGAGGCCCTTGGGCATCTTCTTGCCCAGCGCGTAGTACTCGGCGCAGGTCGGGATCGAGACGGTGAAGCCGGCGGGGACGGGCAGACCGATCGAGGTCATCTCCATCAGGCCGATGCCCTTGCCGCCGAGGAAGTCCTTGCTGAGTTCCGCGCCCTTGGCCTCGGCCTTGCCGGCGCCATACGAGTACACGTGCTTAGTTGCCATGATCCGCTCCTGAATGGGGAGTTGGTGGGGATGGGTGATCTGGTGCCGCAGGCGTTGGCCACGCCGGTCGCGGGGCCGGCAGACTAGAACCCGCGCCGTGCGGTCAACGCATGGCCTGGGTGCGGGCGCCGTATAGGGGACGCGGGCGTCTGATCCGCCCGTTCATCGCGCGTGCTGGCGTGCGCAGTGCAGCAGTTCCTCTGGGCTGGAGGCGCTGCCATCGAGCCAGGCGTCCTCCATCGCGCGCAGGGCCTGGCCCAGCTGCGGTCCGGGGGCGAATCCCGCCTGGAGCAGGTCCGCCGCCCCCAGCGGGCACCGGCCGCGTTTCCCGGCCAGGTCTTGCCATTGTCTGTAAATATCTGCCTTGTCTGGGTCTAAAGCGGACGCGAAAGCCACCAGCGATGGGTTACGCTGATCCTGCAGATGACGCTGGCGCGCGCCCGCCGGCAGGGCCGCCAGGGCCGGGGCGGTGGCGATCAGCCAGGGCACATCGCGGCGCCAGCTCGCCGGCGCCGGCTGGACCTGCAGCCAGGCGCGGGCGCCCTCGGCCCCGAGCGGGTGCAGCCAGGCGGCCAGGGTCGCCTCGCGCGGCGCCAGCCCGAGCCGCTCCAGCACGCTGGCGGCGGGGCCGGGGTCGAGGCCGGGGGTGATCGCCTGCAGCCGGCCGGCGGCGGCGCACAGGCGGCAGAACGCCGCCCCCGCCCCGCTGTCGAGCGCCTTGCCCAGCTCGGCCACCACCCGCTCGCGGCTGACCCCGGTGAGATCGCAGGCGCACACCGCCTGCCAGGTGGCGGTCTCGACCGTGAAGCCGAGCACGGCGGCGAAGCGCAGGGCGCGCAGCACGCGCAGGCGGTCCTCGCCCAGGCGGGCGGCGGCATCGCCCACCGCGCGCACTACCCCGGCGGCGAGATCAGCGCGGCCGCCGACGTGGTCGGCGATGGTGCCGTCACAGGGGTCGAGGAGCAGGGCGTTGACGGTGAGGTCGCGGCGCTGCACGTCCTCCTGCGCGCTGGCGAAGCGCACCCCGGTGGGACGGCGGCCGTCGATGTACAGGCCGTCGGCGCGGAAGGTGGCGACCTCGACCTCGTGGCCCGGGGCCAGCACCACCACCACCACCCCGAAGGCCTTGCCCACCGCCACCGTGCGCGGGAACAGGCGCTCGACCTCCTCGGGCGGGGCGGCGGTGGCTATGTCGATCTCGTCCACCGCGCGTCCGAGCAGCAGGTCGCGCACGGCGCCGCCGGCGATCCAGGATTCGTGGCCGGCGGCGCGCAGCACGCTGATGACCGCCCGCCCATCGGCCCACACCCCGTCGTGCGGAACCGCCACCCGCTCCATCGCCGTCGCCCTCAGGTGGGCAGGCTGATGGGCATGATCAGGTAGGTCACCCCGGGCTCGCGCATCACCAGGCCGCGGCCCATCTCGATGGTTATCTTCTCGCTGCGGTAGGCGCGCAGCACGTCGCTGAGGTAGTGCGCGTTGAGGCCGAGCTTGATGGTCGAGCCCTCGTAGGCGCAGGTGACCGGGATGCGCACGCTGCCGTTGGTGTAGTTCAGGTTGCTGAACACCGCCCGGCCGGGATCGAGGGTGAGCACGATGCCGCGGCTGGTCTGGTTGGTCATCAGCGCCGCGCGCCGCACCGCCGACGACAGCTCGGCGGTGGTGAAGGTCACGGTGGGGTTGCTGCTGGCGGCGAGGGCGCCGCGGTAGCTGGGGAAGGTGCCTTCGACCAGGCGGCCGGACAGCTCCGCCTGCAGGCCGTCATCCATCGCCAGGCGGGCGAACACCGTGCGTCCGGCGAAGGCCAGCTCGATGCTGGCCGGCTTGGCGGCGCCGACGATGCGCTGCAGGTGGGACACCACCCCGCTCGGCAGCACCGCCTGCACCGTGCCGCCATCGGCCAGGGCGAAGGACTCGTTGCGCTCCAGCGCCTCGCCCAGCACCTTGCCGTCGGTGGCGGCGCACACGATCTCGCCACCGCCGATGGAGAGCAGCAGGCCGGACAGCACCGCGCTGGTACGGTCCTTGTCCATGGCGAAGGAGGTCTGGCGCAGCATCTCCTCGAAGCGCGCCCCGGCGATGGCGAAGGGGGTGACATCGGCGGGGAAGGCCGACACCGGCGGCAGGGTCTCGCCGATGACCGCAGGAATGTCGTATTCGCCGTCGGCCAGCTCCACATGCAGCACCCGGCTGTCGCCGCGGCTCTGCAGTTCCAGGCTGACGGTGGCCGAGGACGATTCCTTGACGATGGCGGCGATCTGGCGCGCGCTCACCACCGCCTGCCCCGGCGAACGCACCTCGACCCGGCGCACCACGCAGCGCAGGCTGACCTGCTGGTCGGTGGCCACCACTTCGAGGTGAGCGGCCTTGGCATCGAGCAGCAGGTTGGTGAGGATGGGTTTGGTGCTGTTGGCAGGCACCACCGCATCAGCCGCCTGGATGGCGGTGAGGAAGTGCTGACGGTCACAGTGGAGTGCGAGCGATCCTTCGGACATGATCGTCAATCTTCTACCGTCACCCTCAGCGATGTCAAAACCTTCAGTATTTCGTAAAGTACGGTACGACATACACTTAGGAAACAGGAGCAAAGTCAGCAACGGTGCATCTGCTGAGCATCGTGGACAGGGGCGGGGCGGGGCCACCATGCGCATTGTCAGCCATGGTCAGTAAAACCATCCTTCACACAGCGACCCTCGCGTTGCTGTACAGCGCCCTGACGGGGTGCGCAGGTGGCCGTCCGGGCGAGGCGGCCTCCGGCGACAAGGGTGCGTCACCAGCCGTGAGCCAGGCGATGAACAGCAGCGATACCGCCGATCTCGACCGCATCATCGCCGAGAATCCCGCCGCCGCCAATGTCGCGGAACTGCGCCGCCTGCGCAATGCCGTGCAGGACAGCCGCCGCGAGCAGACCACCGATGCGCAGAAGGACCGCCTGGGCTGGCAGGAGCGCGATCCCCACGACCGCCGGCGGATGATCGAGGTGGCCAAGCCCGACCGCCTGGTGATGCGCCCGCGCCGCACCCTGGACAAGCTCGAACTGCGTCCCGGGGGCAAGGACGACCCCTTCGCCAACGCGATGGAATTCGGTCCGATGCGCGTAGATCCGCTCTATTGAGGCAGCGCTTCGCCGACCGTGATGATCGACAGCAGCGCCTGCTGCACGCGCGCGATGTCGGCCTCGGTCATGCCGGGGTCGCCCAGGCGCCAGCGGGCGTGGTCCTCCTTGTCCTCCAGCACCAGTTCCGCGCGCGTGCCCTCGGGATGGGCGTCGAGACGGAAGGCGCGCGCACGCACCAGGCACAGCGCCACCACGTAGCACAGGCACTGCTCGGGGCGGCGCGGGATATCGCGCAGGTCGACGAACAGCTTGCGCAGCACGCCGATGTCGAGCTTGACCTGGCGGCGATTCTCCTGCGGCTTGGGAACGCGCTGGCGCCACCAGCTGACGAAGCCGGCGCGGTCGGCGGTCTCCCAGCATTCCTCGCTGAAATCCCGGCGCGCGAAGGTGGTGTCCGGATTGGCCACCAGCCCGGAGAAGAACACCTCGCCGGGCGCCAGCGCGCGGCCGCTGGCGGCGCAGGTGAGGGTCGAAGCCGAGATCTTGCCGTCCCAGTCCACGGGCGGGGATGGTCGCCCTCGCAGACGGGTGGCAAGGACGATGCCCAGGCCCGGCTTCCAAATCCCGCCAGCGCCCGACATTCCCGCCATGCCCGGCGAGCCCCCCGAGATCATCCAGCTGCCCGAGGCGGTGGCCAACCAGATCGCCGCCGGCGAGGTGGTCGAACGGCCGGCGGCGGTGGTGAAGGAGCTGGCCGAGAACAGCCTGGATGCCGGCGCCACCCGGGTGACGGTGCGCATCGCCGATGGCGGCCGCCGCCTGGTGGAAGTCGAGGACGACGGCCACGGCATGCGCCCCGAGGACCTGCGCCGCGCCCTCGGCCGGCACGCCACCAGCAAGCTGCGCTCGGCCGACGACCTCTTCCGCATCGCCACCCTCGGCTTCCGCGGCGAGGCCCTGCCGTCGATCGCGGCGGTGAGCGAGCTCGAGCTGGTGTCGCGGCCGCACGCCGCCCCCGGCGGCTGGCGGCTGGCCCTGGCCGGCGGCCAGGAGACCGCCTTCGCCCCCTGCGCCGCCGCCCCCGGCACCCGCATCGCGGTGCGCAACCTGTTCTGGAACGTGCCGGCGCGGCTGAAGTTCCTCAAGAGCGAGGCCTCCGAGGCCGGTCACGTCACCGACCAGGTGCTGCGCCTGGCCTTATCGCATCCCCAGACCGCCTTCCGCCTGGAATCCCAGGACGAGGCGGTGCTCGACCTGCCGGGGGCGGCCGACCTCGCCCAGCGCATCCGCGCGCTGTTCGGCGCCGGCTTCGCCGACGGCCTGCTGCCGGTGGCGAGCGCGGGCGGGGCGATGGAGGTGACCGGCTTCGTCGCCCATCCGCGCGAGGCCAAGCCCACCAGCAAGCGCCAGTACCTGTTCCTCAACGGCCGCTTCGTGCGCGACAAGCTGCTGCTGGCGGCGGTGCGCGAGGGCTTCAAGGGCTTCCTCGAGCCGCGCCTGCACGGGGCGGTGGTGCTGCACCTCGATCTCGATCCCGCCCAGGTCGACGTCAACGTGCACCCGACCAAGGCCGAGGTGCGCTTCCGCTCAGAGGGCGAGGTGTTCGCCCTGGTCAGCCGCGCCATCCAGGACGCCCTCACCGGCGCCGAGCGCGCGCCAACCCCCCTGCTCGACGCCGCCGAGCGCGCCGGCGGCGCGGTGGTGCAGCGCATCGTGGTCAAGCCGGCCGCCCCACCCCCGACCGTGGTGGTGCAGGAGCGCTTCCTGCCGCCGGAGCCGCCCCCGGTCGCGCCCGGCGCGCCGCAGGTGCTGCCGCCGCCGCCCCGCCCGGCGCGCGCCCAGGAACCGGCCCCGGCCTACCAGGCGGCGCCGCCGCCTGCCCCCGTGCCGGCCGCCCCCCCTGGTCCGCGCATCCGCCAGGTGGTGCAGCTCGCCGACACCTTCCTGCTGATCGAGACCGAGCGCGGCATCCGCCTGGTCGACCAGCACGCCCTGCACGAGAAGGCGCTGCTGGCGCTGCTCGATCCCGCGGTCGGCGACGCCGCCCGCGACGGCCGCCAGGAGCTGCTGGTGCCACGCCTGGTCGACCTGGCGGCGCACGAGGTGGCGGCGGTGAAGCCGCACCTGGCCGAGCTGGCGGCCTTCGGCATCGAGGCCGAGGTGTTCGGCCCCACCCAGCTGGCGGTGCGCGCCCACCCGCCGCGGCTCAGGCGCCTGGACTGGGTGCGCTTCTTCGCCGACCTCGCCGCCGACGGCGCGGCGCGCACCGCCGAGGCGCTGCGCGAGCGCTTCCGCCACCGCGCCGCCTGCCATGCCGCGGTCAAGGCCGGCCAGCGCCTGTCGCCCGACGAGCAGCGCGAGCTGGCCGAGCTGCTGTTCCGCGTCGACGGGCTCGAACACTGCCCGCACGGCCGGCCCACCACCCTCGACCTGACCTTCGCCGACCTGGCCAAGAGGTTCCAACGATGAGCGCGTCCGCCGCCGACTCCCTCTGCCGCTTCATCGACGCCGCGCCGGCGCCGGTGTTCGCCGCCAACGCCCTGGTCGAGACCCTCGCCGGCGCCGGCTTCGCCCAGCTCGATCCCGCCGCCCCGCGCTGGGACCTCGGGCCTGGCGGCTGGATGGTGCGGCGCGGCAACGCGGTGGTGGCCTTCCGCCTGCGTTCGCGCCGGATCGCGCGCCTGGCCCTGGTCGGGGCCCATGTCGACAGCCCGCACCTGCGGCTCAAACCCAACGCCGCCTATGCCTGCGAGGGCTGCCTGCAGCTGGGGGTCGAGGTCTATGGCGGCGCCCTGCTCAACAGCTGGCTTGACCGCGATCTCGGCCTGGCCGGCAGCGTCGCCCTGCGCGACGGGCGGCTGCGGGCGGTGCGCCTGCACCGCGCCCTCGCCCGCGTCGCCCAGCTCGCCATCCACCTCGACCGCAAGATCAACGACGACGGGCTCAAGCTGAACCCGCAGTCGCACCTGGCGCCGCTGTGGGGGCTGGCGGGCAAGGATGCCGACGCCGCCGGCGAGCTGCGCGCGCTGCTCGCCGAGGCCGCCGGCTGCGCCGCCGACGAGATCGCCGGCCACGACCTGGCGCTCTACGACCTCACCCCGGCGGCCACCGGCGGGGCGCGCGGCGAACTGCTGTTCGCCGGCCGGCTCGACAACCTGGCCAGCTGCCATGCCGGGCTGTGCGCGCTGCTGGCGGCCGGCGAAGGCCCCGAGGACGTGCTGCCGGTGCTGGCCTGCTTCGACCATGAAGAGGTGGGCTCGGCCTCGGCCACCGGTGCCGAGGGCCCGGCCCTGGCCCACACCCTGGAGCGCATCGCCCTCGCCCTCGGCATCGGGCGCGAGGCCTGGCTGGCGGCCCTGGCCGGTTCGCTGATGGTGAGCGCCGACATGGCGCACGCGGTGCACCCCAACTGGCCCGAGCGCCACGAGCCCCGCCACAAGCCGCGCCTGGGCGGCGGTCCGGTGCTCAAGAGCAACGCCAACCAGCGCTACGCCACCGGCGCCGCCGGTGCCGCGCGCATCCGCGCCCTGGCGCGCGCCGCCCAGGTGCCGCTGCAGGACTTCGTCGCCCGCACCGACCTCGGCTGCGGCTCGACCATCGGCCCGGCGGTGGCGGCCGGGCTGGGGCTGGAGGTGGTCGACCTGGGTTCGCCCATGCTGTCGATGCACTCGGCGCGCGAATGCGCGGCCGGGGCCGACCAGGTGGCGATGATCGCGCTGCTGACCGCGGTGCTGCGCGGCTAAGCCGGAATCCGGAGACTCGACCGCCACGACGCGGCGACGCCACGGCCCGAAAGGGGCTTCTGCCGACGTCCCGTACCACCCGACGGGTGAAGGCGACACGCGCTCGAAGCCCATTGCTCGTGGCGTCGTGGCGGTGATCCCTCTGCGCTACCCAGGCTGAATCAGGCCGCGGGGCCGCCCGGCCGGCGGGGCGAGAGCAGGTACTTGCGGATGCTGGCGAAGGCGCGGCTGAGGTCGCGGCTGGTCTTGAGCACCGCGCAGGCGTCCTTGACCTCGCTGTCGCCGCTGTGCTCGGCCAGGCTGGCGACGAAGCGCACCACCGCGGCGGCGCCGTAGCGGGCGTCCTCGACATAGGTCATGATGCGGAACACGTTGAAGCGCACGTCGGGCGGGCGGCGCAGGAGCAGGGCGGGGAACAGCGGCGCCAGGCGCACCGGGGCCAGGCTCCTGCTGTAGGTCTTGGCCACCGTCTCCAGGGTGCCGCCCTGGCGCTGGGCCTCGCCGCCGAACTCCGGCTCGGGCCATTCCGAGATCCGTCCCAGGCAGTCGAGGATGCGTTCCAGCCCCTCGGGGGTCTGGGCCAGGTCGGGCATCTCGGCCTGGTGGTCGCTCAGCCATTGGCGGGCCTGGGCGTCGAGGATGCGCATCGACTTGATGAACTGCTTGAAGCGCTGGAACTCCCGCCAGTCGCCGAGCAGGAAGAAGTCGCGCGCCACCAGCAGCTCGACCGGCGCCGCCTTGGGATCGTGCTGGGGGGTGCGCAGCTGGCGGCTCAGCCAGCACAGCACCTTCTCGCCCTTGCCGTAGGTCTGCTTGATCGAGACCTGGTTGTCGAACACGTACTTGCGCTCGAGGTAGATGGGATCCGGCACCTCGCGGGTGCGGACCACGAACATCGCCTCCTGGAGCTGCTCGTGGTGGCGGTTCTCCATCGGCCCGGAGAGGGTCAGCAGGTTCTCGGCCAGGCCCACCTGGGTGATGAGCTGCTCATCGAGGACCGCACCCTTGCTGCTCATGGGCGGCAGTATGCGGGGCGGCGGCGGATGCGGAAGGGGTCGCCGCCGCCATTGCGCCGCAGGCGCAGCGGGAACACTCCCGCCCACCATGACCGTCCGCGTCCGCATCGCCCCCTCGCCCACCGGCGACCCCCACGTCGGCACCGCCTACATCGGGCTGCTCAACTGGTGCTTCGCGCGCCGCCACGGCGGCAGGTTCATCCTGCGCATCGAGGACACCGACCGCACCCGCTGCACCGAGGCCAGCGCGCAGGCGATCTACCGCAGCCTGAAATGGCTCGGACTGAGCTACGACGAGGGTCCCGACGTGGGCGGCGAACGCGGCCCCTACGTGCAGAGCGAACGGGTGGCGCTGGGCATCTACCGCCGCTACGCCGACCAGCTGCTGGCCCAGGGCGACGCCTACCGCTGCTTCTGCACCGCCGGCGACCTCGACGCCATGCGCAAGGCGCAGGCCGCCGCCGGCCAGCCGATCATGTACGACCGCCGCTGCCGCCAGCTCGACCCGGCCGCCGCCGCCGCCCGCGCCGCCGCCGGCGAGGCGCACGTGGTGCGCATGAAGTCGCCCCTCGAGGGCTCGTTCTCGTACCCCGACCGCCTGCGCCGCCAGCCCTTCACCAAGACCTGGGCCGAGATCGACGACCAGGTGCTGCTCAAGGCCGACGGCTGGCCGACCTACCACCTGGCGGCGGTGGCCGACGACCACCTGATGGGCATCACCCACGTGATCCGCGCCGAGGAGTGGCTGAACAGCCTGCCCAAGCACATCTGGCTCAACCAGCGCCTGGGCTTCACCGCGCCGGAATACGTCCACGTCGGGCTGCTGCGCAACGCCGACAAGTCCAAGATCTCCAAGCGCAAGAATCCCACCAGCCTGCTGTGGTACGAGCGCCAGGGCTTCCTGCCCGAGGCGCTGCTCAACTTCCTCGGCCTGCTCGGCCACAGCCATCCCGAGGGCAAGGAGCAGTTCGGCCTGGCCGAGATGGGCGCGTTCTTCGACCTCGACCGCATCAACGTCGCCGGGCCGGTGTTCGACCTCGCCAAGCTGCGCCATCTGCAGGGGCTGTGGTTCCGCGCCCTGCCGCCCGAGCGCATGATCGCCGAGATCCACCGCGCGGTCGACATCCAGGCCGGCGAGCTGCTGCCGCTGCTGCGCGAGCGCATGACCTGCGGCGGCGACTTCATGGGCCAGGCCGAGCCGTTCTATGCCCAGACGGTCGCCCACCACCCCGACGAGCTGGTGCCCAAGGGCCTCGACCGCGCCCAGGCGCGCGGGCTGCTCGAGCAGCTCCAGGCCGAGCTGCGCAAGTACTTGGCCGCCGACGGCGCGCAGTGGACCGCCGCCGCGCTCGAGGCCTTCCTGCGCGAGCTGCTCGCCCGCCGCGGCCAGGCCGCGCCCGGGGCCACCGCCGAGCAGCAGGCCCAGGCCGCGCTGTGGCAGCAGAAGGCGGTCTACATGCTGCTGCGCGTGGGCGCCACCGGGCGCGCCAACACACCGCCGCTGTTCGAGACCCTCGAGCGCATCGGCGCCCTGCGCGTGATCGAGCGCCTGGGCGCGGCCGCAGGCCGGCTCAAGTAGCACCCTGTGCCACAGCCGGCGGCCGCGCGCGTGGCCGCCGGCTGCGCGTCGGCACCGCCGGCCACGCTGCGCCGCCCATGCTGCGCACCCTCGCCACCCTGCTCATGCCGGCGCTGCTCGCCGCCGCCGTCACCCCCGAGACCACCGCCCTGGTGATCAACGGCGACAGCCCCGCCAGCCTGGCGGTGGGCAACGCCTGGCTGCGGCAGCGCGCCATCCCGCCCGCCCACGCCGTGGTCCTGCGCGGGGTGCCGGTGGGCGAGCGCTGCAGCTTCACCGACTACCGCGAACGCATCCTGCGCCCGCTGCTGCAGCACCTGCGCAACCGGCTGCTCGAGCACCGCATCGAGGCGGTGGCCTTCGCCCCCGACTTCCCCATCGCGGTGGGGGTGGGGGTGGCCGAGCCCGGCCCCCACACCGGCGGCAGCGCCGCGCTGACCGGCCTGACCGCGCTCGCCGCCCTGGTCGAGGACGGCCGCGGGCACTGGACCGCGCTCGACGCCAACCCCGCCTACCGCCAGCCCGGCGGCCTGCCGGCGATCCCCGCCCTCGGCCAGCGCAACGAGCAGCGCGGCAACCAGGCCCAGCGCCTGCTCGAGGCCAAGGACATCGCCGGGGCGGCCGAGCTGCTGGCGGCGATCGACGCCGACCAGCCCGGCAACCCCCTGGTGCTCTACGACCTCGCCTGCTGCCAGGCTCTGCTCGGCCGCACCGAGCAGGCGCTCGCCAGCCTGGAACGGGCCGAGGCGGGCGGGTTCACCAACTGGCGCCACGCGCGCAAGGACGACGACCTCAAGGGCCTGCGCGGCGACGCGCGCTTCCAGGCGGTGCTCGAACGCATGCGCCAGCGCCGCGTCACCGCCCCCGCCACCGTGCCGCTGGCGCGCGCCACGCGCTGGCGCGAGGACGGCGCCGCCGGCACCCAGCCGCCCGACCAGGGCCTGCTGCCGGCGATCATGCTCGCCGTCACCAGCGGCGACGGCCTGGGCATCGAGGCATCGATCGCCAACCTCCGGCGCGCGGTCGCCGCCGACGGCACCCGCCCGGCGGGCACCGTCTACATCGCCCGCAATGAGGACGTGCGCAGCACCACCCGCGAGTGGGCCTTCCTGTCCCTGGTCGACACCCTGCAGGCGCGCGGAGTGCGCGCCGAGGTGGTCGAAGGCCGTATCCCCGAGGGCAAGGCCGACGTCGCCGGCGCGGTGGTGGGCATCGCCGACTTCGACTGGGCCAAGGGCGGCAGCACCATCCTGCCGGGGGCGATCTGCGAGCACCTGACCTCGTGCGGCGGCATGCTCTGGCCGGGCGCCGGGCAGACCCACATCACCGCCTGGCTGCGCGCCGGCGCCGCCGGCAGCAGCGGCGCGGTCGAAGAGCCCTACGCCATCCAGGCCAAGTTCCCCTCGCCCTTCATCCAGGCGCACTACGCCGCCGGCGCCACCCTGATCGAGGCGTTCTACCTCTCGCTCGCCGGCCCCTACCAGATGCTGATCGTGGGCGAACCGCTGTGCGCGCCCTGGGCGCAGCCGCCGCTTCTGGCGGCGCCGTCGGTTGGCCGGGCCCCGGCCGGACCCGGCATCGAGACGGTCGAGGTGTGGGTGGATGGCGATCTGGTCGCCACCGTGGCCCCGGGGGCGGCGCTGCCGCCGCCCGCCGGCCTGTGCCCCGGCACCCACGAGCAGCGTCTGGTGGCGGTGGGCGCCCACGGCCGCGCCCGCCTGGTCGCCCCCCTGGTGGTGCCCGGCGCGGCCCCCTCCGCCAGCGCCCCGGTCCAGGTGGCGCTCGACGGCGAGCTGGTGGTCGAGGCGCGCGGCGCCGGCCGGCTGCGCCTGATGGGCCTGGCGGGCGAGCTGGCGGCCGGCGACGGGCCGCAGGCGCGCCTGGCGGTGCCGGCGGCGCGCCTCGGGCTGGGGCATCCGCCGCTGTGGATCGAGGCGGTCGATGCCGGCGGGCGCCTGGTTGGGCGCAGCGCCGAGCTGGCGGTGGCGGTTACGGCGGTGCGCCAGCCGGCGCTCGCCGCCCCGGCCGATGCCCGTCCCGGCGCCCTGGCGCTGCCGGTTGAGGGCGAGCCGCGCGCCATCGGCGGCGCCTGCGCCGGCGGCGAGTGGCTGGCCAAGTCCGGGCTCGACAAGAAGGGCGGCGCGGTCGAGGCCTGGTTCCAGGTGCAGCGCGACGGCCTGTTCCAGCTGCAGTGGATGGGCGGGCGGGTGCACAAGCTGGCGCTCGATGACGGCCCCGAGCGCGAGGTCCCCGGCGCCGGCTGGCACTGCGCCGACCTCGCCGCCGGCTGGCACCGGGCGCACTTCATCCTCGGCGACAAGGGCGGCTGCGAACTGCGCCTGGGCAACGACGGCACCTGGCCGCTGGACGACAGGCGGGTCAGCCACCAGCCGCGGTGAGGGCGGCGCCGCGGGCGGCTCTTCCCTGGGACCGCCGGGCTCCAGCCCGGCAATTCGGCGCGTCCGGATCTACCGCGCCGATGTCCGCACGATCAGCATGGCTGCCGGGCTGGAGCCCGGCGGTCCCAGGGAAGAGGTGCGTCTGCCCCTGGCCACCTTCAGGCGAATTCGGCGTAGATCGCCTTGATCGCGGTGGCCAGGTCGGCCTCCTCGACCCCGACGATGATGTTCTGCTCGGACGAGCCCTGGTCGATCATGCGCACGTTGACCCGCGCCTTGGCGAGGGCGGTGAACAGGCGCGCCGCGGTGCCGATGGCGTGGTTCATGCCCTGGCCGACGGTGGCCACCAGGGCCATGCCCGGGCTGGCCTTGACGTTGTCGGGGTGGACCGCCGACTGCAGGTCCTCGAGCAGCTGCTCCAGGCGCGAGGTGCCGTCCTTGTCCACCAGCTGCTTGTCGCTCACCACCACGCTCATGGTGTCGATGCCGGTGGGGGTGTGCTCGTAGCTGATGCCCAGGCGCTCGAAGGCGTCGAGCACGCGGCGGCCGAAGCCGACCTCGCCGTTCATCAGCGCCTTCTCGATCTGGATGACGGTGAAGCCCTTGGTGCCGGCGATGCCCACCACCACCTGGTGGCCGGGATCGCGGCTGGCCACGATCATGGTGCCGGCGTCGGCGGGTCGGTTGGTGTTGCGGATGTTGATCGGGATGCGCTTCTCGCGCACCGGGAACACCGCCTCCTCATGCAGCACGTTGGCGCCCATGTAGGACAGCTCGCGCAGCTCGCCATAGGTGATCTCGTTGATCGCCTTGGCCTCGGCCACCACCCGCGGGTCGGTCATGAGGAAGCCCGACACGTCGGTCCAGTTCTCGTACACCGCCACCCGGCCGGCGAGGGCGCGCGCCACCACCGAGCCGGTGACGTCGGAGCCGCCGCGGCTGAAGGTCTTGACCTCGCCGGCGGCGGACTGGCCGTAGAAGCCGGGGATGACGTAGCGCCCCGGGCCCGACAGGCGGGCGGCGATGGCGTCGTAGCTCCGGGGGTCGAGGCGGCCGGCGCGGTCGAAGAACACCACCTCGGCGGCATCGACGTATTCGGCGTCGAGCAGGGCGGCGGCGACGCGGCCGTGGATGGCCTCGCCGCGCGAGGCGGCGTAGTCGGCCGAGGCCCCGCCCTCGATGCGGCGGCGGGCCTCGTCGAGGGCCGGCTTGAGGTCGAGGTTCAGCCCCAGCTCGGCGGTGATGGACAGGAAGCGCGTCTCGATGGTCTGCCACACCTGGCCGAGCGCCTGGCCCTGGCGGGCGAGCTGGTGGGCGAGGTACAGCAGGTCGGTGACCTTGGTGTCCTTGGCGTGGGCCTTGCCGGGGGCCGACACCACCACGAAGCGCCGGCGCGGATCGGCATCGATGATGGCCTTGACCTTGCGCAGCTGGTCGGCGGTGGCGACCGAGGTGCCTCCGAACTTGGCCACGATATCCTGCGACGCGCCCATGGATGGCTCCTGCTCAGCGGTGGAGCGCGGGACGCTAGCGGGAATCAGGGAAAGTCACGTATCCAGTCCAGGCCGGTCGGCATCGCCCCCGGTCCCCGGCGCCTGTCCGTGGGGCGCTCAGCGGGCGCCCACCACCTTGTTCACCCAGGCGACGAAGCGCAGGTCGTTCTCCATCTTGCCGACGTGGTCCATGGCCAGGAAGTCGCCGCCGCGGCCGTACAAGGCCACCGCCGGGACCAGCTTGGTGTCATCGACCGTGAGCAGCGACAAGGCCGCCGGGGCCGAATTCAGCGAACGGGCGTCGGGAACCCGCACCACCACCCAGTCGCCCATCTCCTGGGCCCAGCGTTTGAACTCGGCGCCGGCGATGAAACGGTTCTCGATCGTGCGCGAGCGGTCGCTCCACGTCCCACCCAGGATGAACACGCAGAGCGGGCGGGCGCGCTCCTTGGCCTTGGCGCGCGCCGCGTCCAGGTCCGCCACCGAGGTGATGTCCTGGGCCATGGCCCAGGACATCACCAGCGACAACAGCGCGCCGGACACCAGCCTCACTGCACCACCCGGGTCCAGCCGCCCACGCCCGAGGCGGTCACGCCGAACGGGGTGTTGGGCGGGGTGCCCTCCTCGGTCAGCAGGTCGTCGTTGAAGGTCATGTTGCGGTTGGGCGGCCAGTAGACCGGCAGCGAGCCGTAGGGGGCGGTGGCGCTGTTGGCGGCTCCGCCAGAGGGCAACGCGGTGGTGCCCGACCGGCACCAGTCGGGGTCGCCGCCGCCCCAGCCGGTGAGGGCGCTCCAGCCGGTGTTGCAGTGCCAGCCCATCAGGCCATAGGGCGAGCGCCCGGCGGTGCGGGCCTCGGCCAGCAGGTAGGCGCGGGTGTAGCGGCACGAATCCATCACCACCAGGCTGCCGGTGTAGTCCATGGTGCGGGTGGTGGTCGGCCGGTTGGGATTGCCCCAGTCCTCCATGAACAGCATGGTGTTGACGAAGGGCGCGCCCTCGCCGTTGAATACGCGGTACTTGGTGGTGGGCTGGTTGTTGGTCAGGATGCAGGTGCGGTACTGGGTATCGAGCGATACCGGGAAGCCGCTGACCCGCGCCAGCGGCAGGGTGGTGCTGTCGGTGACCCGGCCGTCGTCGATCGTGCCGATCCCGGCGCGTTGATAGTTGGCATAGGTCCAGGAGTTGGACAGCAGGGTCACGTTGTCGCCCATGATCGCCAGGGGGGTCCACTTGGGGGTGTTGTCGGTACCCTTCACATTCCAGCCCTTCTGGGTGTTGTTGAGGTTGCCCTTCACATACAGGCTGTTGGGGGTGACGATGCTGGTCTTGCCGGTGCCGAACTTGGTGCTGGTGCTGACCCAGCCCCAGTCGATCGCATCGCCGTTCGAGAGCATGATGCCGTGGTGGAAGTCCTCCCACGGGATGGGGGCCTGGAGCTTGCCGCGGTCGGCACTGTTCACGGCGACCAGGCGGTTGGTCAACGCGGTCTTATCGGTGGCGGGCGCGGTATAGCTGGCGGTGGCGGCGTAGGCCAGCGGCACCAGGTTGGAATTGCTCAGCACCGAGGTCTGGTTGGGCAGGTCCGGGTTCCAGGGGTTGTAGGTGGAGGGGGTGGGATTGCGTGGATAGCGGTTGTAGCGGGCGGCATAGATCAGGCCCGAAAAGCGGTTCTTGAGCAGGTCGGTGGCGAGCGGGTTGACCCCCTGGTAGGAATTCGTCGACCACTTGTAGGCGGCGTTGGGCAGGGTGCGGTTCTTGAGGTAGTCCTGCAGGTTCACCAGGTTGATGTCGAGCACGGTGGTGCGGGCCAGGCGCTCGCGTTCAACGGTGGTGAGATAGCTGCCGTTGGTGGTGGTGCCGGTCTCCTTCTCGACCCAGGTTGAACGCGCGAGCGGAACATAGGACGAATCGAGGTCGCCCTCGTTCCACCAGCGCGACTGGCTCCAGAAGAAGCGGGTGTTGTAGAACCAGTTCTCGGAGGCGATGCGGTCGGCGTCGGCTCCGGAACTCGCCTTGGTGTAGCTGAAGAAATCCTCGGTGATGTCCAGCGGGCCCCAGAACACCTGGTACTGGCTGCACAGGTAGCTGGTCAAGTTGTCGATCAGACGTCCCGCGGTGGTGGCCGAGGCGTGGACCCAGAGGGCCGCGCTCGCCTCCCAGTCGGCGTTGTTGAGGGTGGTGGCGGGGTTGACCTTGTTGGTGGAGTCGGCGCTGGCGGTCTCGACCTGCAGGCCGGCGAATTTGACCTGGACCCGGCGGTCACGGCAGTTGTTCTTGAGCGAGTTGCTGGACTGGTCCCAGGGGTTGGGCAGGTAGGCGTTCGACTGCACGCACGGGCCGACGATCCAGTCGGTCGACCAGGCGGCGGGGATGGCGCTGTCGGCCGAGGTCAGGAAGTCGGTCGGCATCCCGTCACCGGTGGGCCCGGCGGTCCGGGTGGCACCCGCCGCCACGGTGCGCCAGCGGGCATCGGTGCCGCCGGTGGGGGCGCTGGTGGAGGCGAAATACTTGAAGATGAACCCAGTGGAGTCCTTCTCGATGCGCAGGAGCAGGATGGTGACCTTGGCCCAGTTGGGATTGGTGGGCGGGGTCGGGCTCACGGTCGAGGTATGGTTGGCGGTGCACTCGTAGATGTCACCGTTGTACCACACCAGGCTGCCGGCCACGGTGGAGGAATTGGCCCGGTAGCTGATGGATGAACTGCCCCAGCGCGGGATCTGGGCGTCTTCCCAGAACGGCGGGTTGACCGGGGTGGTGGAGTTGTAGGTGCCCAGGCCGGGACCGGGCGAAGCGTCGGTGGTGGCTGCGGTGCCGGTGCCGGTGTTGTAGAACGGCTTGTAGAGCGCGGTGTCGTTGCTGCCGTTGTAGCCGTCGGAACGGAAGACGATGGAGCCGTCTGCTTCGGTGGGCTGGAACGGGGTCAGGGTAGGGGGCATGTAGCTGGTGGTCCAGGTGGTCCAGGGCGCGACCGCGGGTGCCGACGCAAGGGCCGAGGTGGGCAGGCCGCTGAGCGGCCCCGTATACACCATGGGCGGGAAGCTGCGGGTGGTGGGCAGGGTGGTGACCAGGTTGGGCTGCAGGTATTGGCTCGACAGCCAGGTGAAATTGGCCAGGGAGGCGGTCGACGGGGTCAGCACCTGCATCAGCACCGGGGTGCCGAAGGCCCAGGTGCCTCGGGCCGAGATGTAGGAATTGGTCTCGATGCGCTTGTAGGTGGCGGAGCTGCCATCATGCAGGATGGCGACCTTGCGCGACCCGGTCAGGGCGGCCGGGTTGCTGGCGGTCAGGGTGAGGGTCGCCGCCGTCACTGCGGCCGGGGCGGTGATGGCCGTGGTGTTGGCGAGATCGGTGGGGTTGGCGGGCTGCGAGAAGGTGGGCGGGGTGGCCCGCGCGGCGAAGCTGGTGACGCCAGATACCGCTGCCTTGATGTCGTTCTGCAACTGGGTCTCGGTCAGGCCTTTGGACGTATACCAGGTCTTGGCGGCGGCATAGCTGCCGAGGTTGGTGAACACCACCGCCGAGGAACCGTCCGACCAGGGCGAGTTGGTCTGTGGATAGCTTTTCGGTGTGCCATAGCTGTCCACGATGTGGCTTGAGGGGGTGTAGGTGGCCCCCCCGTCGTTGGCCCAGATCGGGATGCGGTAGGTGGTATTGGAGATGAAGCCCTGCCCAGGGTTGAAAGAGACCGAGGTGTAGGTGCCCGACGGGGCGGACAGGTTCTGCAAGGTCCAGTTCTTGGCCGAGGCAGTGGGATTCGCGGCGTAGCCCCCGCCGAAGGTGGGATCGATCCAGATGGTCTTGCCGGTCCAGCCATTGGCCCAGGTGGCGGCGGTGACGGGGGTGGTCACCGCGGTCATGCTCTGCTGGAAATTCACATTATGCCCGCTCAGGGTCCAGTCCTCGTAGCCGCTGTAACCCTGGGAGGTGCGGTTGCGGTACCAGGTGGTGCGGGATTCCTTGCGGAACTTCCAGAACTTCTTGATCTCGTAGGGGCCACGCACCAGGCTGAACGCCGGGCGTGCCACCGGACCTTCACCGGTCGAGATGGTGGCGGCCGGCAGGGAGCAGGCGGTGCCGCTGTCGACCGCGCCGGTGGCGTCATTACCCTGGCTGACGATCTTGTCGGTGTAGGTGTTGGCGACGTTGGTGTTCACCGCAGAGGCGCCGTACACGCTGCCGGTGGCGGGCTTGATGTCCTGGATGATGCACACGTTGCCCGGCTGCAGCGAGCCGATCTTGGTGGCGTCATCGGCGCTGAGGGGATCGCCCTTGCCGGTGAAGTAGCGGTTGGTGCCGGCGATGGTCACCGACTTGGGCACGCTGCGCTCGAACCGTCGCTGCAGCACGATGCCGCGCTCGGGCGAATAGCACAGGGCGACATAGGGATCACGGCCGTTGAGCGCGTTGGTCGAGAGGTTGAGGGTGGTGGTGACCTCGGCAGCGGCACGGTTGATCGGCCGCACCATCAGCCCGGCGAGCGGATCATAGTTGGGTGCGGTCCATTGCGGCTGGCCGCTGGCATCGACCGGGGTCAGGAACTTGCCGGTGGCGTCAGGCACCAGGCGGGTCTGGACCGAGGTGAAGTCAGCCTTCGAGAAGTAGTTGTCGGCCTTGGTCATGTCCACCACCGGACCGGTGTTGTTGCTGACGTTGGCGCGGGTGCGCTTGAGGTGGATCACCCGCCAGTTGTCACGATAGAAGCCGAAGGGGTCCTGCGACACCTCGTTGGCCACGTCGTTGCCGCTGTAGGAGGCGTCGCGGTTCCAGGCCGACTTGCCGTCGCCGCCGCGCCGCACCGCGGTGGTGACGGTGAGCACGCCGCCGAGCACGGGATTGCGGGTATAGGTCTGGTTGTGGACGGTCTTGTCGGCGACATTGTTGATGAACTCGCTGTAGATGCCGTGCACCACCTTGGTGTTGTAGGTCGAGGGGTTGGCGGTGCCCGGCATCGACGAGACGAACATCTCGGTGAAGGGCCACAGGGTGATGTCCTTGTGCTTGCCGTAGGCGTAGGGCACGAAGTCGGCGCTGGCCGAGGTGCGGTCGGGCAGGTAGCCGCCGGTGGCGTCCTTGCCGAAATAGCGGAAGTCCGGCACCGGGCGCTCGCGGATGATCAGGCCGACCTTGGCCGGCAGGGCGCTGGCGGGGACCGCCGTGCCGTCGATGGCGGTGGCCTTCCAGCCGATGAAGCCGTAGTCGTCGGTGGCCGAGTTGGCCATCACTCGCTGGAAGTAGAAGTCGTTGGATCCCAAGGCGTAGCGCACGTACTGGCCAGGCGACTCGATGACCCCGCTGGGGGCGCTGGCGAGGGTGGCGGTGTAGGCGGTGGTGGTGCTGCCAGCGCTGTCGGTGATGAACAGCGGCAGGGCGGCGGTGTGGTCATCGCCACGTTCGCGCCAGGCGGTCATCTGGGCGCTGGTGCTGGGCAGGCTGGACAGGTCGGGATAGAGGACGGCCTGGGCTTCGAGCGGACGGTTGGCCAGGGTCTCGGGCAGCTGCTTCACCTGGGCGCCGGTGACCTTGGTGCGGGCGAAGCCGCTGAAGCCGTTGGGCGGATTGCCCTGCGAGGCGGTCAGCCACAGGTTGGTGGTGCGCTCCTTGTCGCGCGCGTCGTTGCCGCTGTCGGGGGTCTGCCAGTTGCCGGTGATGGCGGTGCCGTTGATCTGGCGCTTGGTGTCGTCGGCCGCCAGCTGGGTGGCCGGCGAGGTCACCAGCTTGCTGTCGCTGGTCACCCGGTAGGGGTTGACGAAGCCGCCATTGAAGGTGGCCGCCGCCAAGGTGCTGTTGACCGGGCCGTCCTGGGCGTCCAAGGGGGTGCCGGTGAAGATCAGGCTGTAGTGGCTGGTGGTGGCGCTGGCCGGGGCCCAGCCCGGGTTCTTCATCGGGAAGCCGCCGAAGAAACCGTACATCGCCGGCTTGGCCAGGCGGAAGATGCCGTCGACACCGGTGACGCGCACGCGCGCATCCTTGATCTCGCTCCAGTAGCTGGTCTGGGTCGGCGGCGTCTTGTTGAGGTTGCCGCCGATGTTCTTGGCGACGTAGCTGGTGTAGGAGCTGGTGCCGGAATCGTAGAAGCGCACGCGGTCGTTGTAGACGTAGGTGGTGGTGGAGTTCCATTCCATCGGCCCCAGGTAGGTATCGCCGTTGGTCGGCCGCACGGCGTTCCAGTCGTTGGTCTCGGTGCTGGCGCCGAGGTAGATCGAGCCGTTGGAATGGACATTGCCGAACACCTTGATGGCAGGCCCGTGCGACAGCTCGAGGTCGCCCTTGACCCCCTTCTGGGCATAGAAGATCACATAGCGGAACAGCGGTTCCTTATTGACCGAGACGTAGCGTGCCCCCTGGGCGCGGGCCCTGGTATCGCCCTCGATCGTCTTGTTGGACCCGTCATCGGTGCACAGGCGGGCCTCGGCCGCGACCCGGAACAGATAGATGGTGTCGTTGGAGCGCCAGGCGTCGGTGGTGGGGGCGCTGGTGAGCTTGAAGGTGGACGGCGGCTCCCAGTTGATGTCGGGCGAGGGATTGGCGAGGAAGGTGATGGTGTTGCCGCTGGCGTCCTTGGGCGCCGAGCGCACCGGCTCGACCTTCCAGCGCACCTCGCACTCGCCGAAATACTCCAGGCCGTAATTGTTCGACCATTCCGCGAACTGGCTGGGATCGCCGGCCTCGGCGAGCTGGATCACGCGCTGCTCGCGGCGGGCCAGCACCGCTTCCAGCGCAGCCTGCACCTTGAGGTGGTCCTGGCCGGCGGAGGCCTGCTTGTGGCTGTAGATCGCCCCCTCGCTCGACAGCAGGATGAGCGCGGCGACCATCGCCACCACCCCGAGGGCGAGGATGAGGGCGGTACCGGAACGCGGAGAGCGGTTCCGGCGGAACGGGAGGGAGCCGTGGGTGATCATGGGAGCTCCTGCGTCAGGTATCATCGCGGCAGGCCGACTGCGTCGGTACCGAGGATCTGGGCGATGGAATCATTGGATTCGGAGTTTTTGTCAGTCTGGGTGTTGCGGCCGCGCATGGCGAGGGTGGTTTCGACCAGGCGGGTGACGGTGGCGCCGGTGCCGGCGGTGGCGCGCGCGCCCAGGTACAGGCGGACGCGGACCTGGTTGATGTCGAAGCCGTTGAAGTCGTTGACCGCGGGGAATGCGGTGCGGTCGGCAGAGGACAGGCTGGAGACGGAGCGGAAGGTGTCGAAGCAGATGCGCATCACATGGTCGGACAGGATGCGGTCGACCACCAGGCCATAGGTGCCGTCATCGGAGATCTTCTGCCCCAGTTCGGTCCCCCAAGCCGGGTTGGTGATCTCGCCGCCGAGGGTGGGGGAGGTGCCGGTCCACTTGGCCTTGTGCGCCCGCACCAGGCGTCCGAAGCCGATGCGCGACGGGACCACGCAGTAGGAATAGGCCTGGAGGTCGGCAGCGTAGGCGTCCTTGATCGCGCCGGCGGTGGCGGTGGCGGCCAGGGGCGGGATGTAGTCGAATTCGAAGGCCCGGCCGGACGTGGTGCGCCAGTTCATGCCGATCGTGCCGGCAGTGGGGTCGCTGAGGTAGCCGGCCTCCATCACCACCCCATAGGGGAAGTTGTTGGCGTTGTAGATGGTGGAACCGGGGATGGCGTAGGCGTTCCAGCCGATCACCGCCCCGCCCAGGTCCTTGGTCGCGTACCAGCCGGAGGCGCGGAAGATCTGCAACTGGTCGTGATACCCGGGGGTGGACCATTGCTGCCGGGTGCCCTTGAACTTGAGCAGCGGGGCCATGTCGCTGGCGCCGGTGTAGCTGTTGGTGCTTTCGTTCCAGGCGGAGACGGTCGAGCGCAGGAAGAGGATCTCCTGGCTGCGGGCGTAGAAGGAGCGGTACCAATAGTCGAGCTGGGCGCCGACGGTGGAACCGGTGGCGGTGCCACGGCTCACCGCGTCGGCGTGGGCATCGGTGGCGTTCTTGGTGAAATCCTCGGGCACCCCGATGTCGACTTGGCCCGCATCGTGCCAGCTGGTGGGGTGGTGGGAGCCGTCGATGCCCCCGATCACCACCATGTTGGCCGGGCGGTGGGACCAGGCGAACTGGGAACCCAGGCCGGTGGTGATCGCCGGGGAACCTGGCGACTGGATCTGGACAAAGGGGTAGTAGCGCAAGGCGCGGTCGGCCGTGGCCGAGGCCCCGCTATAGGAGCTGCGCGGCTCGGTGGGGAACTCCCAGGCCGAGGAGGCGAGATCTTCGCGGATCGAGGCCATGATGCGGGTGGATTCCACCGCCAGATCGTCCTGCATGGTGGCGAAGCGGTCGTAGTTCTGCCCCGCCATCAGCGACTCCATCGCCAGGGCCACGACGGTGGCGAGCAGGGCGATGGAGATCATCACTTCCATCAGGGAGAAGGCGCCGTGACGTCGGGTGCTGTTCATGGGCGGGCTCATTTCTTCCGTCCGGTGATCAGTTCCAGGGAACGGTCGCGGTCCGGTTCGCTGGGCAGGCAATAGACAGCGATCACGCGGATCACCAGGGGGTCGTTGGCACCGACCTGGTTCCAGGCGGAGTTGGTAGTGTCGAGCCGGAAGCGGGCCCGTTCGGTGGCGCTGGCGAGCTTGGCCTTGAAGTCGGCCGGGGTGGTGTAAGCGGCGTCCTCACCGTCCATTAGGCCGGGTTCGCTGGTGATCGGGACGCCGCTATCGTCGAGCCGGGTGATCCCGCGGTAGAACTCGACGTAGACGCGCAGGTTGAGCCCCAGGGGCTTGGACAGCAGGCCGGCGGCGATCAGGCTGTCATCCCCGGCGGTCTCGACCAGCGGGCCACTATTGCCACCAGGGACGACCGGCAGGTCCTGAAAGCGGTATTGGGCCCAGGGGGCAGAGCCGATCTGGTCTTCGTGGGCGGCCTGCAGGCGATCGACGAGGGAAAACAGCACCTGGTTCACCGCCACCACGTCAGGGGCCTCCTTGCGCGTGCTGTTCAGGTTGGCCATGTTGCCCAGGATGCTGGTGATCGCGATCGCGATGATCGCGAAGGCCATCATGATCTCCATGATGGTCATGCCGGCGCGCAGGATCCCGCGGGCGGGAACGCGGCCTGGAACGGTGGTGGGCTGGTGCATGGGCGTGGTATCCCGCTGGTCGGCGGTCATGGTAGACATCGGGAGGCTGATCCCCAGGTGGACGAGTGTGGAGATATCCACCAGGGCCATTACTGCCCGGGTCGTCGCCAATTGCTGGCCTGGCCGCCGGCCGGGGGCGGCGGCGGGTTGGGTGGCAGCTGTCCCCCGCCCTGGGGCGGGCGTTGGGGCTGCTGCTGATGGGCCGGCGGCTGTGCGTCCTGGCCCTTCATCTTGACCACCATCGGGCCGCCCTGCCCGGGCGGGGCGCCACCCACCACCTCGGCGGCGGGGGCGGCCTTGGCCGGGGCCGCCGGGGCGGGGGCCTCCTTGGGCGCGCCGCCTTCGGCCATGCGCTTCAGTTCCGCCTGGCGGGCCTGGTCGGCGGCCTGGATCTGGGCTTCGACATCGTGGCCCAAGCCCTTGAGCTTCTTGATGATGTCTTCCTTGTCGAGGCTCTTGTCGTAGGCGTCCATGGGCTCGACCTTGCCGTCCTTGACCAGCTTCTCGAGCGCGTCGTTGAGCAGCTGCATGCCGTAGCGCGCGCCCACCTGCATCTGGCTGGGGATCTGGAAGGTCTTGCCCTCGCGGATCAGCGCCGACACGCCGGAGGTGACCAGCAGGATCTCGAGCGCGGCGCAGCGGCCGCCGCCCTTCTTCTTGAGCAGGTTCTGCGCCACCACGCCCTTGAGCGAGCCGGCCAGCATCAGGCGGATCTGCTCCTGCTCCTCGGCGGGGAACTGGTTGATGATGCGGTCGACGGTGCTGGCGGCGGTCGAGGTGTGCAGGGTGCCGAACACCAGGTGGCCGGTCTCGGCGGTCTCGATCGCGATGCGGGTGGTCTCGAGGTCGCGCATCTCGCCCACCAGCACGATGTCCGGGTCCTCGCGCAGGGCGGCGCGCAGGGCGCGGGCGAAGGACTTGGTGTGGGCGTGGACCTCGCGCTGGTTGAGCAGGCACTGCTTGGCCGGGTGCACGAACTCGACCGGGTCCTCGATGGTGATGATGTGCTCTTTGCGGTTGGCGTTCAGCCAGTCGACCATCGCCGCCAGGGTGGTGGACTTGCCCGAGCCGGTGGGGCCGGTGACCAGCACCAGGCCCTTCTTGAACTCGAGCATCTTCATCACCCCCCAGGGCAGCCCGAGCTGCTCGGCGGTGAGGATCTTGTCGGGGATGCGGCGGAACACCCCGCCGGGCCCGAAGCGGTCCATGAAGTAGTTGCAGCGGAAGCGTCCGCAGCCCTCGAGCGCGTAGGCGAAGTCGGTGTCCCAGCCCTCCTCGAACTCCTTGAGATTGCGCTCCGGGCAGATCTCGGAGAGGATCTTCCACATCTGTTCGCGCGACAGCTTGGGGATGTTCGGCAGCGCCACCATGTCGCCGCTTTCGCGGATCATCGGCGTGTGCTCGGACGTCATGTGCAGGTCCGAGGCCTTTTTTTCGGTCATCATGCGGAACAGCTGGTCGATCCAGGCCATGGGAGCCTCCGTGGACCCTCACGGTAGCACAGGATCGCCAGCGCGCCAAGCCACCGGATGCAGCGCCCCGGCGGGCGCCGGGTCAACCGCCCAGGGCCTTGACCAGGGTGACCAGCCCGAGGTGTTCCAGCCCGCGCCAGGTGATCATGGCGCCGGCGGCCAGGGCGGTCACCGCGGTGGCATAGAAGGCGATCCACAGCGGGGTGGCCAGCACCAGGGGGATGAAGCCGAGGATCCTGTTGCCGGCGAAGTAGCCCACCGAGGCCTTGCGCAGCCACTGGCCGAGGGGCCAGAACAGCCAGAAGGCGCTGATGAACACCAGCACCCCGAGGAACACCTCGCCGATGCGCCACCAGGCGGCGGCGCCGTGCAGGTCGGCCACCCCGCCGCGCAGCACCGGACCGCCCTGCCAGCCCACCGCGCACCAGGTCACCAGCAGCAGGGGCAGGATGGCGGCGAGCAGGAACAGGCGCAGGCCGCGACCGAAGGTCAGGTCGAGGCTGCCGCCCCCGCCCCCCTTCCCCTTGCTCTTGCCGCTGTCCTCGCCGGCGGGTTTCTTGGGCTTCTTCTTGTCGTCAGCCATGGAGGCGCCTGGTGCGTGCGAAGGCGCGCCCGGCGGCGCGCAGGGTGTGGTCGAGCTCTTGTTTGCCGTGCGCGGCGCTGGTGAAGGCGGCCTCGAAGGGGCTGGGCGCCAGGTAGACCCCCTGCTCGACCATGGCGGCGCAGAAGGTCGCCCAGCGCGCGGTGTCGCTGCGCGCGGCGGCGGCGTATTCGCCCACCGCCTCGGCCGAGAAGAAGTAGCCCCACATGCTGCCGGCCTGGGCGAACTGCACCGCCTGGCGGTGGTCGGCGGCGAGGCCGCGCAGGCCTTCGACCAGGGTGGTGGTCCAGGCCGCGAGGCGGTCGTGGAAGCCGCGCCGGCGCGCCGCGCCGAGGCAGGCGAGGCCGGCGGCCATCGCCACCGGGTTGCCGCTGAGGGTGCCGGCCTGGTAGCAGGGGCCCTCGGGGGCGAGCTGGCGCATCAGCGCGCGCGCGCCGCCATAGGCGCCCACCGGCAGGCCGCCGCCCACCACCTTGCCCAGGCAGGTGAGGTCCGGGCGCACCCCGCACACCGTCTGCCAGCCGCCCCAGGCGGTGCGGAAGCCGGTCATCACCTCGTCGAACACCAGCAGCGCGCCCTCGCGGTCGCACAGCGCGCGCAGGCCGGCGAGGAAGCCGGGCGCGGGCAGCACCAGGCCCATGTTGCCCGCCACCGGCTCGACGATCACCGCCGCCACGTCGCCGCGGTGGGCGGCGAAGGCCTGCTCGACCGCGGCCAGGTCGTTGTAGGGCACCGAGGCGGTCTTGGCCGCGAAGGAGGCCGGCACCCCGGCGGAATCCGGCTGGCCGAGGGTGGCGCAGCCGCTGCCGGCGGCCACCAGCAGGTGGTCGGCGTGGCCGTGGTAGCAGCCGTCGAACTTCACCACCATGGCGCGCCGGGTGGCGGCGCGCGCCAGGCGCAGGGCGCTCATGGTGGCCTCGGTGCCGCTGTTGACGAAGCGCACCTGCTCCATCGACGGCAGCGCTGCGCACACCAGCGCGGCCAGTTCGGCCTCGGCCGGGCAGGGGGCGCCGAAGCTCAGCCCGCGCCCGGCGGCGGCGCGCACCGCGCGCACGGTGGCGGGGTGGGCGTGGCCGTGGATCAGCGGGCCCCACGACAGCACATAGTCGACGTAGCGGCGGCGGTCGGCGTCGACGATCCAGGCGCCCTTGCCGGCGACCACCACCGGCGGCCGGCCGCCCAGGCGCTTCCACGCCCGCACCGGCGAGTTCACCCCCCCGGGGATGACGCGCTGGGCGGCGGCGAACAGGGCGCGTGAACGAGGGCCGGGGAATGCCATGGGCGTACCTTGTGCGCGGACGGAGCGTGGGGTAGCGTAAGGGCGTGATCTACCTTGCCAGCAAGAGCCCGCAGCGCGCCATGCTCCTGACCCGCGCCGGCGTCCCCTTCACCGTGGTCGCCAGCGCCGCCGACGAGGAGCAGGTGACCGCCGGCGCCCCCCAGGTGCTGGCGCTCGACCGCGCCCGCGCCAAGGCCGAGGGCGCGGTGCTGCCGCCCGGCGCCGCCGGGGTGGTGCTGGCCGCCGACACGGTGGTGGCGCTCGGCCGCCAGGTGTTCGGCAAGCCGGCCGACGACGACGACGCCCTGCGCATCCTCGGCGCGCTCCAGGGCACCACCCACAGCATCTTCACCGGGCACTGCTGCCTGCTGGTGAACGCCGACGGCAGCCGCGGCCCCGCCGCCTGCGCGGTGGCGGTGGCCAAGGTCAGCATGCGCCCGGTGCAGACCGCCGAGCTCAAGGCCTACATCGCCACCGGCGAGCATCGCGACCGCGCCGGCGCCTATGCCATCCAGGAGTCCGGCGACCGCTTCGTCACCGAGGTCCAGGGGGCGATGGGCACGGTGATCGGGCTCAACCTCGACTCGGTGGCGCGCATCTACCGCGAACTGACCAACCTGCCCCTGCCGGGGAACCGGCCGTGATCGCCATCCTGAGCGACCTGCACGCCAACCTCGAGGCCACCGAGGCGGTGTTCCGCACCTGCGAAGCGCTGGGGGTGAAGTCCTACTGGTGCCTGGGCGACGTGATCGGCTATGGCCCCGACCCGGTGGCGGTGGCGCGCTACGCCAAGGAGCGCTTCGAGTCGAGCCTGATGGGCAACCACGAAGAGGCCCTGGTCACCGGCCGCCACCGCTTCAACCCGCATGCCGCCCAGGCCATCGACTGGACCCGGCGCATGCTGCGCGCCGGCGGCGGCGGGCTGATGGAATGGTTCGCCGAGCGCAAGGCCTTCGCGCTCAAGGGCAACGTGCTGATGGTGCACGGCTCGATCTACGACCCGGTGCACGACTACGTCGACGAGCCCGAGAACCCGATCGAAGCCAACCAGATGATCGAGACCCTGAACCGCGACTTCAGCGGCTTCGACCTGTGCTTCGCCGGCCACAACCACACCCCCTTCCTGGCCACCACGGTGGGGGTGATGATCCCCCACGACGGGCACCGCAGCTTCCGCCTGCCCAAGGGCCACAAGGCCTACATCTGCGTCGGCTCGGTGGGCCAACCGCGCGACCGCGACGTGCGCGCCAGCTTCGCCACCCTCGACGGCGAGCAGCTGACCTTCCACCGTGTGCCCTACGACCTGCGCGCCACCCAGGCCAAGATCCGCACCCACGGCCTCAACGAGTTCCTGGCGGAGCGGCTGGCGGAAGGGATCTGAAGCCCACTGGGGCGTTGCAACCCACGGCATCCCTTGACCATCCGGCCCCGGAGGCCTCATGGAACGCTGCGCGCTGGGACTGGTCGGCTGGGGGACGGTGGGTGGCGGGGTGGTGTCGATCCTGGCCCGCGATGGCGCCCTGCTCGCCGAACGCACCGGCATCGACCTGCGCGTCAAGACCATCGTCACCCGCACCCCCTCGCGGGTGCGCGCCCAGCGCCCCGACGGCGCCGCCATCGGTGACCGCCTCGAAGCCATCCTCGACGACCCCGAGATCCGCGTGGTGGTGCTGCTGGTGGGCGGCACCGGCGAGGCCAAGGCGATCTGCGAACGCCTGATCCGCGCCCGCAAGCAGGTGGTCACCGCCAACAAGGCGCTGATCGCGGTGCACGGCGACGAGCTGTTCGCGCTCGCCGCCCAGCACGGGGTGGGCATCGCCTTCGAGGCGGCGGTGGCGGGCGGCATCCCGGTCATCGCCGCCCTGCGCGACGGCCTGGTCGCCAACCGCATCGAGTCGATCTGCGCCATCCTCAACGGCACCTGCAACTTCATCCTCACCAAGATGGAGGTCGAGAGCCGCGACTACCGCGACGCCCTGGCCGAGGCCCAGCGCCTGGGCTACGCCGAGGCCGACCCCACCCTCGACGTCGACGGCACCGACACCGCGCACAAGCTCGCCATCCTGGCGCGCATCGCCTTCAACCGCTCGGTCCCCCTCACCTCGGTGCGGGTCGAAGGCATCCAGGGCGTGAGCGCGCGCGACATCGCCTCGGCACGCACCATGGGCTGCCGCATCAAGCTGCTGGCGGTGGCCAAGAGCCGCCCCGAGGGCATCGAGCTGCGCGTCGCCCCCACCCTGGTCCCGCTCGACCACCCCCTGGCCTCGGTGATGTGGAACCACAACGGCGTGCACGTGGTCGGCAACGCCACCGGGCCGCAGCTGTTCACCGGCCAGGGCGCCGGGGCCGAACCGACCGCCTCGGCGGTGCTGGCGGACGTGGTCGACGTGGCCAGCGGCCGCTACCAGGCCACCACCGCCCACTACCGCTTCTTCCAGCCCGCCTCGGCCCCGGCCTTCCTGCCCGAGACCGAGGAGGTCACCAGCAGCTACGCCCGTTTCCTGGTCCCCGACCGGCCGGGCGTGCTGGCCGGGATCATCAACAGCCTGGCCCACCATGGGGCGTCGGTGCTGAGCATCCATCAGGGCGCCGCTGATCCCCAGGGGCAGACCTCGATCGAGGTGACTACGCACCCCATGCGCGGCGGTGCGTTCCTGGCGGCGGTCAGCGAGGTCGATCGTCGCGGGCTGACGCTGTCGCCGACCACCTGTTATCGTCGCCTGTAGTACGACATAAATAGTATATGTTCCACGTGGAACACCTGTCTATGAGTATCATCCGAGGTGGGCCCCCCTGCACGTGGTCTCCTCGCCTCGTTCCACGTGGAACATGACCACCGTCCTGGCGGTCTCGAATCAGAAGGGCGGCGTCGGCAAGACCACCACGGTGGTCAATGTGGCCGCCTTTGCCGGCCTGGCGGGAAAGCGGGTCCTGGTGATCGACAACGATCCTCAGGCGAACGCCACCAGCGTCTTTGCGGCTGGTCAGGGCACGGGAACGGTCTATGGCAGCCAGGAACCGGTGGCCACCAGCGAGGAAGGGGTGTGGATCTGCCCCGCCACCGCCGACCTCATCGATGATGAGCGGCGCCTGTCCAAGCAGGATGCGGGACGCTTCGCCCTGCGGCGTCGGATCGATGCTCTGCGGCCATCCTTCGACCTGATCATCATCGATTGCCCGCCCACACTCAATTACCTGCCCATGAATGCCCTGCTGGCGGCAGATCATCTCCTGCTGCCGGTGCAGACGGAATATTTCGCCCTGGAAGGCCTGACCCAGCTGTTGGCCTTTCTGGAAGACTTGCGGGTCGATTCGGGCGCCCAATGCGACCTGCTGGGGGTGGTGCTGACCATGTTCGACCAGCGGCACCCCTTGTCGCACCAGGTGGCGGCGGAAATCACCAAGCATCTGGGTCAGCGGGTCTTCACCACCCCGATACCCCGTGATGTGGCTCTGGCGGCAGCCCCCAGCCACGGCCAATCCATTGTCCGCTATGATCCCTTGAGCCCTGGGGCTCTGGCTTATGCTGTGGTGACCAAGGAGATCCTGCGTGGCCTTAAGTGATTCCAGCCTTGGCCGCAGCATGGCGGATGTGCTCTCCAAAACCGTGCGCCGTGAGCCGCCGCGGGGCTACCTGGAAGTTGACATCGGCCTGGTGGTGCCGTCGAGCAAGAATCCGCGCACCTACTTCGATGATAGTGGATTGAAGGAGCTGGCCGAGTCGATCGCCACCCACGGAATTCTTCAGCCAATAGTTGTTTTGCGGCGCGAGGTCGGCTACGAGATCGTTAGTGGCGAGCGCCGCTACCGTGCGGCCAAACTGGCCAACCTGACCAAGGTGCCGGTGGTGATCCGCGAAGAGGATAATCCCCAGCATGTGGCCGAGCTGCGTTTGGTGGAAAACCTCCAGCGCTCCGACCTCAATCCGATGGAGGTCGCCCATGGCCTCCAGTCGTTGATCGCGGAACACGGGCTCACGCATGAAGAGGTGGCCGCGCGGGTGAACAAGGACCGCTCGACGGTCACCAACCTGCTGCGCCTCACCGGCCTGCCGGAGGCCATCCAGACCCTGCTCGTATCCGGGCAGTTGTCGACCGGCCACGCCAAGCTGCTGCTCGGGGTGGCCGACGCCGACTGGCAGCTGAAGCTCGCCCGCCTGGCGGCGGAGCGCCAGATGTCGGTGCGCGAGGTCGAACGTCTGGCCAAGCTCGGGCCCGCCGGCCTGCAGCCGCCGACCCCCACCGCCAAGCCGCCGCACCTGCGTGAGATCGAGGGCAACCTCAAGCTGCTGTTCGGCACCACCGTGAGCGTGCGCGAGCGCGCCAACGGCACCGGCACCGTGACCCTGCATTTCCACAGCAAGGATCACTTCAGCCGGGTGATCGCGATCATGGACCGCTTCGTCAAACAGGCGAATCTCAAACAGGACTGACGCGCAACTACGGGAAAAAGAGAAGGGTGGTTTCACCGCGGCGACACGGCGATGTCGGTGGCCGATTCCCCGGCGGCGGAAGGTGGGCAGACTGCCGGCGAGGTGCAGCCATGACGACCACTGCGCATCGTTCCACCCTGGCCGACCTGGAGCAGCATCCCGGTCGCTGCGAACTCATCGAAGGGGAGATCATCGCGATGGCACCGACCGGCCTTGAGCATGGACGTTCCTCCCGCCAGCTCGTGGTGGCGCTGGCGCAGTGGGCGGTGGGTCATCCCTTCGAAGTGCTGGTGGGTGATACCGGCTTCATCTGGTCGGAGGACACCGTGCGCGCGCCGGATGTGGCGGTGATCACGGCAGACCAGGCAGCTGCCGCGCCGGTGCGGGGGTTCTTGCCGTTCCTGCCGCTGGTGGCGGTGGAAGTGGTGTCCCCCAGCGACGCCTGGAGCGATGTGCAGGAAAAGGCCGCCGGCTGGCTGGAGCACGGCACGGCGATGGTCTGGCTGGTGGACCCCCGGCGGCGGCGGGTCGAGGTGTGGAGTGCGAATGGCCAGGTGCAGCGGCTGGACACCAGCGGCACCATCGAGGGCGGCACCATCCTGCCAGGCTTCCGCGTCGCAGTGGCGGCGCTTTTCGGCTAAAACCGCGCGGCGCCGGTGGGTCGCGGTTGATCACGTTCCGCGCGCGGACCCTACTCGCCGACCACGAACACCGGCACCACCCAGGCCTTGGCGTGGGCGGCGGCGGCGAGCAGGCGGGTGCGGGCGGCGATGTCCTGGCGGCGGTTGGTGGCGCGCTCGACCTGCACCCCCACCGCGCGCAGGGCCGGTTTGGCGCCTGCCCCATAGTGGGCGGCCAGCAGGGCGGACAGGGCGGCATCGTCCAGCACCTGGCCGGCGTGGCTCAGGCGGGCGTCATCGGCCAGGGCCAGGGTGAGCGGCAGTTCGCAGCGGCGGACCACCAGGCGGATACGGGTGCCAGGGGGCGGGCAGATCGAACTATTGGTCTCGAAGCGGGTGTCGTTGACCGCGCCTGGGAAGGGGCTGGCGAACAGCGCATCGGGTTCGTCGAAGTTCACCGCCACCGACTTGGTGCTGTCGAGCATGAACTGCTGGCGGGCGGCGGGCTGGCCGTCCGGGCCGCTGCCGTGCAGGGCCAGGAAGCGGCTGCCGGTCCACACGTAGGGCAGGGCGGGATAGGGGGTGTCGGTGACGCGGTCGCGCACCAGGGCCGAGGCCGGAACCCCCAGCCAGCCCTGGTCGCCGCGCCACTGCACCTCGAGCGCGACCGCGATCCCGCGCGCCGGTTGGCCGGTGCCCTCCTCGGCGGGCTGGCCGTCGACGGTCAGGCCGAGGCTTTCGATGCAGGCGGCCTTGACCAGCTGGCCGATGGTGGTGTCGAGCCGGATGAGGGTCTCGTGGATCTTGCCGTCCTTGAGGCAGGCTAGCACCTCGAGCCCGTCCACCGGGCCCTGGTCGATGTTCATCACCCCTTCGAGGGCGACGTGGCGGCCGCGTACCCGGCGGATGCCGGGCGCCAGCTCGTCGCCTGCCGCCTCTTCGACCGCCTGCGGGCGTACCCGCGCCACGGTCGGCAGGGCGGAAAGCGGGTCGGCGCTGGCGCTGGGCAGGGGCTTGGGGGCGGCCGGGGCCTGGTGCTCGGCCGCGGGGCAGGCCGCGGCGCAGGCCAGCAGCAGGGGCAGGGCGGCGGCGATCCTCATCGGCGGCTCCGGGCGGCGAGGGCCTTGGCGGGCTTGGCAGCGGGGCTGGCGCAGGCCGCCAGCAGGGCCTCGGCCAGGATGCGGCAGGCGGCCTCGCCGCCGCGCACCGGATCGGCGCAGGGCAGGCCGGTGGCCTTGGCGGCGGCCTTGACCGCATCGGCGGCGGCGCGCTCGTCGAGCTCGCAGGTGTTGAGCGACACCGCCACCACCCGCCCGGGATGCAGGGGGGCGAGCAGGCGTTCGTACATGGTGATGTAGTCGCCCAGGGGCGGCACCGGCACATCGGTGTGGCGCAGGGTGCGGCGCGAGGGGTTGTGGCACAGCACCATGGCGTCCGGGCAGGCGCCGTGCAGCAGGCTGAGGGCGGTGCCGCCGGAATAGGGCGACAGGATCGAGTTCTGGCCCTCGACCACCAGCAGGCCGGCGCCCAGGCGGTCCTCCTCCAGCACCAGGCGCTCGGTCCAGCCGGCGGCGAAGTCGGCGGGCACGCGGTCGATGGCGATGCCGCGGCCGGTGACCAGGATGCCGTCCTGGCTGGTGCTGACGAAGCGGGTGCGAGGCGCGCCCTTCATGCCCTGCAGGTGGCGCACCAGCGCCAGGGCGGTGGTGGTCTTGCCGATGTTGGCGTCGGTGCCCACCGTCATCACCCGCCGCGCGCGCGTGCCGCGCGCCTTGCCGGTGGCGGTGACGCGGTCGTATTCCGGCGGCTTGCGCAGGTTGACCAGCTCGACCGCGTGGCGGGCGGCGAGCGCCACCAGGTTGGGGTCGTTGCCCACGCTCTCGTGCAGGCCCGAGATCACCCCCACGCGGTTGCGGATCGCCTCGTAGACCGGCGGGCGCAGGTCGTCGGGCAGGAAGCCGCCGGGGGTGGCGACGCCGATCACCAGCCACTCGATGCCGAGGGCGATGGCCTCGGCCATGGTCGCCACCACCGGGATGGGGTGGTCGAGGTCCTCGCCGGCCGAGGCGCACCCGGCCAGGGTGCTGTCGATCACGCACACCACGTCCTCGGGCCGGAAGCGCAGCAGCGCCATCGCGGTCTTGTTGCGGTAGATGTCCTGCGAGCCCTCGATGAGCACGCCCAGGCGCTTGAACACACGGGTGGGAACCGGCATGGCCGCACTATCACGGCCGCGTGCGGGGTGGGAAGGGCCGCGGCATGCTCATGCCGCCGCCAGGCCATGCCTATTCCGCCACCACTCCCGGCAGGGCGGGCACGAACAGCACGTCGTCGAGGGCTTCGGGAGCGCTGCCGGCGCGCCAGCGCACCAGGTGCTGGCGGCCGTCGGCCTCGGCCACCGGCGCCACCAGGATGCCGCCGGGGGCGAGGCGGGCGGCCAGTTGCGCGGGCAGGCCGGGGCAGGCGCAGGCGACGTGGATGGCGTCGAAGCGGCCGCTGGCCAGGGCCAGGGCGTCGCCATGCACCAGCTCGACGCCGGGCGCCAGGCCGGCCAGCAGGGGGCGCGCCGCCGCCGCCAGCGCCCCCTGGCGCTCCACCGCCAGCACCTGTCCGTCCGGGGCGGACAGGCGCCAGAGCAGGGCGGCGGCGTAGCCCGAGCCGGCGCCCACATCCAGCACGCGCATCCCCGGGCGCAGGGCGAGCAGCGCGAGCATGCGCGCCACCAGGCGCGGCTGCGAGATGGTCTGGCCGCAGCCGATCGCCAGGGGGGCGTCGTCGTAGGCGGAACCGCGGCCCTCGGCCGGCACGAACAGGTGGCGCGGCAGCGCCGCCATCGCCGCCAGCACGCGCTGATCGCCGCAGTCCGCCAGCTGGTCGCGCACCATGCGCGCCCGCCGGCGGCGGTCGGCGGGCAGGTCGCTCAGGGCCGCAGGTTGGTCCATGCCATCATCGTCGGCGCGCGCCGCCGGGCGGCGTCGGCCCACAGGCGCAGGCGCGCCGGCAGCACCCCGGCGGCGGTGCGCGCCAGCCCCAGGCGGGCGAGCAGGCCGCGGTGGCGCGGCAGGCGTTCGAGCGGCAGCTGTTCGGCCACCCCGGCGCGTGCGCGGGCGTGCGCCACCGCCACCGCCAGGGTGCCGAAGCCGTCGGCGAGGCCGTTGGCCACCGCCTCCTCGCCGGTCCACACCCGTCCGCCCGCCAGGGCGGCGACCTGCTCGATGGGCAGGTTGCGGCCGCGGGCCACGATCTGGTGGAAGCGGTGGTCGGTGGCGGCGATCACCGCCTCGAGCGCGCGCCGGCGCTCGTCGTCGAAGGGGCTGGCGAGGTCGTCGAGCCCGGCGCGCGGCCCGGTGCCGACCGCGTGGTGGCCGATGCCGAGCAGGCCGAGCGCCCCGCTGGCGTCGGGCATCATCGCGAACACCCCGATCGAGCCGGTGATGGTGGTGCGGTGCACCAGCACCTCGTTGGCGGCGCAGCCGATGTAGTAGCCGCCGCTGGCGGCGACCGAGTCGAACAGCGCCACCACCGGCTTGTCCTTGGCGATGCAGCGGCGGATGGCGTGGTGGATGCGGTCGGAGGCCCCGGCGGAGCCGCCCGGCGAGTTGATGCGCACCACCACCGCCACCACCCGCTCGTCCTCGGCGAGGTCGGCGAACGCCTCGCTGGTGTCCTCGCCGGCGATGGTCTCGCCCGGCACCGAGTCGCCGCCCTCGACGATCTCGCCTTCCAGCTCGACCACCGCCACCACCCGCGGGTGGCGCGGGCGGTCCTCGCCGTCGACCAGCAGGCGCCAGAACGAGAGCAGGCCGGCGAGCGAGCCGAGGTCGTTGCGCGTGCCGGCATCCTGCTGCCAGCGCACCGGCTCGGGCAGCGCCGCCAGCCAGTCGCCGGTCTCGGCGGCGCGGTCGGCGAGGCGCAGCGCCACCGCGCGCTCGGCGGTCTGCGGAGCCTCGGCGCGCGCCGCCGCCAGCGAGGCCGACGGGCAGGGGGGGCGGCCGGCGAGGCGCAGCAGGCTGGCGTCGAGGCCGTCGACCAGGCGGCGCAGGTCGGCCTTGGCCGCCGGGCTGGGGGCGTTGCGGGTGAAGGCCTCGTGCGCGGTCTTGTGCTCGCCGCTGGCCACCGCGTGGACCTTGACCCCGATGCGCGCCAGGGCGTCGCCCAGGTACCACGAGTCGAGGTACAGGCCCATGGCCATCAGCACCCCGGCCTCCGACATCACCACCTCGTCGCAGGCCGCGGTCAGCACCAGGGCGCGGTCGTCGAGGCCGTCGACCAGCGCCACCACCCTGCGCGCCGGACGGGGGTCGGCCTGGCGTTCGGCGCGCAGCACCTCGGCCAGCTCCTCGGCCGCCGCCAGGGTGGGCGCGAAGCCGCCGCTGAGGTCGAGCACCAGGGTGTTCTCGGGCGCGCGCAGGGCCTGGCGCAGGGCCACGGTGGCGTCGTGCAGCGAGGTGTCGCCGTCGGCGAACATGCCCGGCGCCGGCTGCAGCGGCAGGCTGCCGGCGAGCGGCACCACCAGGGTGCCGCCGGCGGCGGGTCCGGCCTCGGCCCTGGCCTTGCCCTCGGCGGCGGTGGTGACGGCGGCCGGCAGCAGCAGCGCCGACAGCAGGAGCAGGCGGGGGGCGTTCATGGGCGGGCGGCAGTAGAAGCGGCTGGCGGGCGGGCGCCATCGCGCGCCTGCCGCGCGCCGCTGCCGCGGCGCGATGCGCGGGCGGCGGCTTGCACCCCGCCCCCAGCGGCTCAACTGCGGTCCATGCGCCAGATCCTTCTGCTTGCGGCCGGGCTCGTGCTCGCCGGCCTCGCCACCGCCTGCTCCACCCGTCCGGGGGTGGCCTGGCCGCCCGCAGGCAAGGTCAAGGGCACCCCGGTGCTGTTCGCCCCGGTCGACATGGGGCCGCTCGCCACCATCCATCCCACCGGCTCCGACACCTGGTGCGAGGACCTGGCGGTGCGCCTGAGCATGTTCTGCCGCAGCGCCGACGGCTTCGCCGGGCGCGCCCTGCCCGGCTCCGCCGATCCCGCCTGGAACGCCGGCCTGCCGCCCGCGACCAAGGGCGCCGAGGTGGTGGTGCTGACCCGGGTGACCGCGCTCGAGGACACCTCCAGCCCCTCCGCCGGCCGCCGCTACACGGTGTCGATCGAGATGCGTGCGCTCGACCCCCAGGGCCGCGAGGTGTGGCGGCGGGTGATGCGCGGCGACGCCGAGGGCGTCGACCTGGCCAAGCCGCCCGGCCCCGCCGGACGGCTGGAATGCCGTGCCGGCTGGGCCGCGGCCACCAACGCCTGCAGCGGCCTGACCGAATGGCTGAACGTGCGCGCGACCATGGGCCCGGCGGCGATGGCTGCGACTGCTCCGGCGGCGCCGGTCGCCCCCGCCGCCCCGCCGCTGCCGGCGGGCGAGGTCGAACTGGCGCTCGACAGCGTGCCGGCCAACGCCGACGTGCTGGTCGACGGCCAGCTGCGCGGCACCACCCCCTGCACCCTGCGCCTGTCCGCCACCGCGGCGGTGACCGTGCGCCTGGAGCGCGCCGGCAGCCAGCCGTGGGAACGCCGCCTGACCCCGGCCGCGGGCATGCGCCTGGCCCCCGCCCTCGCCCCGCTGGCGGCCGGGCCGGCCACGGCGGCGCCGGCGCCGTGAAGATCGCGGTCGTCTGCTACCCGTCGGTGGGCGGCTCGGGGGTGGTGGCCACCGAGCTGGCGATGCACCTGGCCGACCGCGGCCACCAGGTGCACGTGGTCAGCTACGAGGTGCCCTTCCGCCTCGACCGCTTCCGCGCCAACCTCACGTTCCATGCCGTGACCATGGGCGAGTACCCGCTGTTCCGCTACCCGCCCTACACCCTCAACCTGTGCAACAAGCTGATCGAGCTGGTGGACGAGTTCGGCATCGAGCTGATCCACAGCCACTACGCCATCCCGCACGCGGCGGCGGCGTGGATGGCGCGCGAGGTGCTGCGCGGGCGCGGGCGTGATGTGCGCCTGGCCTGCACCCTGCACGGCACCGACATCAGCCTGGTCGGGCGCGAGCGCGGCTACCACGAGCTGACCCGCTTCGCCATCGACCGCCAGGACGTCATCACCACCCCCAGCCGCTGGCTGGCGGAGCAGACCGAGCAGCACTTCGGCATCGCCGCCGGGCGCCAGCTGGTGATCCCCAACTTCGTCGATCTGCAGCGCTTCCGCCCCGAGCCCGCCCCGGCGGCGCGCGCCTGCCTCGCCCCGCCCGGCTGGAAGGTGCTCACCCACGTCTCCAACTTCCGCCCGGTCAAGCATGTGGCCGACGTGGTCGGCGCCTTCGCGGTGCTGCGCCGGCGCATGCCCGCGGTGCTGGCGCTGGTGGGCGACGGCCCCGACCTGCCGCTGGCCGAGGAGCGCGCGCGCGAACTGGGCGTGCGCGACGACCTGCGCATCCTCGGCAGCCAGCGCCCGGAGGCGATCCTGCAGGCCAGCGACCTGTTCCTGCTGCCCAGCCGCAGCGAATCCTTCGGCCTGGCCGCGCTCGAGGCCATGGCCTGCGGGGTGCCGGTGATCGGCTATGCCCTGGGCGGCCTGCCCGAGGTGGTCGAGGACGGGGTCAGCGGGATGCTCTGCCCGGAGGGGGTCGACGTGTGCCTGGGCACCCTGGCCGCCGACCTGCTCGACAACCCCCCGCGCTACGCCGCCATGCGCGCCGCCGCCCGCGCCCAGGCCGAGCGTTTCGCCCCCGCCCCGGTGGTGGACGCCTACGAGCGGGCGCTGGGCGGCCGCTGAGCACGGTTCGCCCCAGAATCAGCGATTCGACCGCCACGGCGCCACGGCGCCACGGTCGGAGGTGGACTTACGCCGACTCCCCCTCACCCAACGGGTGAAGGGGCTGATCTGCATCGGCCGTTTCCTCGTGGCGTCGTGGCGTCGTGGCGGTGATCCATCTCTTTGCTGCGGCCCATTGGCACAACCGGTGCATCCTGGCCGGGCGATGGGTCATCCTGGCGCGGTCGGTCAGGTTGGTGGGGGGTCGGTCGTCACCGTCCTGATGGCTCCCGCACGCCTGCTGCCGCTGCCCCTGCTGGTGCTGGTGGCCCTGCTCACCGTGCTGGTGGCGGGCGAACCGGTGGTGGCTGCTGCCCGTGGACCCTTCGCCACCACCTGCCAGGTGGTGGCGGTGGCGGCTGCCCGGGTCGTCCGCCCGGCCGTGCCGCTCCCGCTGGCGGTGGCAGCGCCGGTGCCCGATGCCTCCGCCGCAACCCCTTCCGCTCCTGTCTTCCCCCGCCACCGCTCCCAAGCCCCGCCGTCGGCGATGATGTGCGCCATCCATCATCACCCCGAACCCAGCGAGGGCAGCCATGCCACGTCGTCTCATCCTCACCACCGCCACCCTGGCGGCCTTCCTCACCTCTGAAGCCCGGCTGTTCGCTGGTGGCGCCGAGCGTGCCGCCCCGCCGGCGCGCAATGCCAGTTCCCGGCCATTTTCGGCCCGGCAGCCGCACCTGCTCGAACTCGATGACCAACTGCTGGCGGTCGAGGTGCCGGTGCGCGCCCGCCTGGTGCCGGGCACCGTGCTGCCGGTGGCGGTGCAGAGCGATCCGCCGCTGCCTGCCGGGCGCGCGCTGCACCTGTGGGTGGGGATCAAGAACGGCTGGGGTTCGCAGGCCTGCCGCGCCCTGCCCGAGCCCGGGCTGGCGGGATTCCTCACCGCCCGGGTCGAGGTGCCCTGGCCGCTGCCGGCGCAGTCGCGCCTGTGGCTGGGGCTGGAACGCGCCGACGGCCGGGTGGCCAAGGCCGCGCTGGCGGTGGCCCCGGTCTGAAACGGACGGCCCGCTGGCGTCTGGCCATAGGCGGCTCTTTCGGAGCGTCGACGCCCACGTCGACGCCGCGCTGACGCCGCCATGGTCCCGGATCGGTGCTGGCCGGCCGCGGTCAGGGCCACTGTCGTCGAGCAAGCGCGCGAACCGCAGGAATAGGCAGATGCGCCCCTGGGACCGCCGGGCTCCAGCCCGGCAATTCGCGTTTGAAAACTGCCGGGCTGGAGCCCGGCGCTCCCAGGGAAGAATCGTCAAACGCCCTTGCGCTCAGGGCGCGGCGACCTCGTCGATGATGATGCCCACCGGGTAGGCGTAGGAGTCCTTGCCGACGTAGCTGGCGGTGCCCTTGATGATCAGGCCCTCCTTGGCGAACTTGGCCTTCTTGGCCGCCAGCTTCTGCCATTCCTTGTGCGCGGGCGAGCCCTTGAGCAGGTAGCCGAAGGCGTACTTCATGCTCATCTCGGCCTCGCCGGGCAGGTTCAGGGCCACGCAGTCGTAGTTGTCGCGCGCCGCCGCCGCCAGGTGCCACTCGGTCTTGCCCGGGCCCATGCCGGCGCGGATCTGCACCGGCTTGTCCTTGAGATCCTTGAGCCCGGCGGCGCCCTTCTTCAGCGCATCCCATGGGGTCTCGGCATAGGCCTTGGCCTCGGCCGCCGGGGCCGCCGCCCCGCCCGCCGCCGCCGGCGCGCCGCCGCCGGCGTAGGTCTCGAAGGTCTTGTCGACCTGCACGCCCTTGCCGGGGATCTTGGAGACCAGGTTGCCCACCACCTTGTCGAGGGGATAGGCCATGCCCCAGTTCTTGCGCGGGCTGCCCGGTTCGGCCTGGAGCGGCAGGCCGAGGGCCTGGCGCCACTGGTTCATGGCGTCCATGTTCAGCTTGCCCGGCTTGCTGGCGACGAAGTTGCTGAACTTCTCGAACCACTCCTTGTCCGGGTTCAGCTTGGGGTCGTCGATGACGTTGTCGGCGCTGCCCTTGGCGCAGCGGTAGCTCTCCGGGTCCTTGTTGAGGTCCGCGATCTCCTCCGGCTTCCACAGCAGCAGGTTGGCCTTGGAGGCGTCCATGTAGGCGTAGGGCCCGCCCATGCACTGGGCGAAGACGTTGCCCTTCATCACCGTCTCGTCGTTGCCGAAGTTGTTGTTCACCGCCACGCCGTAGTTCTGGCCGGCGTCCTCGCACTGCATGAAGGCGATGACGTTGTCCTGGATGATGGTCTTGCCCTGGCGCCCGACCATGATGCCGATCGAGCCGCCCTTGCCCGGCTGCTGCCAGCAGAAGGCGATGGTGTTGTTCCTGATCGTGATCACCGAGTCGGGCTGCGCCGAGCGGGTCTCGATCGCGCTGTAGAAGGTGTTGAGGATGAAGTTGTTGGCGACCTCGTTGCCCTCGCCCTTCCAGGTGCAGTAGACGCCGTCGCCGTAGGGGTTGAGCAGGATCGAGTTGCGCAGCTTGATGGTGCCCACGCCCTCGACCAGCATGCCCGGCTCGCAGTCCTTGGGCTGGATCTTGCCGCTGGCGTCGTAGCTGTTGCGCGCCTGGGCGTTGAACACGAAGCCGTCGACGATCAGGCCGCTGACGTCGACGCCCTGCTTGCCGGCGAGCATGCCGTCGGGCTGGCCGACCACGCCGCCCTTGTAGTCCTTGGCCTTCTCGAGGATGGTGAGGTTCTTGAACGGGTTGCGGCTGCTGAAGTCGGCGGTGTAGCCGCCCACCAGGGTCAGCTGGGGCACATTGACCACCCAGTGGCCGCAGCCGGTCTTGCCGTAATAGGTGCCGGCCGCGATGTGGATGACGTCGCCGCGGGCGCACTTTTCCAGCGCCTTCCACGCCACCCCCAGGGGCTTGTCCTTGGCGCTGCCGTCGCCGTCGGCGCCGGCGCGCACGTACCAGTCGGCCGCGGCCAGCGGGGCGCAGGCCAGGGCGCAGAGGGTGGCGGATCGGAGCAGGGAAGTGCGCATGGACGACCTCGGTGGAAGTCCCGAACCATACCCCCGTAGTACCCCGGTTGGCAAGGGGCAGTCGCGTCGGGCTTGTGTTGGCGTGGCACAGCTGTAGACTGTCGACAGTGGACAATTCATCAGCCAACGCCGACGATCCCCTCGCCGACTCACGCCGCTCCCTCGCCACCGGGGTGGGCGAGCGCATCGAGGCGCTGATCCTGGGGGGCGGGCTCAAGCCCGGCCAGCGCATCAATGAGGTGCGGCTGGCCGCCGAGCTGCGGGTCAGCCGCGCCCCCATCCGCGAGGCCTGCCGGCGGCTGGAACGCCACGGCCTGGTCGAGATGCGCCCCAACCGCGGCGCCTTCGTGTGCACCCTCGATGCCCGCGACATCGCCGAGCTGTACGACCTGCGCGCCGCGCTCGAGGACCTGGTCGGCCGCCGCGCCGCCGAACGTTGCGATGCCGCCCGCCTTGACCAGCTGGCGGCGCTGCTGGCCGAGATGGCGCGGCTGGCCGTCGCCAGCCCCAGCCGCGAGTACTTCCTGGCCAACCAGCGCTTCCACGCCGCCATCGTCGCCGCTGCCGCCAGCCGCCACCTGGCCGACGCCTATGCCGGGGCGGCCAAGCGCCTGGCGCTCTACCGCATCGGCCACCAGGCCAGCGCCGCCGACATGGCCGCCTCGCTGGCCGAGCACCAGGGCATCCTCGCCGCCCTGCGCGCGCGCGATCCAGCCGCCGCCGGCCGCGCCCTCGCCGACCACTGCCGCAGCGGCTACCACCGCCACCTCGGCGCCGGCAGCACCCCGTGACCGCCGATCCGCCGATCCTGATCGCCATCGGCCTGCTCGCCGGGGTGATCGCCTCGCTGCTCGGCCTGGGCGGGGGCATGCTGATGACCCCGTTCCTCGCCGGCCTGGGCCTGCCCCTGCCGCTGGTGGTGCCCACCAGCACCTGCGCCATCGCCGGCACCGCGGCCATGACCGGGGTGCTCAACTGGCGCCAGCGCAACGGCGGCGACCTGCGCCTGGCGGCGCTCATCACCCTGGCGATGGTGCCGGCGCTCGAGGCCAGCACCTGGATCAACCGCTGGCTGCGCGGGCTCAACCCGGCGCTGGCCGACGGCCTGATCGGCGGGCTGTTCATCCTCATGATGGCGTGGTCGCTCCACGCCGTGCTGCGTCCGGGAAAGCCCCTGGCCGGCCCCGATCCCTGGCCCGGCCCGGGAATGCGCCTGGGCGACGGCCGGCGCTGCTCGCTGGCGCGCCTGGGGCTGGGCGGCAGCGCCGCCGGGCTGATGGGCGGGCTGCTCGGCATCGGCGGCGGACGGGTGCTGGTGCCGCTGTTCAGCGGGCCGCTCGGCCTCGACATCAAGGCGGCGATCGCCACCAGCTCGCTGTGCATCCTGTTCTCGTCCTGCTATTCCACCGCCTCGTTCGGCGCCAAGGGCCTGGTCGAATGGCCGGTGGCGGCCTGGCTGCTGTGCGGCTCGCTGCCCGGTGCGTGGCTGGGCTCGCTGGCGCTGGCGCGGGTCGACCGCGAGCGCCTGCGCCGCACCTTCGCCGGCCTGTCGATCGCCGCCATGGCGGCGATGGCCCTGGCCCCGTTCGGCTGGCGCCGCACCGCCATGGCCATTCTCATCGTCGCTTGCGCCTGGGTCGGCTGGGTGGCGCTGCGCTCGGTGATACGCCCACCCCCCGCACCCGCCGGAGCCTGACATGCGCCGCATCGCCGACCTGCCCTACCGCGCCATCACCCCCAGCGAGCGCGGCACCGCCGACCTCTATCTGCCCGACGCGCCGGAAACCGACTGCCTGGTGTGGTTCCACGGCGGCGGCCTGGTCGAGGGCGACAAGGGCGGGCCGCAGCCGCCCATGCTGATGCCCGCTGGCTGGGCGCTGGCCTGCGCCAACTACCGCCTGCTCCAGCACGCGCCCTTCCCCGCCTGCATCGAGGACGCCGCCGCCGCCCTGGCCTGGGCGCCGCAGGCGCTGCAGGCCGCCGGGGTGCGCTGCCGCCGCCTGGCGGTGGGCGGCTGCTCGGCCGGCGCCTACCTGGCGGCGATGGTGGCGCTCGACCGCTCGTGGCTGGCGGCAGCCGGGGCCGCCGACCTGCGCGTGCACGGCGCCTTCCCGCTCAGCGGGCAGATGGCCAGCCACTTCGCCTACCGCGGCAGCATCGGCCATCCCGCCTGGCGGCCGCTGGTCGACCGCTTCGCGCCGCTGTGGCACGTGCGCGCCGACGCCCCGTCCCTGCTGCTGGTGGCGGCCGAGAACGACATGCCCTGCCGGCCGGAGGAGAACCGCTACCTGGTGGCGGCGCTGCGCGAGGCCGGCCACCGCGCCGCCGAGTGCCACGTCATCCCCGGGCGCGACCACGGCACCATCGGCGCCTTCATGAGCGACCCCGCCGACCCGGTGGTGCGCCTGATGCACCGCTTCCTGGCCGGCCTGCCGGGCTGAAGGGCTATCGTTAACTGCTCACGCGATTTACCAGCTGAACCGGCGCAAACGGCGCCCGATCCGCGTAGCGGATCGCACGGCGCAGCCGTGGGTTCGGCGGTTGCCGACGCTTGCGGGGGGCAGCGCCGGAGGCGCGTTCCTGGGGGGCCGAGGCCCCCCAGAAGGACCCGCCGGGCGCAGCCCGGCGCCCCGCCTCAGCGGGGCTTCCGCCGCAGGCGGAAGGGGCCTGTGCAGACACCTGCGTCTTTCCCCGCCGGGTTGGCCCCTGGCGGGGCGGGCCGGGGGGCTACGCTCGCGGCCCCGGAGACCGCTATGAGCGTCCAGAAGTCCGATGGCATGTCCTATGCACCCAAGGGCAAGCCGGCCCCGGTGGTGAAGCCCGGCGAGTACCGCTTCGCCGCCATGCACCTCGACCACGGCCATATCTTCGGCATGTGCAACGGCCTGCTCGAGGCCGGCGCCGAGCTGGTGAAGGTCTATGATCCGGATCCGGCCAAGGTGGCCAACTTCGTCAAGACCTACCCCCAGGCGCAGGTGGCCAAGGACGCGCGCGAGATCCTCGAGGACCCCGCCATCCGCCTGGTGGCCGCCGCCGCCATCCCCAGCGAGCGCGGCCCGCTCGGCTGCCGGGTGATGGAGCACGGCAAGGACTACTTCACCGACAAGACGCCCTTCACCAGCCTGCAGCAGCTGGCCCAGGCCAAGCGCACGGTGGCAGCCACCGGCAAGCGCTACTTCGTCTACTTCAGCGAGCGCCTGCATGTGGAATGCGCGGTCGCCGCCGGCGAGCTGGTGCAGCAGGGGCGCATCGGGCGGGTGGTGCAGGTGATGGGCCTGGGGCCGCACCGCCACGGACCCGCCGGCAGCCGGCCCGACTGGTTCTACCGCCGCGCCCAGTACGGCGGCATCCTCGCCGACATCGGCAGCCACCAGGTCGAGCAGTTCCTGCACTACACCGGCAACACCGAGGCCACGGTGCAGATGGCCAAGGTCGCCAACTACCGCTTCCCGCAGTTCCCGGAGTTCGAGGACTTCGGCGACTTCAGCGTGATCGGCGGCAACGGCGCCACCGGCTACCACCGCGTCGACTGGCTGAACCCCGAGGGCCTGTGCACCTGGGGCGACGGGCGCACCGTCCTGCTCGGCACCGAGGGCTACATCGAGCTGCGCAAGTACTGCGACGTGGCGCACGACAAGGCCGGCGACGTGCTGATCCTGGTCGACCATAAGGGCGAGCAGCGCATCCCGGTGGCGGGCAAGGTCGGCTTCCCCTTCTTCGGCCAGCTCATCCGCGACAGCCTCGACCGCAGCGAGACGGCGATGACCCAGGCGCACATCTTCAAGGCCGCCGAGCTCTGCCTGCAGGCCCAGGCGGTGGCGGTGCGCGTCGGATAGGCAGGAGAAAGCCAAGAGATTCGACCACGGCGGCGCGGCGGCGCGGCGAAGATAGGAGAGGAAGATGCTCCTCTCGGGCTGGGAATTCGACTTTTTCTTCCGCCGCGTCGCCGTGTCGCCGCGGTGAACCCACTCATCCTTCCGCCACGTCGCCGTGGTCGAAACGCTTCCCTGTTACTTCCGCAGCCCCAGCAGCACCCCCAGCCCGGCCACCGCCACCGCGATGGTGCGGGCGGTGCCGGGTTCGAGCTGGAGCGCCGCCAGCAGCAGGATCGCCGCCAGCACCGCGCCCAGGCCGACCCCGGCCGGGCGCTGCGCCACCAGCTCGTCGATGCGGTCGGGGACCTGGCGCAGGCGGTTCCAGAACGCGCGCAGCTCGGCGAAGGCGTCCGAGGCCAGCGCCAGGGGCGAGGCCAGGCGCGCCAGGCGCGGGCGGGCGATGTCGACCAGGGTGCGCTCCGGGTCCAGCTCCAGGCACAGGCCCTCGACCAGGCCGAGGGCGCGCACCAGCACCACGGTGTGGCGCGGGAAGACGATGCCGCGGCAGTTGCGCAGGAACGAGCCGGCCTTGGCCGCGAGCGCGGCCTGGCGCAGGCTGCCCTTGAAGGTGAGCGGGTTGAGCCTGCCGAGGCCTTCGTAGATCTCGCGCGCCAGCCGGCGCAGGGCGGCGCGGTCGGCGCCCGGCACCAGCACCCCCAGCTCGGCGAGCGCGTCGACCATGCCGTCGACGTCGTCCTGGCCCAGGCGGGCGAGGAAGCGGCGGTAGGCCTGGCGCTCGGCCGCGCCGACCTCGACGGTCATGCCGAAGTCGATCACCCAGGTGGTGCCGTCGGGCGAGCGGATGAGGTTGCCGGCGTGCGGGTCGCCGTGCACCAGGCCCTCGTCCACCAGCATGTCCAGCCAGGCGTCGACCACCCGCACCGCCAGGCCCTTGCGCTCCGGCATGGGCACATGGCCGACCCCGCGCGCGAGGGTGGCGCCGGGGGCGAACTCCATCACCAGCACGCGCTCGCGGGTGTGCGCCCACAGCACGCGCGGGGCGCGCAGCCCGCGCCGGGCCAGCAGCGGGCGCAGGCGGTCGGAGGCCAGGCCCTCGTGCAGGTAGTCCTGCTCCTCGCGCGCGGTGCGGGTGACCTCCTCGGCCACCAGGTGCAGCGGCCAGCCCGGGTACATGGCCTGGAACAGGCGCAGCGCCAGCCGGGTCAGGCGCAGGTCCATCGCCACCGCCGGAGCCAGGTCGGGGTATTGGATCTTCACCGCCACCGCCGCCCCGCAGGCGGTGCGGGCGTGGTGGACCTGGCCGAAGCTGGCGCTGGCCAGGGGGGTGGGGTCGATCCACGCCAGGTGGTCGGCCACCCTGCCCTCGAAGGCGCGTTCGAGGGTGGGCAGCATGGCCGCGAGGGCGCGCGGCGGTGCCTGGTCGCGCAGGTGCGCGCAGGCGTCGACGTAGGGCAGGGGGAAGAAGTCGGGCCGGCTGGCGATGTACTGCCCGAGCTTGATCAGCAGCGCCCCGCGCCGACGCGCGTAGGAGGCCAGCCAGCGCGCGCCCAGCCGGTGCACCTGCCGACGCCAGGGCCGCACCGCCGGTTCGCACCAGCGGGCGATGAGGGCGCAGGCGGCGTACTGCCAGCCCAGCCAGGCGATGAGCAGCAGCCCCTCGCCGCCGCGCAGCAGCACACCCACCGGGGATCAGGCGCCGGCGGGAGGGGGGGTGGCGGGAGCCGCGGGCGCGGCCGGCGCCGCCGGAGCGGTGCGCGCGCGGGCGCGCTCCTCGGCGGCGTTGATGGCGGCGACCCCGGCGAGCAGGGCCTCGCGCGCGGCTGAGCGCAGGTGGCTGCGCACACCTGGCGGCACCACCTGCTCGGCGGCGGTCTCGGCGGCGGAACGCAGGTGCTGGGCGGCGGTACGCAGGTGCTCGCGGCTGGCGCTCATGGCGGGCCCTCCGCCGACCATGCTAGCAGGGAGCTGGAATGCTGGAATGCCGGAATTCCGGAGGTCCCCAGCGATATTCCAGCATTTGGCCTTCGCTTCTCAGCCCTCGGCCAGGTGCTCGGCGCGGCGGCGCGCCCGCAGCGCGGTGCGCTGGTCGCCGCGGTCCTGCGCCACCCGGGCCAGGAAGGCCCAGGCCCCGGGTTCGCCCGGTGCCGCCGCCACCACCGCCCAGGCCTGGCCGAGCGCGGTCGGCTCGTCGCGCAGCCAGGCGGCGCAGGCGGCGCGGTGCAGGGCGCGCACCTGGGCGGGGTCGAGGATGCGCCGGTGGTGCTGCCACCAGCGCACGCCGGCCACCGCCGCTGCGCTCAGCGTCCAGGCCGCCAGCGCCGCCAGGCGCAGCAGGGCGGCGCCATCGGCGCCGGCGAACTCGTCGGCGAGCAGCGCCACCGCCGCCAGCGCCGCCAGGGCGAGCAGCAGGGGCAGCCCGGCGGCGGGCCGGCCGTCCCAGGTCAGCCCGGCCCCGGGCAGCACGACATCGGCGGCGATCACCAGCCAGCGCATGGGCGGGGATGGTCGCCCGCCGGTGGCGGTGGCAACCGGCTTCCGCGGCCTGGCCGGGGGCTGAGGCCGCTCAGTCACGGCCGTCGAGGCGGATCTCGGCGGTGCGCAGGGCGCCGGCGGCGTCGGCGTGCGCGGCGGTGACCTCGAGCACGTTGATCCCGTCCTGCAGCGCCGCCGCCGGCACCCGCCAGGCCAGGGTGGCGTCGGCGCGCTCGAGGCCGTCCAGGCGCCAGCCCAGGCGCGAACGCTCGGCCAGCGACGGCGAACGCGACGCCGACGGCGCCAGCACGCGGGTGTTCCAGCGCACCTCCAGCCCGCCCGGCGCCAGGGTGCGCGCATCCGCGCCGTGCAGGCCCAGGCTCAGCTCGCCGCCGCCGGCGGCGGGGCGGCGGCCGCAGTCGATGCGCACCGTGATGGTGCGCTCCATGCGCCCGAAATCCCAGCCCGGGGTGCGGTTGGCGAGCGGCGCCGGCAGCGGCGCGGCGCCGGCGCCGGAACCCGGGGCGCGCATGCCGGCGCCGGCGGCGGCGTGGATGCGCGCCCGCCGCGCCAGGGCCTCGGCCGAGCCGGCGGTGCGCAGCAGGTCGGCGAGGTCGTCGCGCCGGCCGTCGCTCTCGGCGTAGCACTCGTTGAAGAAGTACAGCCCGTCGCAGCCCCGCCCCAGGGCGGCGGCGGCGCAGCCCAGGTGCACCTCGTGGTGGGCGGCGGGGACGCAGCCGGGGTAGGGTTTGACCAGGTCGGCGCCGTGCGTCAGCAGGCGCACGCGCGGGCCGAGCAGCCGGCGCCACAGCGCCAGCGGGTACTCGCACCACGCCTCGCCGCCGAAGTTCGACAGCACCACCTGGTCGACCAGGCCGCGCTCGGCCCACGCCGCCACGTCGTAGCCCAGTTCGAGGCAGGTGGCGGGCTCGGCCGGCACGCGCACCCCCAGGCGGATGGGATGGCCGCGCCGGCGCGCGGCGGCGTCGGCGATGGCGCGCACCTCGGCGGTGAAGTCGCTGAGGATGGCGCAGCCGGCGGTCTCGCCGCCGGGGGCGAAGTTCATCCCCCAGCGCAGCCAGTCCATCTCGAAGCCGTCCAGGTCCCAGCGTTCGAACACCTCGCTGACGAAGGCGATCTGCTCCTGGCGCACCGCGGCGTGGGCCCAGTCGAAGGCACCCTCCCAGCTGCGTTCGGGGCGGTAGGGCGCACGCCGCCACTCGGGGTGGTCGAGCCAGCGCTGGGCCTGGCACAGCAGCACCCAGCCGTGGTCGTCGGGGGCGCCGCCGGCCTCGGCGATGGCGCGCTCCTTGAGGCCGTGCGCGTCGTTCATGCGCGCGGTCAGCCAGCCCTCGATGCCGTGCCGGCGGCAGCGCGCCAGCCACACCGCGAACTGGTCGATGCCGCGCCCGCGGTTGAGCAGCCACAGGTTGTGCACCCAGTTGCGGCCGTGGTCGCCGGCCACCAGGCCGCGCCGGCCGGGCGGCAGCACGCGCAGGAAGGGCTGGTCGTCGGGGCCGTCGGGCTGGTAGCCGTGGTACAGCGGCTCGCGTGTGCGGCTGTCGAACAGCGCCTTCTGCATGGTCACGCAGAACAGCAGCGCCGCCACCTGGGTGCCCTCGGCATAGAAGTCGACCAGGCGCTCCAGCCCGGCCACGCACATGTCCTCGGCCGGATGGCAGGCGTAGAAGTGGGCGTCGTCCTCGTTGAGGTGGAGGTTGCGCATCGCCCCAGGTTACAAGATATGTCTGATATATCAACTGGACAACCGGTGGCATGGGGCGGTGGTGGCCGTCGTCGCCGTTCCTCCTTCCTCCGGCCACCGTCCTCCTATCCATGGCCGCCCATGACCCCGCTGCCCGAGCGCCTGCGACCGCGCACCCTCGACGAGGTGGTGGGCCAGCCCGGCCTGATCGGGCCCGAGGGGGTGCTCACCCGCCTGCTCGCCGCCGGCCACCTGCCCTCGCTGCTGCTGTGGGGGCCGCCCGGCTGCGGCAAGACCACCATCGCGCGCCTGCTCGCCGAGCGCCTCAACCTGCGCTTCGCGCCCTTCAGCGCGGTGCTGGGCGGGGTGCCCGAGCTGCGCGCCATCCTCGACGAGGCGCGCGCCTGCTGCAACCTGGGCCAGGGCACCCTGCTGTTCGTCGACGAGATCCACCGCTTCAACAAGGCGCAGCAGGACGCCCTGCTGCCGCACGTCGAGTCGGGCGGGGTGCTGTTCGTCGGCGCAACCACCGAGAACCCGTCGTTCAGCGTCAACCGCGCCCTGGTCAGCCGCTGCCGCACCTTCGCCCTCGCCGCCCTCGACCAGGCGGCGCTGGCGGCCCTGGCCGAGCGCGCCGCCAGCCACCCCCAGGGCCTGCCCGGGCTGCGCCTGGCCGCGGACGCGCGCGACCCGCTGCTGCGCCTGTCCTCGGGCGACGGGCGCCGGCTGCTCATCCTGCTCGAAGGCGCGCACGCGCTGTGCCCCGGCGGCGAGGTCACCGCGGCGGCGGTGGCGCAGGTGGCGGCCGCGCCCACCGCCGACCACGACAAGCACGGCGAGAACCACTACGACGTCGCCAGCGCCTTCATCAAGAGCATGCGCGCCAGCGACGTGCAGGCGGCGCTGTACTGGCTGGCGCGCCAGCTCGAGGCGGGCGAGGACGCGCTGTTCGTGGCCCGGCGGGTGGTGATCTTCGCCAGCGAGGACGTCGGCCTGGCCGACCCCCAGGCGCTGGTGGTGGCCACCGCCGCGCTCACCGCCACCGCCAACATCGGCATGCCGGAGGCGATCTATCCCCTCACCCAGGCGGTGGTGTACTGCGCCACCGCGCCCAAGTCGAACGCCACCAAGGGCTACTTCGCCGCCGCCGAGGCGGTGCGCCGCCACCCCGGCGCGGCGGTGCCGCTGTTCCTGCGCAACGCCCCCACCGGGCTGATGAAGGAGCTGGGCTACGGGCAGGCCTACGTCTACGACCACGACACCCCCGACCACTTCGCCGGCCAGGCCTGCCTGCCCGCCGAGCTGGCCGGCGAGCAGTTCTACCGCCCCGGCCCCTTCGGCTTCGAGAAGGACATCGCCAAGCGTCTGGAATGGTGGGAGGCGCGGCGGAAACGCCCGGCGGGGGGGCAGTAGGTTCCTGATCCTGTCGGCTCCATGCCGATTATTTGCGGTCAGGCGGGGCCGCCCAAGGTGGGCGCGATCTTCGGGCTGCAGGCGCCTGCTGGCTCACACCAGGGCGCGCTCGACCTCGACCGGGGCGGCGTAGTCGACGCCGTCCAGCTCGAAGCCGAACAGCGAGCGGAACTCGCGCTTGAAGCCGGCGTAGTCGCCCAGGCTGGCGAGGTTCTCGGTGGTGACCCGCTCCCACAGGCCGGCGACCTCGGCCTGGATGTCGGCGGCCATCTCCCAGTCGTCGACGCGGATGCGGGCGTGGTCGTCGACGGTGGGGGTGCGGCCGGGGGCGTAGTGGTCGCGGAACAGGCGGATGATCTGCTCGATCGTGCCCTCGTGCTTGCCGGCCTGCCGCATCACCTTGTAGAGCAGGCTGATGTACAGCGGCACCACCGGGATGGCGCTGGAGGCCTGGGTCACCAGGGCCTTGTTGACGCTCACCCACGCGGCGCCGCCGCAGCGGCGCTGGAGGTCGGCGGACAGGCGCCTGGCGGTGGCTTCGAGGTGGTCCTTGGCGCCGCCGATGGTGCCGGCGCGGTAGATCGCGTGGGTCATCTGCGGCCCGATGTAGCTGTAGGCCACGGTGCGGAAGCCGGGCGCCAGCAGGTCGGCGGCGGCCAGGGCCTCGACCCAGCGGAACCAGTCCTCGCCGCCCATCACCTTGCGGGTGGCGGCGATCTCGGTCTCGCTGGCCGAGGGCAGGGTGATGGGGCCGATCTGGTCGGTGTCGAGGTTGATGGTCTTGCTGGTGAAGGCCGGGCCGATCGGCTTGAGCACGCTGCCGTAGGTCTCGCCGTTGATGGGATCGGTGCGCTTGGGGCTGGCCAGGCTGTAGACGAAGGTGTCGAGCTTGCCGAAGCGGGCCTTGAGGCGGGCGAGGGCCTGGTCGCTGATCTCGGTCGAGAAGGCGTCGCCGTTGATCGTCTCGACGTGGCGGCCCTCGGCCTTGGCCAGGCGGTGGACCTCGGCGAGGTTGTACCAGCCGGCCGAACCCGGGCGGTCGCCCTGACCTGGACGCTCGTAGGCCACGCTCAGCGCTTCGGCGCCGTGGCCCCAGATGGCGGTGATCAGCGAGGACAGGCCGTAGCCGGCGCTCGAGCCCACCACCAGGGCGCGGCCGATGCCTTTGCCAGGCCCGCCAGCCCGGGCCAGCTCGACCTGGCGGCGGACGTTGGCGGCGCACCCTTCGGGGTGGGCGGTGAGGCAGATGAAGCCGCGGATGCGGGGGTTGATGACGGCCTGGGTCATGGGGCGTCCTTGCAAAGACGTACGTGCGAGAAGGTCAAAGGAGGCGGCCGCGCAGCCGCTTGAGCTGGGCGGCGGGATCGGCGCTGGTGATCAGCGATTCCCCCACCAGCACCGCGTCGACCCCGGCCTCTTCCAGCCGGCGGCAGTCGTCGCGGCTGGCGATGCCGCTTTCGCTCACCACCACCCTGCCGCCACCCAGCAGGGCGGGAAGCAGGGAGAACGTGGTTTCGAGGCTGACGCGGAAGGTGTGCAGGTCACGGTTGTTGACCCCGACCAGGTCGGCGCCCACCGCCAGGGCGTCGACCGCCTCGTCGGCATCGTGGACCTCGACCAGCACGTCGAGGCCGATCTCGCGCGCGAAGCCGAGCAGGTCGCGCAGCCGGCCGCGCTCCAGGCAGGCGGCGATCAGCAGCACGCAGTCGGCGCCGGCCAGGCGCGCCTCGGCGATCTGGCGGTCGTCGACGATGAAGTCCTTGCGGATCGCCGGCAGCGAGACCTCGCGCACCACCCGCTTGAGGTGGTCGAGATGGCCGAAGAAGAAGCGCGCGTCGGTGAGCACCGACAGGCAGTGGGCGCCGCCCAGCTGGTAGTGGTAGGCGGTCAGCACCGGGTCGTAGTCCTGCACGAAGACGCCCTTGGAGGGGCTGCCCTTCTTGCACTCGGCGATGACGTGGACGGTGTCGCCGGCGTCGCGGCGCAGGGCGGCGCGGAAGCCGCGGCAGGGCGGCAGGTCGCGCAGCAGGGCGCGGTCCACCGCCGGCAGCAGCGGCAGCTCGGCGGCGCGCTTGTGGGCGACGATCTCGTCGAGGATGGTGGCGGCGGCCATGCTCAGAGGTCCCTGCCCACCGCCTGGTCGATGGAGCGCAGGCCGGCGCGCGCGACCCGTTCCGACAGCCCGGCGTGGATGCGCCGCACCAGCAGCGGTCCGTGGTAGATGAAGGCGGTGTAGACCTGCACCAGCGAGGCGCCCAGGCCGATCTTGCGCCAGGCGGATTCCGCCGAGTCGACCCCGCCCACCCCGATCACCGGCACCCGCCCGGCGATGCGCCGGGCCACCCGCGCCAGCACCGCGTCGGAGCGCGCGCGCAGCGGCGCGCCCGAGAGGCCGCCGGCGCCCAGCGCCGCCACCGCCGCCGGATCGGTGCGCAGGCCGTCGCGGGTGATGGTGGTGTTGGTGGCGATCAGCCCGTCGAGCCGCGCCTCGAGCGCCACGTCGACCGCGGCGTCGATGCCGGCGTCGGCGAGGTCGGGGGCGATCTTGAGCAGCAGGGGGGTGCCGGGGGCGACCTCGTCGAGCTCGCGCCGCACCGCTTCCAGCAGCGGGCGCAGGTGGGCCTCGCCCTGCAGGTCGCGCAGCCCGGGGGTGTTGGGGCTGCTGACGTTGACCACCACGTAGTCGGCCAGGCGGCCGAGGGCGCGCACCGAGCGCGCGTAGTCCTCGGCGGCGTGCTCCAGCTCGACCACCTTGGTCTTGCCCAGGTTGATGCCGAGCGGGCAGGGCGGCCGGCGCGCGCCGCCGGCCTGGTCGTAGCGCCGGGCCAGGCGCGCGGCCATGGCCGCGGCGCCATGGTTGTTGAAGCCCATGCGGTTGATCAGCGCCTCGTCGCGCACCAGGCGGAAGGCGCGCGGCTTGGGGTTGCCGGGCTGGGCCTGGCCGGTGACGGTGCCGACCTCGAGGTGCGAGAAGCCGAGCGCCGCCAGCGCCTCGATGCCCACCGCCTCCTTGTCGAGCCCGGCCGCCAGCCCGATCGGGCCGTTGAAGCTGCGCCCCCAGCGCACCAGCGCCAGGCGGGGGTCGCTGGGGGCGAGCAGGGCGCGCATCCCACGGCAGAGCGGGGCGAAGGCGGACCCCAGCGCCAGGCAGCCCATGGCCAGGTCGTGGGCTGATTCGGGCTGCTTGCGGAAGAGCGCCGGGCGGAGGAGGTCGCGGTAGGGGTCCATGGACGGCGGGGCATCCTCGCCCGCGCCGCCATTCCGCAACCGCCCGCCCGCCGGCGGGTCCCATCCGGCAATTGCCCTGGACGGGGCGCGCCGAGACTCCGCGCCGCATGTCCGACGCCCCCGCCCTGCTCGCCGAGGCCGCCCGCCTGGCCGAGGCCGCCTTCGCGCACTGGCTGCCGCCCGAATCCGAAGCCCCGGCGCGGCTGCACCGCGCCATGCGCTACAGCATGCTGGCGGGCGGCAAACGCCTGCGTCCGGCCCTGGTGCTGGCCTGCTGCCGCGCCGCCGGCGGCAGCGACGCCGCCTGCGCCCCGGCGCTGGTGGCGGTCGAATGCTTCCACACCTACACCCTGATCCACGACGACCTGCCGGCGATGGACGACGACGACCTGCGGCGCGGGCGTCCGACCTGCCACAAGGCCTTCGACGAGGCCACCGCCATCCTCGCCGGCGACGCCCTCCAGGCCCTCGCCTTCGAGGCCGCGGCCGCGCTCGGGGCCGAGGCGGTGCGGGTGCTGGCGCGCGCCGGCGGCAGCCGCGGGGTGGTGGGCGGGCAGCAGGACGACCTCGATGCCGAGGGCCGCACGGTGGATGGGTCGGCGGAGGACCGCGCCCTGCTCGAGCGCATCCACCGCGGCAAGACCGCCGCCCTGATCACCGCCAGCTGCGAGCTGGGGGCGATCGCCGCCGGCGCCACGGCCTCGCAGCGCGCCCTGCTGGCGGCCTACGGCGAGAGCATCGGCCTGGCCTTCCAGGTCGCCGACGACGTGCTCGACGCCACCGCCAGCGCCGCGGTGCTGGGCAAGACCCCGGGCAAGGACGCCGCCCAGGGCAAGCTCACCTACGTGTCGGTCTATGGCCTCGAGGCCGCCCGCTGCGAGGCGCGCGCGCTGCTCGACCGCGCCCTGATGAGCACCGCCCAGCTCGGCGCGCGCGGCGAGGTCCTCGCCGCCCTCGCCCGCTTCGTGGTGGAGCGCGACCGCTGATGGGCCGGCTCCTGCCCCTGCTGCTGCTGGGTCCGGTGCTGGCCGCCGCCGAGGGCTATGCCTTCGCCGGCGCCCCGCGCACCTACCTCTACCACCTCGACCAGCAGGTGGCCTGGAGCAGCGCCGGCGACCAGCTCGCCTACCGCACCGAGGTCGACTGGCGGGTGCTGCTCGCCGGTCGCGGCCAGCACGACGGGCGCAGCGAGGTCAGCGCCACCGTGCTGCGGGTGGTGGCCAGCCACCGCGGCCCCGGCAGCGACCGCCGCTTCGATAGCGCCAGCGGGGGCGACGACGCCCTGCTCGGCCATCTCAAGGCGGTCGAGGGGGCGGTACTGACCCTGGTGGTCGATGCCCGCAGCGGCCAGGTGTCCGAGGTGCGCGGCGCCGAGGCCATCGCCGAGGCCATCGCCCGCCGCAGCCCCGACCTCGCCGACCCCGGCGCCCCCTCGCCGCTGGCCGAGGCGGCGCGCCAGGCCTACGCCCCGGCGCGCCTGGCCCGGCTGTGGTCGCAGGTGCTGGCCCGTCCGGCGGCCGGGCCGGAGCGCATGCCGCTGGGCGAACCGCTCGGCGGCGAGGCGGTGCGTTCCTGGAGCGGCGACACCTGGACCCTGGTCCCGGCGGCGGGGGTCATACCGGTCACCTTCCTCGGCGATCCCACCCCGGTGGCGGGGCGGGTGGTCGAGCTCAAGGGCAGCGGCGGCAACCAGCAGCGCGACGGCTGGCCGGCCGAGGCCAGGGGCGAGCTGTCGTTCACCCTCGAGCTCGACGCCCTCACCCAGCCGGTGCGCCAGAGCCACCGCATCGCCTGGACCCTGACCGACGTCACCGTCCGGCGCTGAACGTCTACCAGCCCCTAGACTGTTGAGGCACCCGACACCCGGGTCGTGACCCGCCCTTGTGCCGTTGCGCCGCCAGACCTAGCATTTCCCGACGGAGGCGCACATGGCCAAGGCCGCGGTCGATCCCGATGAACTGATGCGCTTCGTCGGCGCCCTCAAGCGCTTCAACGAGACCACCCGCGACCAGGTGGCGACCATCAACCGCCAGTTCCAGCGCCTGGGCGAGACCTGGCAGGACGAGGAGCAGGCGCAGTTCGCCGAATCCTTCAACCTCATGGTGCGGGTGGTGTCGCGTTTCGTCGAGGAGTCCGAACGCCAGACCCCGGTGCTGGCGCGCAAGGCCGAGGCGATCCGCGACTACCTGCGTTCGCGCTGAGCGGTCATGGCCCAGGCCGACCTTGCCGATCCAGCGGTGCTCGACGACCTGCGCCGGCGCATGGCTGCCGCGCTGGACACCTGCGAGCACGCCCTGACCTGCGCGGCCGAGGACCTGGAGCGGGTGCGCAGCTGGGTCGATGGCGAGCAGACCCCGCGCTGGAAGCGCGAGCTGCAGCGGCGCGAAGAGGAGTTCCAGGTCGCACGCCGGGCCTGGCTGGAGGCCGAGTCCGAGGTGCGCCAGGCCCAGCGCGGCCGTGGCGGCGGCCGCCAGAGCGCCGACGAGGAGCGGGTGGCGATGGAGAAGGTGCGCCGCCGCCGCGACCACGCCGAGGCCCAGGTCGAGGCCTGCCGGCGCTGGTCGCTGCGCCTGCGCCAGGACGGCGAACCGCTCGCCCACCAGTGCCGCGGCCACCGCCTGGGCCTGGCGGACCAGGGCGCGGCGGCGCTCGCCCGGCTGGGCGCGATGGCGGCGGCGGTGGCGGACTACCAGCGCCGGGCCGCCGGCGGCCCCCCGCCCCTGGGGGCGCCATGACGCGCATCTCGGGCGGCGCCGCCCAGCTCGAAAAGGCCGCCGCCGCCCTGCGCGATGCCTATGCCGCCAGCGCCGACGGCTGGCGCGACCGCGCGCGCGAGGAGTTCGCCGAGCAGCACCTGGACGCGCTCGAGGCGCGCCTGCGCCAGGCGGTGCAGGTGTCGCGCCAGCTCGAATCCCTGCTCACGGAGGCGGTACGCACATGCGGATAGCAGACCCGGCCGGTGCGGCCAGCGATGGTCCCGGCGTGCCCGACACGGTCGCGCGCATCGCCGCGCTGTCGACGGCGCGGGCCGC
>JAKLKR010000060.1 GCA_023150565.1 Planctomycetota bacterium
TGGTCGATGACGAGGAGCAGACCGTGCTGTCGCTGGGCATCGTGCTGGCCAGCGCCGGATATTCGGTCAGCGAAGCAAGCAGCGGGGGCGAGGCCCTGGCCGAGATCGCCCGTCTGGCCGCCGATGACCCCGTCGATCTCGTCCTGCTCGACCTGCAGATGCCGGGCATGGACGGCCTCACCTTCCTCGACCGCCTGGCCGCCCTCGGCCTCGCCATCCCGGTGGTGGTGATGACCGGCTATGGCGACCGCCAGACGCTCGAGCAGCTGACCCGGCGCGGCTGTCGGCAGCCGCTGCTCAAGCCCTTCCGCCCCGAGCGCGCCCTGGCCATGGTCGCCCAGGGCCTGGCGCGGGCTGTGGTTGCGGGTGCCCAGGGCGCCACCGACCTGCCGGCCGACCCCAGCATCCCCGGGCTGGCGGTGCGGGTGTGGCCGTATGCCGAGATCTGCGGCGACTGGATATCGGTCCATCCGCTGCCCGATGGCGTGGCGGTGGTGATGGCGGACATCGCCGGCTTCGAGGCGCGGGAACAGTTCCATGCCCTGATGGAGCGCACCATCGCCGCCCGCCTGGGCGATCTCTCGCGCGCGCCGGTGCGGCTGCTCGAGGATCTCAACCGCCAGCTGCTGCTCGGCGACGGCCCGGTGCGGCTGGCGACCGCCGCGGTCGCGGTGGTCGGCACCCGCCCGCCCTGCTGCCGGCTGGTGCTGGCCGGTCCGCCGCCGCTGCTGGTGCTGCGCGGCGACGGGTCGAGCTCGTGGGCCGGCACCCCCGGCCCGCCCCTGGGGGTCGCGCGCAGCTCCTCGTGGACGGCCGAGGACCTGCTGCTGGCCGGGGATGACCGCCTGGTCCTGACCAGCGACGGCATCGCCGAGGCGGCCCGCCGCGAGGCCGGAAGCGGGGTGCTGGAGCGCCTGGGGATGGATGGCATCGCCTCCTATGCCCGGCTCCAGCGCGGCCTGCCGACCGGGCAGGCGGCCGATGCCCTGATGGCCGCCGCTCTGGGCCACTGCCGCAACAAGCCGAGCGACGACCTGGTGCTGGCGCTGTTCGACATCGCCGGCCTCGGCCGGGGGAGGCGGCCATGAACGCCAGCCTGTCGCTGCTGGCGCCGGGAGGCGCCTTCGTGGTGCAACGCCTGGATGATGGCGAAGGCAGCCGCGCGGTGGTCGAGCTCGGTTCCCGACTCGACGCCGAAGCCGCCGAGGCCCTGCGCCAGCTGGTGGTGGAGCTGGGCGACGACGGCTGCCGCCACCTCCACCTCGACCTGAGCATGCTCGAGGATCTCGACTGGACCGCCCTCGCCCTGCTCGCCGGACTCGATCCCCACTTCCGCAGGCTGGGCGGCGGGGCCTCCTGGTCAGGCGCCAATGCCACCCTGGCCCTGGTGCTGATGTCCATCCGCAGCGTGTCCGCGCCAGGGGAGGAGCAGCCATGCTGATCGCTCTGTCCCTGATCGTGGCGCTGCTCGCATGGCGGGACTGGGCGGCGAGCCGGCGCCTGGCCCAGCTCGCCGGCCAGCTCGCCGAGCGCGATCGCCGCCTGTCAGCGTTCGCGGAGCTGGTGGCGCAGGCCCCCCTGGCGCTGGCGCTGGTCGGCCCCGGCCGCACCGTGGACGCGGCCAGCGCCGCCTTCCGCGCGCTCGGCCAGCCGGCCGGCGGGTGGCCGCAGCTCGACGGAGCCAGCGGTCTGGATGCGGCCCTGGCGGCAGGCCAGCCCTGGTCCGGAAGCGTCGAAGCCGGCCCCGCCGCCGGCCGGCGCCGGTTCCAGGCGACGGTGCTGCCGCTGCCGGGCGGGATGGGAGCGGTCTACCTGTCCGACCTCACCGCCGTCCAGGCCGCCCAGGAGGCGGTCCGGCGGCTGGAGGACGAGCTGGCCCGCGCCGGCAAGCTCGCCACCCTCGGCACCCTCGCCGCCGGCATCGCGCACGAGATCAACACCCCGATCCAGTTCATCGGCGACAACCTCCACTTCTGCGCCGACGCCTTCGCCGGACGTTCGCGCGCCCTGTCGGCCTTCCTGGCCTTCCGCGCCGAGGCCGACTCGCCGGCCCTGGCCGAGGCGCGCGAGCGCCTGCAGGCCGAGCTGGACCAGGTCGACCTCGAGTTCCTCAACGCCGAGGTGCCGCGTTCGCTCGAGCAGTCGCAGGAGGGGGTGGTGCGGGTGGCCTCGATCGTGCGGGCGATGAAGGACTTCTCGCATCCGGACGGCAACGAACGCGTGCCCGCCGACCTCAACCAGGCCATCCGCTCGACCCTGATCGTGGCCCGTAACGAGTACAAGTACGTGGCCGAGGCGGTGGCGGAGCTGGATCCGGAGCTGCCGGCGGTGCCGTGCTTCCATGGCGCCATCCAGCAGGTGCTGCTCAACCTGGTGGTCAATGCCGCGCATGCGGTGGCCGACGCGGTCGGCGACAGCGGCGGGCGCGGGTGCATCACCATCACCACCCGCCGTGATGGGGGCTTCGCCGAGATCCGTGTCGCCGACACCGGCACCGGCATCCCCGAGGCCGTCCGCCCGCGCATGTTCGAGCCCTTCTTCACCACCAAGCCGGCGGGCAAGGGCACCGGGCAGGGGCTGAGCCTGAGCCGGCACATCATCGAGCAGCGCCACCAGGGCACCATCCGCTTCGAGACCGCCACCGGCAAGGGCACCGTCTTCATCATCCGTCTTCCCCTGGAGCCCGGCCATGGCTGAGCGCATCCGCGTGCTCTTCGTCGACGATGAACGCCAGGTGCTTGACGGCCTGATGCGCCTGCTGCGGCCGCAGCGGCAGGCCTGGGACATGTCCACCGCCGGCTCGGGCCCGGCGGCCCTGGCGCTGGTCGCCACCGCCCCGGTCGACGTGGTGGTCAGCGACATGCGCATGCCGGGCATGGACGGGGCCGAGCTGCTGACCCGGATCAAGGCCCTCAGCCCGGGGACCCTCCGCATCATCCTGTCGGGGCAGAGCGAGCGCGAGGCCTCCCTTCGCCGGGTCGGGCCCTGCCACCACTACCTGGCCAAGCCCTGCGACTTCCAGCGCCTGGTCGCGCTCATCACCCGTTCCTGGGAGCTGCGCTGCGAGCTGTCGGACCCCGTGCTGGCGACGATGGTGGGCGCCTCGCCGGCGCTGCCCAGCCTGCCCGAGGCCTACCAGCACCTGATCGAGGAGCTCCAGCGCACCGAGCCGTCGCCGCCGCGCATCGCCCTCCTGGTCGGACAGGACATCGGCATGGCCGCCAGCCTGCTGCACATGGCCAACAGCGCGGCCTTCGGCCTCGACCGCACCGTCTCGGACATCGCCGACGCGGTGGCCCTGGTGGGCCTGGATGCGATCAGGGCGATGATGCTCGCCATCCACGTGTTCCATGCCGTCGCGGGCACGCCGCCGTTCGCCGCCGACCGCCTGTGGCGCCACAGCCTGGCCTCGGCCCGCCTGGCGCGCGAGATCGCGCATGGCGGCGGCTGCCATCCCGCCACCTGCGCCACCGCCTTCACCGCCGGCCTGCTGCATGATTGCGGCCAGCTGCTGCTGGCGGTGCGCGATCCCGCCGGCTATGCCAGGGCGATGGAATCGGCGATGGATCCGCTCGGCGATGGCATCGCCGTATGCGAACGTGCCCAGTTCGGGGTCTCGCACGATCTGCTGGGGGCGTGGCTGCTGCACCACTGGGAACTGCCCGACGAGGTGGTCGAGGCGGTGGCCTGGCACCACCAGCCCGGGCGCATCCCCGGAACGGCCATGAGCGCGCTGGCCGCCGTGCACATCGCCGACCACCTGCTGGGCGGGGTGCCGCCCGGCGGGCGCCATGCCGATGCCGACCTGGCCACCCGCCTGGGCCTCGGCCAGCGCCTGGAGGGGTGGCGGGCCCTCGCCCAGGCGATGCCAGACGACCGCTGACCGCTTTTCCGCGCATGCCTACGCCGGCCACCGGCAGGGAGCAGCCATGAAGATCCTCTCGAACCGTTCCATCATGGGCCTGGCGGCCTCGGCGGCGCTGGTCCTGGCCCTGTCCGCGCCCGCCCCGGCGCAGGACCTCGCCGAGGTCCAGCAGGCCGGGGTGCTGCGCCATCTCGCAATCCCCTATGCCCATTTCGTCACCGGACCCGCCACCGGCATGGATGTCGAGCTGATGGCGGCCTTCGCCGCCGAGCTGGGCGTGCGCTACGAGCAGGTCCCCACCGGCTGGGCGACGGTGTTCGGCGACCTCACCGGCACCCTGGTCAAGCCGGCCGGGGCGGTGGCCGAGCGCCTGGGTCCGACCCCGGTGCGCGGCGACCTGATCGCCAACGGCCTGACCGTGCTGCCCTGGCGGGCCTCGGTGGTCGACTTCTCGCTGCCGACCTTCCCCAACCAGGTGTGGCTGGTGGCGCGCGCCGACTCGGCGCTCGCCCCGATCACCCCGGGCAAGGACATCGCCAGCGACATCGCCGCGGTCAAGCAGCTGATCAAGGGGCGTTCGCTGCTGGGCAAGGCCAACACCTGCCTCGACCCCGCGCTCTACGACCTCGCCGGGCTCACCGACCGCATCCTGCTCTTCCCCGGCTCGCTCAACGACCTCGCCCCGGCCCTGATCCAGGGCGAGGCCGAGCTGACCCTGCTCGACGTGCCCGACGCCCTGGTCGCCCTGCAGAAGTGGCCGGGCAAGATCAAGATCCTCGGGCCGGTGAGCGAACGCCAGGACATGGCGGTGGCCTTCCGCAAGGACGCCCCGCAGCTGCGCGAGCGCTTCGACCGCATGCTCGAACGCATGCGCGCGGACGGCTCGTTCCTCGCCCTGGCGCGCCGGCACTACCCCTTCGTGCTGACCTACTATCCGGACTTCTTCGCGCACCGCTGAACGCGTCAGGCACAAGGCACAGGCCATGATCAGCACCAGGAACCTCGGCGGTTGGAGCAGGCGCGACGGCCTGCTGCTGCTCGTGGCCCTGGCCCTGACCGTGCTGCTGGGCTACCTGATCCTGGCCAACCACCTGGCGGCGCTGCGCCAGCGGCAGGCGATCGAGGGCCAGGCCCAGGGCGCGGCCGATCTGCATGCGCTGGTGCTCGGCCATTTCCTCGGCGAGCACCGCGCCACCGTCGCCGACCTCGCCGCCGCCCCCGAACTGGTCGCCTACTTCGAGAACCGCGCCCTGGGCATGAGCCCGGAATACGGCCTGCGCCAGAGCCTGCTGGTGGCGGCCGAGCGGCTCGACGCCGTGCGCCAGCGGAAGCGGTTGGATGACCAGCCTGCGATCACCAGGCTGCGCTTCCTCGACCAGGGCGGGGCGGTTCTGGTCGCGTCGCCGGATCCCGGCGGCGGCGCCACCGCGGCCGCCCTCGGGATCAGCCTGGCCGACGACCGGCAGTCGCTCGTCATCTGCGCTCCGGTGCAGTTCCGCGGTGCGGAGGCGGGCCGGGTCGAGGCCAGGGTCGCTCTCCATCTGCTGCGCCGGCTGCTCGGTCCCGAAGAGGGCAACGAGCGGGCCGCCACCCTGCTGATCTCCGCCGACGACATGGGCGTGCTGCTGCCCGACGGCCCCGTCCGCGACCTGCCTGCCGGCGTCCCCGACGCGCTGCGGGGCTCTGGCGGCCGCGCCCTGCTGACGTTCGACGATGACGAGCACCACCATCTGGTGGTTGCCGTCCCGGTGCCGGGCGCGCCGCTGGCGGTGGTGCTGCTGCGGGGATCCGACCGGGTGCTGGGCAGCGAGCCGTGGCATGTGCTGGTGCTGCTGGCGGGGCTGGCGGCGGTGCTGCTGGGGGGCGCGGTGGCGCTGGTGCGGCACATGGTGCGCAGCCGCCAGCTGGGCGCGCGGGTGACCGAACTGGAGGTGCGCGGCGAGCTCGAATCGGCGCGCAACCGCGAGACCCTCGGCCGCGAGATCAGCGCGCGCAAGCAGGCCGAGGAGCAGCGCACCCAGCTCGGCTACGCGGTCGAGCAGGCGGCCGAGGCGATCCTCATCACCGATGCCGGCGGGACCATCGAGTACGTCAACCCCGCCTTCACCGCCATCACCGGCTGGAGCCGCGAGGAGGCGGTGGGCCGCAACCCGCGCATCCTCAACAGCGGCCTGCACGACCAGGGGTTCTTCGAGGCCATGTGGCGCGAGCTGCTGGCCGGCCGGCCCTGGAGCGGCCGGCTGGTCAACCGCCGGCGCGACGGCACCCTGATCCACGAGGACACCTCGATCAGCCCGGTGCGCGACGGCGAGGGCCGGGTGGTGCGCTTCGTCACCGTGATGCGCGATGTCACCGCCCTGATCCGCATGGAGGAGCAGCTGCGCCAGGCGCAGAAGCTGGAATCGATCGGCCAGCTCGCCGCCGGCATGGCGCACGAGATCAACACCCCGATCCAGTTCATCGGCGACAACCTGCGCTTCCTCGCCAGCGGGGTGGCCGACCTCGACCGGGTGCTGGCGGCGCTGCGTCCGCTGGCGGATGGCGGCGGCGATTCGGCGGCGGCGCGCCGGGCGGTCGAGGAGGCCGACCTGCCCTACCTGGGGGAGGAGCTGCCCAAGGCCATCGCCCAGGGCCTGGAGGGCGTCGAGCGGGTGGCGGTGATCGTGCGCGCGATGAAGGAGTTCAGCCATCCCGGCAGCCAGACGATGTCGCCTGCGGACCTCAACCACGCCATCGAGAGCACTGTCACGGTCTCGCGCAACGAATGGAAGTACGTGGCCGAGCTCGAGCTGCGCCTGGACCCCGGGCTTCCGCCGGTGCCCCTGCTGGTGGGCGACTTCAACCAGGTGATGCTCAACCTGATCGTCAACGCCGCCCATGCCATCGCCGACCGGGGCAGGCTGCCCGGCGAGCATCCGCGCGGACGCATCGTGGTCAGCAGCACCCGGGTCGACGGAACGGTGGTGGTACGGGTCGCCGACAACGGCTGCGGCATCCCGCCGGCGGTGCAGCGGCGCATCTTCGAGCCGTTCTTCACCACCAAGGAGGTCGGCCGCGGCACCGGCCAGGGCCTCGCCCTGGCGCGCGCGGTGATCACCGGGAAGCTGCACGGCACCATCGCCTTCGAGAGCGAGGAGGGTGCCGGCACCACCTTCATCATCACCCTGCCGCTGTCCGCGGCCCCCTGAGCGGGAACGCGGCTACTGCTCGACCACCACCACCCCGTCGCCGGGCAGCAGGATGGCCTGGCAGGCCAGGCGGCCGTCGGGGCCGCAGCGCTCGGCCTCGGACGGGTGGGCGGGCTCCAGGTGCTCGCCGCCGCTGACGATGCGCACCCGGCACATGCGGCAGGAGCCGCTCATGCAGAGGTACTGGATTGCCTGGCCCGAGGCCATGATCGGGCCCAGCAGGTCGTGGCCGGCGCGCGCCTCGATGTCCTCGCCGCCGTTGAAGCGGATGACCGGCATCAGCCCACCACCAGGTTGACGATCTTGCCCGGGACCACGATCAGCTTGCGGATCGCCTTGCCCTCGCACACGCGCAGGATCTCGGCGTGCTCGCGCACCGCCTGCTCCAGGGCGGCGCCCGCCAGGCTGCGCGGCAGCACGATCTTGCCCTTCATCTTGCCGTTGACCTGCACCGGGTATTCGGCCTCGTCGGCCTCCATCTGGGCAGGGTCGTAGGTCGGCCAGCCGGCCTTGATCAGGTCGTCGGCCCGGCTGCCGCCGCCGAGGTCGGCCCACAGCTCCTGGCAGACGTGCGGCACCATCGGCGCCAGCAGGCGCACCAGGGTGGTGAGGCCGAGCTTGACCACCTCGGGCTTCAACGCCTCGGGCTTGAGCTCGTTCATCAGCTCCATGCAGGCGGCGATGGTGGTGTTGAAGGCGAAGTCGCGCTCCATGGCGTCGGTGGCCTTCTTCACCGTGGCGTGGACCTTGCGCACCACCGCGGCGTCGGCGCCGGTGAGGTCCTTCACATGGCCGGCGAAGGGCGCGGTGGAGGCCAGGCGCACGGCCTGGTCCTGGCACAGGGCCCACACCCGCTTGAGGAAGCGGTGCGCGCCCTTGACCGCGTCCTCGCTCCACACCACGTCCATCTCGGGCGGGGCGGCGAAGAGGATGAACAGGCGGGCGGTGTCGGCGCCGTAGGTGTCGATCAGCTTCTGGGGATCGACGGTGTTGCGCTTCGACTTCGACATCTTCTCGACCCGGCCCACGCGCACGCTGGCGCCGTCGGCGGCCAGCACCGCGCTGGTGACCACGCCCTTGGCGTCGCGCACCACCTCGACCTCGTCGGGATAGAACCACTGCGGGCGGCCGTTGGCGCCCTCGCGGCTGTAGGTCTCCATGCACACCATGCCCTGGCAGAGCAGGCGCTTGAAGGGTTCGCGCACGCCGGCGTGGCCGGTGTCGGCGAGGGCCTTCTGGAAGAAGCGCGCGTACAGCAGGTGCAGCACCGCGTGCTCGATGCCGCCGATGTAGAGGTCGACCGGCAGCCAGTGGTCGGCCTTGGCCTTGTCGAGGGGGGCGGCGCAGCCGAGGTCGGCGCGGCGGTTGTCGTGGCAGGTGTAGCGGGCGAAGTACCAGGACGACTCCATGAAGGTGTCCATGGTGTCGGTCTCGCGCCGCGCCGCCTCCGGGCCCTTCTGTCCGCGCACGGTCAGCGGCCTGCCGTCGGCGGTGGTGACCGCCCAGGTGGCATGCTTCTCGAGCGGGTTGCCGGTGCCGTCGAAGGTCACGTCGGTGGGCAGCACCACCGGCAGGTCCTGCTTGGGCAGGGGGGTGTAGCCGAGCTGCTCGCTGCGCACGAAGGGGATGGGGTTGCCCCAGTAGCGCTGGCGCGACAGGCACCAGTCGCGCAGGCGCCAGGTCACGGTGGCGCGGCCCTTGCCGCTGGTCGCCAGCCAGGTGGTGATGGCCTTCTTGGCCGCCTCGGAGGGCTGGCCGGTGAACTGGGCGCTGTCGACCATGGTGCCGGGGGCGGTGTAGGCGTCCTCGCCGGCCTGGTACTTCACCCATTCCGCGTGCTGGGCGTCGACCGCCTGGATCACCGTGCGCACCGGGATGCCGTACTTCCTGGCGAAGGCGAAGTCGCGGCTGTCGTGCGCCGGCACTGCCATGACCACACCGGTGCCGTAGTCGGCGACCACGAAGTTGGCGGCGTAGAGCGGCACCAGGGCGCCGTTGGCGGGGTTGATGACGTGGGCGCCGGTGAACACGCCCTTCTTCTCGGCAGTGTCGCCGGTGCGGTCGTGGGCGCTGACCGCGCGCACCTCGGCCTTGAAGGCCTCGACCGCGGCGCGGTGGCTGGCGGGCACGATCTTGTCGAGCGCGGCGTGCTCGGGGGCGATCGACACGAAGGTGACGCCGAACAGGGTGTCCGGGCGGGTGGTGAAGACGGTGAGCTTGACCTCGGGGTGGCCGTCGACCGGGAAGTCGATCTCGGCGCCCTCGCTCTTGCCGATCCAGTTGCGTTGCTGGGTCAGCACCGCGTCCGGCCAGCCGCCCTTCAGCTCGTCGGTGCCGCGCAGCAGCTCATCGGCGTAATGGGTGATGCGCAGGTACCACTGCGGCAGCTCCTTCTGCACCACCGGCATGCCGGTGCGCCAGCACTTGCCGTCGACCACCTGCTCGTTGGCGAGCACGCAGTTCAGCCCGGTCGACCAGTTCACCAGCGACGACTTGCGGTAGACCAGCCCCTTCTCGACCAGGTCGAGGAAGATCTGCTGCTCGCGGTGGGCGTAGCCGGGGTCGGAGCAGGCGAACTCGCGGCTCCAGGCGTAGCTGAAGCCCATGCGCTTCAGCTGGCCGCGCATGTAGGCGATGTTCTCGTAGGTCCACTTCTGTGGATGGGCGCCGCGCTCGATCGCCGCCTGCTCGGCGGGCAGGCCGAACGAGTCCCAGCCCATCGGGTGCAGCACCGCGAAGCCGCGCATGCGCTTGTAGCGCGCCACCGCGTCGCCGATGGTGTAGTTGCGCACGTGCCCCATGTGCAGCTTGCCCGAGGGGTAGGGGAACATCTCGAGCACGTAGTAGCACTTGTCGCGCGGCAGGTCGTCGCGCACCTCGTGGATGCCGGCCTGCTCCCAGGCCTGCTGCCACTTCACCTCGATGGTCGCGGGGTCGTAAGGCTTGATCTCGCTCATGGCTGGTCCACTGCTCGCTCAGAAGGGTAGGTCGGGAGGGGCGGCATCATTGCGCCGCGCCCGCGCTGGAAAGGGGCTGCCTCGGGCCGGGGGTGGGGTAGCCTGGCCGGCATGCGCCTGCTCCTGCCGCTGCTGGCCTGCGCCCTGCTCGGGGCGGTCGAGGACCTCGGGGCGCTGCGCTGGGCCGACGGCCCCCCCGGCCCCGGGGTCGAACTGGCGGGGGCCAAGGCCATCGTGCGCCACCCCGACGGCGGCGTGGTGGCGCTCGGGCGCTTCCCCCTGCCGGCCCTGCGGCGGCACCAGTTCGCGCTGGTCGGCCGACTGAGCCATCGTGGCCTGGGATCGCCCTCGTATGTCGAGATGATGGTGGTGTTCCCCAGCGGCGCGCGCCTGCCGGTGCGTACCCAGGATGACGCCGGGCCGCTGGCCTGGCTGCGCGGCGACGGCAGGCGCGAACTGGCGCTGCCCTTCGACTGGTCGGTGCTGGGCACCGCCCCGGTGGCGGTGGAGCTGGCGGTGGCCATGCCCACCGGCGGGCGGGTCGAGCTGGAGCCGCTGCGCCTGCTCGCCTTCGCCCCGGACGAATCCCTCGACGACCGCCCGGGGTCGTGGTGGCCGCGCCGGGCCCTGGTGCGCGGTGGTCTGCTGGTGGCGGCGGGGATGGGGCTGTGGGGGGTGCTGGCGCTGGCGCTGGTGCGCCGCCGGCGCAGCCATGGCGCCGGGCGGGTGGCGCTGCTGGCCCTGGCCGGGGCCGGGATCGCCGCCGCCGTCACCGGCCTGGTGGCGCTGGTCCTCGGCCAACCGCGGCCGGTGTGGTTGCCGCTGGCCTTCGCGGGGACGGTCGCCGCCGCCACCGGGCTTGCCGCCTGGTACAGCGCACGACGCTCGCCGTCCGAGGTCTGACCATGCCCGCCCTCTACTACGCCGCGCCCCTGTTCACCGCCGCCGAACGCAGCTGGAACGCCGCCAACGCGGTGCGCCTGCGCGCCGCCCTGCCGGGCTGGACCCTGCTGGTGCCGCAGGAGTTCTGCGCGCCCTACGACCCGCTGCCCGGCCAGCGCCCCGATTTCGCCATGATCTTCCGCGCCTGCGTCGAGCACCTCGAGCGCGCCGACGCGGTGCTGGCGGTGATCGATGGCGCCGACCCCGACAGCGGCACCTGCTGGGAGGCGGGCTTCGCCTACGCCCGCGGCCGGCCGGTGGTGGCGCTGCGCACCGACTGGCGTCCGGGCGAGGACAACGGCGCCAACGCCATGCTCACCCGCAGCAGCCGGGCGGTGGTGCGGGATCTCGACGCCGCCATCGCCGCGCTCGCCGCTCTGCCCTGACCTGCGGGGTGCTGCAACAGCACCCCGCAGGTCGCCCCCGAAGAGTCGCAAGGCTAGCGTCCGGCCGGGCGCGTCTGGCCGGGGGTGCGGCCGAAGCGGCGGCGGTACAGGCGGATGAAATGGGTGGGATCGGCGAAGCCGACCGTGCGCCCGACCGCGGCTACGCCCTGGTGGGTGGTGGCGAGCAGGCGTTCGGCCTCGGCCAGGCGCAGCTCGAGCAGGTAGGCGAGCGGCGAGCGCCCGGTGGCGCGGCGGAAGGCCCGGCCGAGGGTGGCACGCGACACCCCGCTGCGCTGGCACATGTCCGCCACCGAGATGCGCCGGCGGAAATTGAGGTCGAGCCACGACTGCAGCGCCAGCAGGCGGTCGTCGACCGGCGGCCCGCCTGCGGCCAGGGCGGTCGCCAGCAGGGTGCCGCAGGCGTCCAGGCGCAGGCGGCGCAGGGCCGGATCGCAGCCGCGGTCGCGCCAGGTGCGCAGCGCGGCGAGCGCGAGGGCGACGGCATCCACCGCCGGCCGCACCGCACCGGCGGGGATGGGTGGCAGCACCCCGCCGGCAGGCGGGATCACCCCGGCCGGAGCATCGCCGCGGGCGGTGCGGGGCGGATGGCCGGCGGCGCCCCGGGGTGCGAGGTGGATGCTGGCGATGGTGAAGGGATCGGTGGCGTCGGCGGCCAGCTCCAGCGCCACCCCCCAGGGGACGGCGGCGACCAGGCCGGGTGCGAGGGCATGCGCGTTTCCGCCGATCACGACCTCGCCCTGGCCAGCCACGCAGACGACCAGGAACAGGCTGCCGATGCGGATGGGCGGGTGGCGTTCACCACGCTTGAACGGCTGCAGGGTGACCAGGCTGACCTGGGCCGGGGCGGCGGCCAGGGCGGCCCAGGGCGAGGGGGTGGACATGAGCGGATCCTCCGATCCGTGAGCCGTCGATCCAGCCGCGGCCGATGCCCGGCGCCATGCTGGCGGCATGGATGCCATCGCCTCGCCCGTCCTGCGCCTGTCCGCCCTGCCCGACCGCCTGGTGCTGGTCCAGCCGGCCCTCGATCCCCTGGGCGGCGGCGCCCCGCCCCGGCCGCCGGTGGCGGTGCCGGAGGGTATCGGTGCCGCTGCCCGCCTGGCGGCGTCCCCCGGGGCGCTGCGCTGGGAGGCCCCCGCCGGCGGCTGGTGGTGGGAGGTGCGCCTGGAGGGCGGCACCGTCACCGCCAGCAGCGGTGGGCCCTTGCCGGCGCCGCCGCTGGTGTGGTGGTGGGACCAGCACCACGACCACGTCAGCGTGCTCGGGCGCATGCCCGCGCCCGGCCGGGTGCGCCTGCCGGCGCTGGTCCATGTGGCGGGCTGCGGCTCGCTGCGCCTGGAGTCGGAGGCCAGCGCCGAGGTGGGGGTCGATGCCCGCCGGCGCGACGGCCGCTGGCTGCGTCTCGACCTGCCGGGCGGGGGCGGCGACGGCCGGGAGCGCAGCTACCGTCTGACCGCCTGCCTGGTGCATCCGCCCGTGCCCGCCGGCCTCGACCCCGCCACCGCCGCCGGCTTCCGCCGCGGCTTCCTAGACGGCCTGCACCTCAATCCGCGCCTGGGGCTGCTGGCCAACAACAGCGCCTCCGACCCGGTGCCGTTCGTGCTGCACAAGCCGGCCGAGATCGCCATGGTCGGCTACGGCGCCGCCCGCTGCCTGCAGGGCGCCGACCTCAGCGGTGGCTGGACCTCGGCCCACGACGCCCTCGACCTGCTGCCCTCGCTGCTGATCGCCGCCGGCCTGGCCGGAGACGACGATCCCGCCTGGGCCGCATCGCGCTGGGACGGCATCGCCGCCTGGGTGCGCGCGCTGCTCGCCCTCGACCGCGATGGCGACGGCCTGATCGAGTACGCCCTGTCCGGCGACAGCGGCTCCTGGGACGGCCGCGCCCGCCCGGCCAACTGGTGGGACACCATCGGCTACGGCCACATCGATGGCTACAGCAACGCCCTCGCCTACCGCGCCCTGGTCCTGGTGGCGGGGCTGGCGCGGCGGCTGGGCCGTGATCCCGCGCCGTACGCGCAGGCGGCGGTGCGGCTGCAGGCCGCCTACCTGCCGGCCCTGCGCGCGCCCAGTGGCCTGCTCGCCGGCTGGCGCAGCCGCGACGGCGCGCTCCACGACCACCAGTTCGTGGTGGTGAACGCCCAGGCGGTGGCCTTCGGGGTGGTGGCCGGCGACCACGCCCGGGCGCTGATGCGCCGCCTGTGGCAGGCTTTCGCCGAGGCCGGATTCCGCGATTTCGCGCTCGGGGTGCCGGGCAACCTGCGCCCCATCCCGCGCGCCGACTACACCCACCACGAGAAGCGCTGGGGCTGCGGCGAGCGCGAGGACGGCGGCGACGCCCTCGGCATCTACGAGAATGGCGGCGCCACCCACTGCCACGCCCTGTGGCTGGTGCAGGCCCTGCGCCGCACCGGCCTGGCGGCCGAGGCGGATGCGGTGCAGGCCCCGCTGCTGGCGTCGCTGGCGGCAGGGGCCTTCAGCGGCTTCGACGCCAGCGGCAAGAGCCGCGACTGGAAGGCCTGGGACGGCAGCTGTTCCGGCTACGAAGGCTTCCTGGCCGATGGCTACACCGCCTGGCTGGCGCCGCTGGACATCCAAAACCCGGGGCGCCAGGCCGGGGTCCTGCCATCCGCGGATGGTTGATCCCCAAGGCCCTTGCACCGGTTCCGAGGTTCCACTAGGAACATCGTCCATGCTGCTCGGCGGCCATCGAAGTGCGATCGGGACGGGCGTCCCCGGCGGTGTCCGGCGGTGATCATCATCCCCTTCAGCCCAGAGGCCGAGTGGCGTCACCGTCCGGTCGGGACCTGGCTGCTCATCGCTGTCAACGTGTTCATCCACCTGCTGTGGACGTCACGCGATCCGGCCTGCATCCAGCCGTGGACGATCGACTTCCAGGCCATTGATCCCGTCCAGTGGCTCAGTTCAGCCTTCCTGCATGGGGATTGGCTGCACCTGGTCGGCAACATGGTGTTCCTCTATGTATTCGGTCAGGTGGTCGAGGATTTCACCGGCCGCTGGTTCCTGCCCTTGTATCTGCTGCTTGCTGGCGGCAGCGGGGCGTTGGTGCAGATCGTGCTGCTCAACCGCGGCGAGGTCGGCCATGCCTTGGGCGCGAGTTCCGCCATCTACGGGTTGGTGGTGCTGGCGCTGCTGTGGGCGCCAGAGATCAGGCTCAAGACCCTCTTCTGGCTCTTTCTCGCCCGCCCCTTCGTGAGGGAGGTGCGCATCCTGTGGATGGCCCTCTACTACCTCGCCTGGGAGGTGGCGGCGGTGCTCATCTCCCGCGCCGAGGTCAACTCGCCGTTCCTCCATTTCTGCGGAATCCTGGTGGCGGTCCCCGTCGGCCTGCTCTGCCTGCGCGAGAAGTGGGTCCAGACCGATGGACTCGATCTTCCCGCCCTGTGGATGGGCTGGGGGAGTCCGGCCCCTTCCCCTGCTTCGGCTCCAGTTCCAGTTCATGCAACAATGCCAGGGGTCCAGTCCGGAGGAGGCCTGACGGCGCCCGCTTCGGCGGCTTCGCCCTCTGCGCCCCGGCCGCCGGAGCCGGAAGGGCCGGTTGACTGGGAGGAGCAAGTGGTGCGCATCACCGCCGCGATCGAGGCCGGGCGTTCCCGGGTGGCCTGGGCCGCCCTTGGCGTGCTGCGCTCCGAGCATCCCGAGCGGCGTGTCGACAGCGACCTGATCTACTCGCTGGCCGCCTGCTGCGAGGCGAGCGAGGACCACCAATGGGCGATGCAGCTCCTGCAGGAACTGGTCAAGCACGACAACCGCCATCGCGACCTGGCCTGGCTGGCCATCGCCCGCATCCGCACCTTCCGCCGCGATGAGCCTGAAGGCGGCAGGGCCGCCCTGGGGCGTGTCCGGGTGGAGGCGCTCGACTCGGCGAAGCGGACGGAATACCAGCTCATCCAGGAGCGCATCGCGCGCCGATTGCGTCTTCCGTCGGCCACCACCAGGATCGGGCGCGCGGTTGGCGGTGGGCCTCAACATCAGGAGCAGACATGAGCATCCACAGGCTGATCAGGGGGGCGGAGCCGCTGGCCCAGATCGGCATCCTGGCGCTGATCACCCTGCTGGTTTCCCAGGCGTGTCCGCTGGCCGCGGCCGAGAACCCCTTCCAGGCCTATCTCCGGCGCGAGGGTGTCACCCCCGAGAGCGGGCGCATCAGCCTGCCGGGCGGGGCTGCGATCACACTCGAGGGCGGACTGGTGATGGTCACCGGCCGCCCGGCCTGGGAGTTGATCGGCTATGACCCGGTGCGGGCGAACGGCGAACTGCCCCCGCATGGAGTCATCTTCAGCGACGCGAATGCGAGCTCATCCTCCGTCGACTACGACCGGCTTCCCCCCCAGGCCGTGAGTCGCGCCCTGCTGGATGATCAATTGTCGCGGGAATGGCTCGTCCTGCTGTCGTGGGAGGCTGGCTGGATCGATCCCAGCCTCGAGCAGGTCCACCCGGCCGAACTCCTGACCGTGCTGCGCATGTATGCCAAGGGCTTCAACGGCATGCGCTCCCAGCCCTTCGGTGCATCCCTCGCCATCACCGACTGGTCGCCTGAGCCGGCGCTGGACCCACGTCGTGGCCTGGTGACCTTCGGACTGGGACTGAATTGGCAGGCCCGGCGTCCGGACGGCTCGATGGCGGGCTCGCTCGGGCGGGAATCGATCCTGGTCCACGCCCATCTCGGCCGGACGGGAACCCTCAAGCTGGTCGCCCGTGGGCCCGCTCCCGCCCGGCCGGCGATGGAGCAGGCGCTGACCTCGATCGCAAGCCGGCTCTCCTGGTCTCCTGGTCAGGGTTTCCAGCGTCAGCAGCCCGATGGGGTGGCGGTGCGGGCTGGGGGGGTGCGTTCGCTGATCGTTCCGCGACTGGGCAGCACCCTGGAAGGCGAGGAGGCGCCGACCTCATCCGCGGCCGGTAGCCGGCTGCGTTTCGGCTGGCTCCTGTGGTGCGCGCCGCTGGCGGTGGTGGCCGTCCTGGTGTGGCGGAAGCTGCGCAGCCTTGCTCCGGCCCGTCCTGCCCCGGTCCCGGCTCCAGCCGCGCCGGCCGTCGCTCAGGGGCGATGCCATGCCTGCGGTTCCCCACTTCCCGGCCTGGTCCACCGCTGCACCGGTTGCGGCGCCAGCCTGGTCCGGCGTTGAGCGATGCCGATGCAGTCCTCAACCGCCGCGCGTTTCCTGGCGATGCCGTGCGGCCTGCTGCTGGCGCTGTCCGGATCCGTGCTCGCAGCCAGCGAGTATCCGCCGCCCGACGATCCCTTCGGTCTCGGCCGGCGCAGCTCGCTCATCGTCTATCTGCAGGAGCATGGCGTTCCCCAGGCCGGAGCCCTCGATGACGAGGGCTTGTGGCGACGCTACCAGGAGGTGCGGACCGCCCTTGACGGACGGCTCGGCCCGCCCTCCGGCGGCTCCGGTACGGCTGCCGGCGCCTCCTCCTCCCAGGCCGTCGTGTGGTCTTCACAGCAGTTGGCGGCCGAGGTGCTGCGCATCCGCCTGCGCCGGGAGTTCGGCCAGGTGGCGCCGAAGGATGCGACGGTGGCGGATCTCGAAGCCTTGCTCGCCCACGCCCAGCGCAGGAGCAGGGCCACGGCCACGGCACGCGAGCCGGCCACGGCACGCGAGCCGGCTGCGGTCCTGCCGGCAGCGCCCCGGCCTGCCGCCACGCGCGCGGCGGTGGCCGGTTCCGCGGCTGGGCCCGAAACGTCGCCTTCCGCCCGCACCTCGTCCTGGAATTCCTGCGCCTGGCCAGAAAGCCCACGCAACCTCCAGGTGTGGTCGCAGGTGACGGATGGCGACGACCCGCTGCTTGTCCACCTGGCGCTGTGCCGCATCGACGCGTATCGACTGGGCAACCTCTCGCTGCCAGGGTGCGATACCGCCCTCACCAATCTGCTGAGCCGGGAACCCGCGCGCCGGAGCCAACTGGTGTCGCTGGCTCGCGAGGACGAGATCGCGGCGTGCATGCTCGGGCACATGCTCCACCACGGGCGCCACGACTACCAGCGGCTGCTTGACGAACGGGAGCTGGAACCCTCCTACTGGTTCCGTCAGGCTGCTGCCCTGGGGTGCAGTCCGGCCCTGTGGGCCCTGCATTCGCAGCCAGGACAGGCTCCTGTCCGCAAGCAGTTGGAGCGCATCTGCCTGGCGCAGGGACATGTGCCTGCCCTGCGTTCGCGTCTGACCATCGAGGGCTTTCCGCGCGGCCGGGGGGGATTCGGGGGCTTCGGGAGTTCTCCCGGCAGCCGCACCCGGCTGGAGGATGCCGAGAGCCGTCGTTCCGCCCGCATGTTCCTCGCCCTGCTAGCCTGCCGGCCCACCCCGGCCGCCGAGGCGGCGTTGAAACGGCATCTCGGCGCGATCCACAAGTGGTTCCCCTACAACCCCGATGAGGAGCGCTTCGGAGCCCGCTACATGATGGCGCAGGCGGCCGACATGCTCGGAGAGGCGGAACTGGCCTGCGCCCTCCGGCTCCGCCTCATGGCCGAAGGGTTCTGGCTGGTATCACCGCCGGTCCTCGACTTCCTCGCCCCGGCCAAGGGCCGCGATTGGTCCGCTGACCAGGAGCGCCTGTTCCTCTTCTGGGCCGAACGGGCCGCCGCCCGCGGCATCGATCACGCCATGGAATCCCTGGTCGCCTACCGCGCCTCGACCTGGGCGGTGGCGCCGGTGGATGCCGAGTCGCAGTACACCTGGCTGATGCGGATGACCGGTGGCGCCCCGGTAAGGAAGAAGGCCTTCATCGCGATCGCTCGTGATCTCGATGCGCTCCTGCCGGTCCATCGTCGGGATGATCTGCGTCGGGAGGCCTCCACCTGGATGCCGCTGCCTGGCGATGCGCCGGCCAAGGTCCCTGACGATCTCTGGGGGCCGGCCCTGCCCGAACTGGCGGCGTGGGATCCCGGCTGCGACTTCAGCCTGCGTCCGCCCGATCTCGCCCCCTAGCGCGCGGGATAGGTGCCACCAACAGCCGGCTGGCACCTGGAAACACATGAACCCCGGATGCTATCCGGGGTTCATGTCTTGGCGCACTCGCTTGGATTCGAACCAAGGACCTTCGCCTTCGGAGGGCGACACTCTATCCAGCTGAGCTACGAGTGCAGGAGGGCGGGACGCTATCCGCGTCCCGCGCGGCATCAACCCTTCAGGCCGGTGGAGTCGGAGCCCTGGGGCGGCAGGGGGGCGGGCTGGGCGGTGTCGCTGGCGGCACCGGCCACCGCCTGCGGGCCGGAGGCGTGCGAGAGGTTGTCGTGCACGCCCTGGATGGGCATGCCCGACTCCTCGGGGAAGAGGCGGGCGAGGTAGCGCGCCAGCTTCTCGTTGGTGGGGCCGTAGCCGCCGTCGTACATGTAGTGTTCGAGGTCCTGGCCGAACTCGCGCGCGGTCTGGTAGCGGTTGGCCGGGTTGACCTCGAGCGCACGCAGCATGATCTGCTCGAGCTTCTCGGGGATGTGCGGGTTCAGGCGGCGCGGCGGCTTGATGGTGTAGTTGTCCATCTTGTCGACCAGGTCGTCGATGTCGTTGACGTTGTAGACCACGGTGTTGGTCAGCAATTCGTACATCACCAGGCCGAGGCTGAACACGTCGCTCTGGCGGGTGGTGCCCTGGAACTTGGCCTGCTCCGGGCTCATGTAGGGCAGCTTGCCCATGATCACCTCGGCCTCGTCCGGGGTGTTCATGATCACCCCCTTGGCGATGCCGAAGTCGGTCAGCTTGACCACCCCGCCATAGGTGATGATCACGTTCGAGGGGGTGACGTCGCGGTGGATGATGTTGAGCGGCTTGCCCGCCAGGCTGCGCGACTCGTGGGCGTAATGCAGGGCGCGGCACACGCGCGAGACCACGAAGGCGCCGATGTCGACGTTGGTGACCTTGTGGCGCTCCTTGTGCGCGCGCACGAAGTCGGCCAGGTTCTTGCCGTGGGCGTACTCCATCACGATGTAGTAGATGCCCTTGGTCTGGCCGAGCTGGTAGACCTGCAGCACGTTCTCGTGGATGAGGTCGGCCACCAGCTTGGCCTCGCCGACGAACAGGTCGACGTTCTCGCGGTTCTTCAGGTACTCCTTCTTGATGGTCTTGATCGCCACCACCTTGCGGAAGCTCTCGGCACCCAGCTGCTCGGCGAGGTAGACCGAACCCATGCCGCCGGTCGCCAGCTTCCGGATGATCTGGTAGGAGGTGAGATACTGGATTTCCTGCATGGGCTCCCCGAGCGTGGACGCAGGTTAGCGGCCGGCCTGCGCTGCCAAGCAGGCAAAGCCAGGGCTCAGAACTTGTTGTCGCGCCTGATACGATTGAAACGTTCGAGGTAGTCGGCGCGCGTGGAATCGAACAGCTTCTTCGGCCCGATGCCCTGGGCGCAGATCGCCCCCACCCCGCTGGCGATGGCGCAGGCGCGCTTGAGGTTGGTCCAGTCGGCGCGGCCGGGGCCGGCCAGCCAGCCGGCGATGGCCCCGGGGAAGGCGGCGCTCACCCCCGCCTTGTCCACCACCGGCACCGGCCAGGTCGGCCAGTTGGTGGTCTTCTGGCCGTAGACCAGCAGGCCGCCCAGGGCCGAGGCGGTGAGCGCGACCGCGCGTGCGCCGTCCTTCTGCAGCGCCTGGGCGGCGCTGAGCGGGTCGCTGGTGGCGGTGATGCGGCAGGCCTGGGCCACGCTCAGCACCAGCAGCTGGCAGCAGCGGCAGACCTCGGCGCGGAAGCCGGGGTCGGCGAGGTCGCCCGGGCGGGGCGAGGCCACCAGCGGACGCTCGGCGGCCCCGGGCAGGGCCAGGGCCACGCGCTGGGCGCGGCGCCATTCGTCGGGCGGCAGGCCGATCAGCAGCACCGCGCCCAGGCTGGCGGCGTCGGTGGGCTCGATGTCAGGCAGCAGCGGCCCGCCGGGCTCGAAGCCATTGGGGCCGCCGTGCGGGGTGGGGCCGTCCCACGACACCCCGGCGAGGTCGATGCCGTGGCGGGTGATGATCGCCTTGAGCTGGTTGTTGATGCCGTTGCCGGCCCGGCTCCACAGCTGGGTGCGCGCCAGCGGCGCGGCGGCGATGGCGGCGTACAGGCCGACCCCGCCCAGCAGGCCGGTCTGGCGCGGATGGTCGTCGAGGGCGGTGGGGCCGGCGATGAGGAGTTCACCCATGGTTCAGACCCATCCTGCGACGTCGGTGACGGCTTTGCGCGGCGGCGGCGCGGGGGATTCGGCCGGGGTTCCCAGCCAGATCGCCCCCAGGAAACCCTGGCGGGCGGGATCGAGCCCGCACCAGCCGAGGGTGAGGGGGTGGGACAGCGCCGGGTTGGTGCTCCAGAAGCTGCCCAGCCCGGCGGCGGTGGCGGCCAGGCACAGGTTCTGCACCGCGGCGGCGGCGGCGGCATGGTCTTCGAGGTCGATGGCGGGATCGGCGGCGCGTTCCCAGCCGACCATCACCAGCGCCCCCAGGCTGCCCAGGCGCTCGAGCAGCTTGGCCAGCTTGGCGGCGCCCTTGTGCGGATCCGGCACCGCGGCGATCGCCGGGGTGGCCTGCAGGAACCCGCCCAGGCGGGCGATGGCGGGCTGGTCGAGCAGGCGGAAGCGCCAGGGCTGGGCCAGCCGGTGGTTGGGCGCCCAGCAGGCGGCATCCACCAGCGCTTCGACCTGGGCGCGCGGTAGCGCGGCGCCGGTGAAGGCCTTGATGGTGCGGCGGGAGCGGATGGCGGTGAGGGCGTCCATGGGCGCGGCACGCTAGCAAGCGAGCGCGCTTCGGCATCCAGAGAATGCTGGAATGCTGGAATGCTGGAATGATCCAGATCCCGATCGGAAAAGGTATTCCTGCGCTATTCCAGCATTCCAACATTCCAGCATTTGGCATTCCGAACGGCCTTTGTCGAGATTTCGCCTCTTCACCGGTCCTCGGGCGGGCGGTCGCGGGGCGGAAAGGGGCCGGGCGGGGGGCGCAGGTGCGGGGGCAGGGGGCCGCCCAGCGGGGGACGGCGCCAGGGCGGCAGGTGGTCGGGCGGGGGCAGGCGGTCGGGCGGGAAGCGGGGTTGGAAATCGGGTTCGCGTGGCTGGGTGTCCGGCACCGGCGTCGGCGTTGGTGCCGGCGCTGGGACCGGCTCGGCGGCCGGTTGCACCGCGGAAGCGGAGGCGCCGCCGGCCGCTCCGAGATCATCAGCCACCAGGAGCGGGAACACCGGCCCGGGGCGCAGCAAGGCCCAGCTCAGCGCCGCCCCCGCCAGCAGGGCGGCGGTGGCGATCAGCGCCGCCATGCGCACCGACGGCCGGTCCACCCGCTCGGTCAGGCGGCGCCAGCGCCGCGCCGAGGGCAGCGGGCGGTCGTGGGCGAAGGCGCGCAGGTCGTCGGCCAGCGCTCCGGCGTCGCCGTAGCGGCGCTCCGGGTCGCGGGCGCAGGCGCGTTCGATGATCGCCGCCAGGCTGGCGGGCAGGTGCGGGTCGCTGCGGCGCGGCGGGGTGATGCCGGACGAGAGGATGGCGTTGATCAGCTTGCCGCGCGACTGGGCGGGGAAGGCCGGCTTCCAGGTCGCCAGTTCGCACAGCGCCAGGCCCAGGCCATAGATGTCGCTGCGCGCGGTGGTCACCCCGTCGAAGCGCTCCGGGGCGATGTATTGCAGGGTGCCGGTGATGGCGGTGGTGTGGGTGAGGTCCTGGTCGCCGAAGGCCTTGGCCAGGCCGAAATCGCCCAGCCACAGGCGGCCGTCGCCGTCGAGGATGAGGTTGGCGGGCTTGATGTCGCGGTGCAGCACCCCGCGCCGGTGGGCATGGGCGAGGGCGTCGGCGGCCTGGGCGATGAGCGCGGCGGCCTCGCGGTAGGCGGCCAGGGTGTGGCCGCCGGCGCCGCCGCCGACCGCTCCGCCCGCCTGCACCTGGCGCGCCAGCGCCGCCAGCCCGCCGCCCTGCGGGTTGGGCTGGGCGCCGGCCGCCAGCGCGGCCACCACCCGGTCGAGCCCGACCCCGTCGACCAGGTGCATGGCGAACCAGGGGGTGCCGTCCTGCTCGCCGACCGCGTGGATGGGGATGATGTTGGGGTGGGACAGCCCGGCGGCGATGCGCGCCTCGCGCTGGAAGCGCAGGCGGGTGCGCTCGTCGCCGGTGATGTGGCGGGGCAGCACCTTGACCGCCACCCGCCGCCCAAGCGAGGCCTGTTCGGCCAGGTACACCACGCCCATGCCGCCGCGTCCGAGTTCGCGCACCACCTGGAACTCGCCGAAGCGGTTGGGGGCGGCGGCGGGCGGGCGGGCGGGGGTGGCCTGCTCGCGCATGCCCTCGAGGGCGGCGATGGTGGGGAAGAGGCGGGCGATCTCCGCCGCCAGGTCGGGGCGGCGGCGCTGGTAGGGGGCCAGCTCCGGGTGTTCGCCGCGGCGCAGGCGCTCGGCGTAGTCCGCCGCCAGCTCCTCCAGCGGATCGCGCTCGTCAGCGTCCACGCAGGTCCCCCAGCGACAGGCCGAGGGCCTCGAGCGCGTCGCGCAGGCGGGTGATGGCGCGCACGTAGCGGATGCTGGCGGCCTTGGCCTGGATGCCCAGGGCCTCGGCCACCTCGTCGTTGCCGAGGTCCTCGAAGTGGCGCAGCACGATCACTTCGCGGTCGCTGTCCGAGACCTGGGCCAGGGCCTGGGCCACCAGGCCGCGCAGCTCGTCCTGGCGCAGGGCCGCGCTGGGTGACGACACCGCGCCCGAGAGCTGCAGCACCACGGTGGCGGCGGAGACGGCGGATCCGTCCGGTCCCTGATTGTGAGCCAGGGACAACTCCCTACGCGGATCCCGCTGCTGCACACCCAGGTGGTGGCGGTGGCAGTCGACCAGGGTCTGCACCACCACCAGGCGCAGCCAGGTATAGGGGTGGCCGGTGGCGTTGGCGGCGTAGCGGGACAGGCGCTGGGTGGCGGCCAGCCAGGCCTCCTGCAGCACATCCTCGGCGCACATGCGCTGCGCCAGGCGCGGATCCAGGCGCAGGCGGATGGTGCGCAGCAGGCGCTCGCGGTTGGCTTCCAGCAGCTCGCCCACCGCCTGCTGGTCGCCGGCGCGCAGCCGGGCATCGATGGCGGTGTCGTCGGCCGGCATGGCTGGCGGTACCATGGGCGTGCGCTGGTGGCTGGGAAGGGGGCGCCCGGGCGGGCGGAACCGGTTGGGGGAAATAGGGTGTAGAATGTGGCGAGCCCGTCCCGTTCTCATCCTCAGGGGGAACCCGCCATGGACCGTCTGGAATCGCTCGCGCTCAACAACCAGGGCTTCGTCTTCGATCCTGCCACCGGCAACAGCTTCACCCTCAACCACAGCGGCATGCTGCTGGTGAAGGGGCTGCGCGAAGGGCTCGACCAGGGCGACCTGGCCACCCGCCTGGCCGACACCTACACCATCCCGCTGGAGCAGGCGCGCAGCGACGTGGCCGACTTCATCCGCGACCTCGCCCGCCTCGGGCTGGCCTGAAGGGGACCGCCATGGACAAGCTCATCATCGGCATCTCGGGCATCAACGCCGTCGACAACCCCGGACCCGGGGTGGCGGTGGCGCGCGGCATCAAGGAGGACCCCGGCCTCGACTGCGAGGTGGTGGGGCTGGCCTATGACGCCATGGAGCCCGGCATCTACCTCGACTGGCTGGTCGACCGCACCTACCTCATGCCCTACCCCTCGGGCGGCGGCGAGGCCTTCATCGACCGCCTGCTGGCGATCAAGGCCGAGAGCGGCCTCGACCTGGTCATCCCCAACCTGGACGCCGAGCTGCCGATCTACATCCGCTACGCCGCCGAGCTGGAGCGCCGCGGCATCCGCGTGATGGTGCCCAGCACCGCCCAGTTCCGCCTGCGCTCCAAGGACAACCTGGTGCAGGCCGCCCCGGCCTGGGGCTGCGGCACCCCGCCC
>JAKLKR010000061.1 GCA_023150565.1 Planctomycetota bacterium
CCTCGGCCCCGCCGACGAACGCCGGCTGGCGGAGCGCCGGGCGCTGCTGCGCGCCGCCGCCGAGGCGCGCACGCGCGAGCGCGAGGCGCTGGCCCAGCGCTGCGCCGCGCTCGACCGCCAGCTGCCCCCGCCCGAGGACATCGACGCCACCCTCGCCGCCTACGAGCGCCTGGCCGGCGCCTCGGATCCCGCCTCGCTGCGCTGGCGCGGCCGCCTCGACCGCATCCGCGCCCTGCGCGAACGCCTGGCCACCGCGCTCGCCCCCGGCACCGCCCTGCCCGCCACCGCCGCCGACGATGCCGACGCCCTGGCGGCGCTGGTCGGCGCCGAGCAGGCTCAGGTGGCGGCGGTGCGCCAGCGGGTTCGGCAGGTGGCGGCGCAGCGCGCGCTGGTGGGCAGCCTGCTCGCCCGCCGCGGAGCCCCGGAGGCGGACCCGGGCGTGGTGGCGGGCCTGGTGCAGACCCTGGGCGGTGACGACCCCGAGGTGCGCGAGCTGGTGCAGCGCCTCGACGGCTGGCGCACGGTGCAGCAGGTGGCCGTGGGCATGGACGGCCTGTGGGTGATCGATCCCGAGCGCCTGGCACAGTGCGAGCAGGCGGTGGGGACGAGCGCCGTCGCGCTCGCCGGCGCCGACCACCCGCAGGTGCGCGCCTGGACGCGCCGGCTGGCGGACCTGCGCGGCCCCCCGGCCCCGGCCTGGGCGGCGGGGCGCGGCCACGACCGCCACGGCCCCTGGCTCGACCTCCAGGTCGAGGGCGCGCAGCAGCGCCTGCGCTGGCTGCCGCCCGGCACCTTCACCATGGGCAGCCCGGCCGACGAGCCCGGGCGCGACGGCGACGAGGCCCAGGTGCGGGTGCGCCTGACCCGCGGCTGCTGGATCGCCGACAGCGAATGCAGCCAGGGCCTGTGGCAGGCGGTGATGGGCTCGCTGCCGGGTCGCGCCGGCGGGCCGCAGCTGCCGGTGGCGGGGGTGGCGCAGGCCGAGGCCCTGGCCTTCTGCGCCCGCCTGGGGGCCCGCCTGCCCGGCTGCCGCGCCCGCCTGCCCAGCGAGGCGGAGTGGGAGGCGGCGGCACGCGCCGGCGATCCCGGCCCCTGGACCGGCCTGGCCGCCGACCAGCTCGCCAGCGCCATCATCCACGGCGGCAGCGCCCCGGTGGTGGTGGCCAGCGGGCCGGTGAACGCCCTCGGCCTGCACCACCTGCTCGGCAACGTGCGGGAGTGGTGCTCCGACGGCTGGGGCGCGCTGCCTACCGGCGCCCTGGTCGAGGATCCCGCCACCCCGGCGGGGGACGCCCTGGTGGTGCGCGGCGGCTCCTGGGGCGACCCCCTGGGTGCCTGCCGGGTGGCCAACCGCGGGCGCGTGCCGGGCCCCGCCCGTTCGCCCTATCTCGGCTTCCGGCTGGTGGTTGAAGGGGAATAGCCGGCCTGATTTCCGACCACGGGCAGGCTCCTGCGTACCCCCTGCAGGAGCCCACCATGTCGGCCGTCCTCCCCGCCCTCCTCGCTCCCGCCCGCACCGCCCGCGACCTCGCCCCAGAGGCCGCCGCCCGCCTGCTCGCCGCCGCCCGCGCCACGCCCTCGGCCGAAAACCACCACTTCGCCCAGCCGCGCTGGGACGGCCAGGGAACCCTCTCCCTCGACCTCGACCCGGCGTGGGACGCCCTGCCGCGCCAGACCCGCTTCCTCGCCAGCATGGGCGTGGGGGCGATGGCCGAGAACCTCCAGCTGGCCGCCGCCGGCGAACTGGCGGTGCTGCACGAGCAGTGGAACTGGCGCGCCACCGCCGGCGGGACGGTCGCCACCTTCGATGTCGCCGGCGGGCTCGGCACCGCGCCGGCGGCCATCGGCACCATCGCCCGCCGCTGCACCAACCGCCAGCTGTTCGACCCGGCCCCGCTTGATCCGACCCTGGTCCGCCGCCTCGACCGCGCCGCCGCCGGGGTGCCCGGCACCGTGCTGCACTGGATCACCGCCCGCCCGGCGATGCGCGCGGTGGCGGCGCTGGCCGCCACCGCCGAGGGCGCACGCTTCGTCAACCGCACCCTGCACGACGAGATCTTCGCCCACGTGCGCTTCGACGTGGGCTGGGAACGCGGCTGCGAGCGCGGCCTGCCGCCCGGGGCGCTGGCGATCGAACGGCCGATGCGGCCGCTCTTCTCCCTGCTGCGCCACTGGCCGCTGTGCGCCGCCGGACGCTGGCTGGGCCTGGGGCTGGGCCTGGGGCTGCGCGCCGGCCGGCTGCCGGCCCTGCGCAGCGGCGCGCTGGTGGCGATCAGCGCCGGCGATGCCGGGATCAAGGATGCGGTGCATACCGGCCGCGCCATGCAGCGCCTGTGGCTGGCCGCCACCGAGGCCGGCCTGGCGGTGCAGCCCATCCCCGCCTCCTGCCTGTTCACCCTCGACTGGTGGCAGGGCGTGCCGCCGGCCCTGCGCGCCCGCCTCGCACGCGGGTGGGAGTCGCTCATTCCCGGCCGGCAGCCGCTGATGCTGATGCGCCTGGGGCATGCCCCCGCACCCGCTGTGCGGGCCGGCCGGCCAGCCGAGTGATCTTCGCCGGTTACCCGGCGCGGCGACCCCGGCATCATCCCGCCATGGGGCGCCTGCTGCTGCTGCTGCTCGCGGTCGCCACCGCCCCCGCGGCGGTGGTGCACGTGAAGGCCGATGCCACCGGCGCCGGCAGCGGCACCTCGTGGGCCGACGCCTTCCCCAACCTGGCCGCAGCCATCGCCGCCAGCCGCAGCGGCGACCAGCTGTGGATCGCCGCCGGCACCTACAAGCCGGGCACCAGCCGCAGCAGACGGCAGCTACGCCCTGCACGACCTCACCATCACCGGCGGCTACGCCGACGGCACCGCGGGCACCGGCGACGCCACCGCCGGCGGGGTATTCCTCACCGCCCTCCTCGGCCTGCCCCTGGCCGCCGACCTGACCCTGGAGAACTGCCGCATCACCGGCAACCAGGCCGGCACCAGCGCGGCGATCCACAGCCTGTCCACCAGCGCCATCACCCTGCGCCGCTGCCTGATCACCGGCAACCGCCAGGTCTCCGGCCACAACGCCACCGGCAACATCGCCCTGTTCATCAACGGCAGCCTGGCCATGGAGAGCTGCGTGGTGGCGGGCAACGCTGCCGAGGCCGCCAGCACCAACGCCAAGTTCGACGTCAGCTCCACCGCGACCATCACCAACTGCCTGTTCACCGACAACCAGGCCAGGGGGCCGGCCTTCGCCAAGGATGCCACCGTCAACGCCTGCACCTTTGCCGGCAACCGCACCGCCAACCTGGAGATCACCGGCTCCAACGTCACCCTGATCATCGCCAACAGCATCGTCATGTCGCCCTATCAGGCCGGCCTGTCGCACGTCTTCGACACCTGGTGGGAAGGGGATGCCGGGGGGGCCATCCCTGGCTTCCAGAATGCCGCCAACCCGGTGGGCGCCGATGGGGTCTGGTTGACCGCCGATGACGGCTACCAGCTCGCAGCCTCCAGCCCGCTGATCGACACCCTCGGCAGCACTGGCTGGGTGCCGCCACCAGCCTCCGACCTGCGCGGCCTGGTGCGCCCCCAGGGGCGGCGCACCGATCCCGGCGCCTACGAGCGCGACCAGGGCGGCCAGGCGCCGGTGGCGACCAGCCAGACGGTGGCCGGCCAAGAGGACGCCGATGTGGCCGTCACCGTGCTCGGCAACGACGCCGACAGCGCCGTGCTCACCGGCCGCATCCTCTCCCTGCCGGCGCGCGGCAGTCTGTTCCCGACCGTCGATGGCGCCACCGCCAGCGGACCGGCGATCATCTCCGGCGACCTGCCCTTCCCGCTGCCCGACCCCCAGCGCCGGGTGCTCTACCGCCCGCCCGCGGACGCCAACGGAGCCGCATACGCCAGCTTCACCGTCGACCTCGACGACGGGCTGCACACCTCGTTCCCCGCCTCCGTGACCGTCAACCTGGCGGTGGTGAACGATCCGCCCACAGTGGTCCAGCCGGCCGCGCTGCTGGTGTTCGAGGACTTCGCCAGCACCGCGGTGACGGTGGCAGGCATCGGCTGCGGCGATCCTGAAGGCGGCCAGACCCTGAGCGTGACCGCCATCAGCAGCGATCCCGCCGTGCTGCCCCACCCGCTGGTGACCTACGCCAGCCCGGCCGGCACCGCCATCCTCACCCTGGTGCCGGCCCCCGACGCCTTCGGCAGCGCCACGGTGAGCGTGACCATCCGCGACGACGCCGGATCCGCGCTCGGCGGCTCCGACGCCACCACCGTGTCGTTCCCGGTCCAGGTCTACGGCCTCAACGACCCGCCGACCTTCTACATCCATCACTCGCTCGAATTCAGCAAGCCAGGCCTGCTGGTCCGCGACGAGGATTCCGCCTGGGTGACGATCAAGCTGCGCGGACTGTCCAGCGGCCCGGCCAACGAGTCGAGCCAGCTCCTCGGCCTGCTCGCCACCCCCACCGATGCCGCCCTGCTCGAGGTCGAGGTGCTGTCGCTCGATCCCGCCACCGAGGCGCAGGTGCGCCTGCGGCCGCGCCCCGACCGCCACGGCAGTGCCCAGGTGGTGCTCACCCTGCTCGACGACGGCGAGAGCAGCCCCGGCAATAACGCCCTGACCCGCACCGTGTCGGTGCTGGTCGCGCCGATCAACGATCCGCCGACGGTGGCGCGCAACCTGCCCATCGCGGTGGCGCGCGGCGCCCGCGCGGCCATCGACCGCGACCACCTGCTCATCACCGATCCCGATCAGCAGCCTGAGGCCGCCTTCTTCCTGGTGGTGGACACCCCGCCGGCGCACGGGGCGATCGAACGGGATCTGGTCCCTCTCGCCGCCGGCGCCAGCTTCACCATGCAGGACATCAGCGACGGCCGCATCACCTACCGCCACGACGGCAGCGCCCCGGTTGGCGACCTCGCCACGCTGTCCTTCAGCGACGGCCTACTCGACCGGCCCTTCCCCACCGTCGCCCTGTCCGTCGCCGTCGACGGCCGGGCGGTGCCGCTGGTGACCATCCCGGGGCAAGGGCCGGCCTGGGCCGAGGGCGGTTCGGCGGTGGCGGTGGCGGCGACCGCGACGGTCAGCGATGCCGACGATGCCGCCCTGCCCGGCGGATCGATCACCGTCAGCGTGGCCGGAGACGACGGCAGCGCGGTGCTCGCCCTGGCCGACCAGGGCGCCGGTGCCGGCCAGGTCAGCATCCGCGGAGCGAGCGTCTATTACGGCGGCAAGGCGCTGGGGACGTGGAGCGGCGGCAGCGCGGGGACGCCGCTCTCCATCCAGCTCTTCGTCGCCGACGCCACCATCGAGGCGGTGCAGGCGGTGGTGCGGGCGGTAACCTTTCGCCTGGCGGGTAGCGCGCCGGCCGCCGGCGCGCGCACCGTGACGGTGGTGGTCGACGACGGCAGCAGCGGCGCCTCGGCCCCCGCCGCCACCGCCATCGCGGTGGTGCTGCGCGACGATCCGCCCACGGTGCGGACGGTGCGCCTCGGCCTGCCCGCCGGCACCAGTGTCGAGTTCGCGCTGGCAGCCGACGATGCCGATTCCGCCACCCTGTCCTGGGCGCTGGCCGGCAAGGGCGAACGGTTCGCCGCCTCCCTGGTCGATGCCGGGCGCGGCCGGGTGCGCCTCACCGCCCCCGCCGACAGCCGCGGCGAGGACCTGCTGGCGGTGACGGTCGCCGACGGCTCCTCGACCGTCGCCGCCAGCATCCCGGTGCTGGTCACCGGCCCCGACGACCCCCGCCCCCTGCCCGCCGGCGAGTTCCCCGGCGAAGCCTTCGCCGACGAGGTGCTGCGCGTCGACATCCCCTGGGACTGCCGCCAGCTGCCCGGCGCCCGGCTGGCCTTCGCCGCCTCCGCCGACGCCCCCGCCGGGCTGGTCCTGGCCGCCACCGGCGCCACCAGCATGCGCGCCACCTGGGCGGTGCCGGCGCACGAACCGCCCGGCCACCGCCGCTTCGCCATCATCGCCAGCGACACCGTCAGCGGCGCCAGCGGCGCGCTGCCGGTGCTGCTGCCGGTGCGACCACGACCCCAGGGAAGCAACTGATGCGCCCACCGCTCCTGCCCTGCCTGTGCACCGTGCTCACCGCCCTGGCCGGCTGCCAGGCCGGCTCCGGCGGCTCCACCGGCGCCCTCGGCGGCGGCAGTCCGAGCGGGGCGGCGGCCGCGGCCCTGGCCAGCACGCGCGCGCAATGGCTGGTGCTCGACCTCGGCTCCGGCACCACCGTCGCCGCCGCCAGCGTCGACACCGCCAACCCCGCCTACCGCGCCGGCCTGGTGCCGCTGCGCCTGGTCGCCGACGCCACCGTCGGCATCGGCTCCGCCCCCGGCTCGCTCGCAGCCCAGGCCGACGAACCGGCCACGGTGGCGGCACCCGCCCCCTTCTACCTCGCCGCCCTCGAGCTCACCCGCGCCCAGTGGCGGCTGCTGGCCGGCACCGCCCCCTGGGACCAGCTCGACGCCGCCGCCAACCCCACCGCCGGCGAGGACCTGCCCGCCACCGGCATCACCTTCGCCGAGGCCCAGGCCGCGCTGGCGCGCTGGAACGCCGGCCATGGCGCCCACCTCGCCCTGCCCAGCGCGGTGGAGTGGGAGGCCGCCGCGCGCAGCGGCGGCACCGGCGCCTTCCCCTGGGGCGACGACACCCGCGCCAGCATCGTGCGCGCGTATGCGGTGACCTGGGACACCACCCTCGGCAGCCCCGGCCCGCGCCAGGTGGGCGGCCGCCTGGCCAACGCCCTCGGCCTGCACGACCTGTGCGGCAACGCCGCCGAGCTGGTGGCGGACGGCAGCGCCCGCGGCGGATCCTGGGCCGACGCCACCAGCGTGGCCCGCCCGGCCAACCGCCTGGCGCTGCAGAGCGACACCCGCCACGGCGCGGTCGGCCTGCGCCTGGCCTGGCGCCCCTGAGCCTCCATGGCGAAGCCCGGTCCCGCCTGCCTGCGCCTGCTGGCGCTGATGCTGGCCTGCGCCACCGCCCCTGCGGCGGTGGTACACGTCAAGGCCGACGCCGGCGGGGCCGGCAACGGCAGTTCGTGGACCGACGCCTATCCCAGCCTGGCCTCCGCCATCGCCGCCAGCAAGGCTGGCGACGAACTGTGGATCGCCGCCGGCACCTACCGGCCGGGCACCAGCCGCAGCAGCACCTTCACCCTCAAAGCTGGCACCAGATCGTACGGAGGCTTCCGCGGCACCGAGACCGCGCTCGAGCAGCGCAGCGGCGATCCCGGCCTGACCGTGCTCAGCGGCGACATCGGGGTGGCGGGGGTGGCGACCGACAACACCTACCATGTGGTGTGGATCGAGCAGGCCGGCACCTATGCGCTCGCCGACCTGACCATCACCGGCGGCTACGGCGACGGGCCCAACACCAACGTCGACGACACCGGTGGGGGCCTGGTGGTGAAGAGTCCGGTCTTCGCCCAGATCGCCGCGGACCTGACCCTCGACAACTGCGTGGTGTCCGGCAATGCCGCGCGGAACTGCACCGCCATCAGCGCCGACAGCTCGGCGACGCTCCGCTTCCGGCGCTGCCTGGTGGTCGGCAACCGCCAGACCCCCGGAACCGCCGGCGGGCATACGGCCATCCTCGGCAGCGCCGCGTTCACCGGCACCGCCGAGCTGGATCGCTGCATCTTCGCCGGCAACCAGGCCGTCGACCCGTCCGCATCCTATGTGCTGTACAGCACCATGGCCGCCACCGCCAGCAACTGCCTGTTCGCCGACAACCAGCTCAAGGGCCCCTACTTCGGCAACCAAGCCACCCTCAACGCCTGCACCTTCGCCGGCAACCGCACGCTCAACCTCGATCGCGCCGGCAGCGCCACCGTGGTCACTGCAAACAGCATCGTCATGAGCCCCTACCAGGCGGGGATGTCGCACGTGCATTCCTGGTGGGACGGCGACCACCCCGGCGAGGCGCCCGGCTTCCTCGATCCCGGCCACCCGGCCGGCGCCGACGGCCTGTGGCTCACCGCCGACGACGGATACCAGCTGCGTGCCGACAGCATCCTGGTCGATCCCGCCCTGACGGTGGTGCTGGCCTTTCCCGCCGACGACCTGCGCGGCCTGGCCCGGCCCCAGGGAAGGCGATGCGACCTCGGCTCCTACGAACGCGACCAGGGCGGTCAGGCCCCGGTGGCCGCCAGCCAGGACGTCAGCGGCATCGAGGACACCGACCTCGCCATCGCCGTGCTCGGCAGCGATGCCGACAGCGCCGTGCTCACCGGCCGCATCCTGTCCCTGCCGGCGCGCGGCAGCCTGCTGCCCACGCTCGACGGCGTCACCCCTGCCGGCCCGGCGCTGACCGTCGCCGAACTGCCCTGGCGCATCCCCGACAGCCAGCGCCGGGTGCTGTACCGGCCGCCGCCGGACGCCAACGGCGGCGGCCTCGCCAGCTTCATCGTCGACCTCGACGATGGCAGCCACACCTCGTTCCCCGCCACCATCACCATCGCCGTGACCGCGGTCAACGATCCCCCCACCCTCGATGCGCTCGCCAACCAGCTCCTGAGCGAGGACACCGCCAGCAGCGTGATCCTCACCGGCATCAGCGCCGGCACCCCCGCCCTGGCCGATGGTGCTCCCGGCAAGGAGGCCCAGGTCCTCACCATCACCGCCACCTCCGCCGACCATTCCCTGCTGCCCGATCCGGCGGTGGCCTACACCAGCCCAGCGACCAGCGCGGTGCTGACCCTGGTGCCGGCCCGCGACGCCTTTGGCACCACCACCCTCACGGTCACCGTGAGCGATGAGGCCGGTTTCACCACCACCCGCACCTGCACGGTGCGGGTGGACGGGGTCAACGACCCGCCCCTGCTGGTGATGTCCGTGTCGGTGGCCACCAGCGAGGACCTTGATTGCCTGGCCACCGGGCTGTTCTTCGGTGCCGGCCCCGACAACGAAGCCGCCCAGCTGCCCAATGTCCGGGTGATCGCCAGCGCGGTGGATCCCACCCTGGTGACGGTGACCGGCATCGATTTCACCCCGGTCAGCGGCAGCGAGGTGGTGGTGCATCTGCACCCGATGCCCAACGCCAGCGGCCATACCCAGGTGGCGGTGACCGCGATCGACGATGTCCGTTTCACCGGTGGCCCGCTCGCCACCACCCAGCTGGTCGATGTGTGGGTGACGGCGGTGAACGATCCCCCGGTGCTGGTGCGCAACCTCCCCCAGGCCGTCACCCGCGGCGGGCGGGCGGTGCTGGGCAGCGCCAACCTGCTGATCAGCGATCCGGACTCGCCTCCGCCCGTGGACCTGCGCCTCATCCTCACCGTCCTGCCTGAACATGGCACCGTCGAGCTGGATCTCGCGCCGCTGGCGGTGGGCAGCGGCTTCACCCTGCAGGACCTGACCGCCGGGAAGGTGAGCTACCGCCACGACGGTTCCCCGGCCGCCGGCGACGTGTTCACCGCCGAGTTCACCGACGGCATCATCGCCCGGCCCTATCCCAGCGTGGCGGTGCCGGTCAGCGTCGACGGCAAGGTCCTGCCGCTGGTGACCCTGCCCGCCATCGGGCCCACCTGGCATGAAGGCGAGCCTCCGCTGGCGCTGGCCCCCTCCGCAACCGTCAGCGATGCCGACAGCGAACTGATGGCGGCCGGCCAGGTGACGGTGACGGACGCCGGCGGCAATGCTGGCGACCTGCTGGCGATCGCCAACCAGGGTGCCGGCGCCGGGCAGATCGCTCTGAGCGGGACGACGGTGCGCTTCGGCGGCCGCGCCATCGGCAGCTGGCAGGGCGGCAGCGGCGGCAGGCCGCTGGTGGTGGCCCTGGCCGGAGCCGACGCCACCCTGGAGGCGGTGCAGGCGCTGGTGCGCGCGCTGACCTTCGGCCATGCCGGCGGCGATCCCGGCTCCGCCACCCGCACCGTCACGGTGGTGGTGGATGACGGCGACAGCGGCGCCTCGCCCCCGGCCACCACCACCGTCGCGGTGGTGCCACGCGACGATCCGCCCACCATCCGCACCAGCACGCTGTCCATCCCCGCCGGGGCCACCCTCGCGTTGGAGTTGGCGGCCGAGGACAACGATTCCCCGCTGCTGACCTGGAGCCTGGTCACCGCCCCTGCCCGCGCCGCCTGCACCCTGGTCGACTCCGCCCGCGGCCGCCTGCGCCTGACCGCCCCCGCCGACGCCCGCGGCAGCGACCGCATCGGCGTCACGGTCAGCGACGGGGCCAACCCGCCGGTCTCCGCTGCCATCCTGCTGGTCATCACCGGCCCCGATGATCTCCGCCCGCTGCCCGCCGCCGAGTTCCCCGGCGAGGCCTTCGCCGACGAGGTGCTGCGCGTCGACATCCCGTGGGACTGCCGCCTGCTGCCCGGCGCCCGGCTGGCCTTCGCCGCCACCACCGACGCCCCCGCCGGCCTCGCCCTGACCGCCACCGGCGCCACCAGCGTGCGCGCCACCTGGGCGGTGCCGGCGGGCGAACCGCCCGGCCACCGCCGCTTCGCCATCATCGCCAGCGACACCGTCAGCGGCGCCAGCGGCCTGCTGCCGGTGCTGCTGCCGGTGCGCGCCCGGCCCGGCGCCAGCAATTAGCGCCGAGCGCGGGTTTCCGGAAACCACCCGATGGTGTCACACACCCGGCGACGCTTCAGCGCGCATGGGCAAACGCATCCGCCCCTCCGGCGAATCACTTGGCCATGTCCAGAAGCCACCTGACCGTCCCCGCCGCCTCCCTGCTGCTGCTCGCCGGCTGCGGCCAGGTCGAGCCGCCCGCGCGTGCGCCCCAGGCCGGCACTCCCCCCGCCGCCGCCATCCCGCCGCCCGCCACCGTGGCCCGGGCCGAACTGCCGATGGGCGAGCGCGACATGGTCAAGGACGGCGGCTTCGAGGCCCCCGCCCCCGGCCCCTGGACCGAGAACAACTGGGCCAGGAACGAGGCCACCTTCGTGCGCGACCCGGAACAGCCCTTCCGCGGCCGCTTCAGCCAGCGCCTGACCATGACCAGGGCGGCCACCACCGCCGACCTGCAGCTGCTGCAGCGCCTCGACGGGGTGTCGCCCAACTGCGGCATGCTGGTCAAGCTGGCGGTGCGCGGACGCAGCAACGCCCGCCCGCTGCAGGCCCAGGTGCGGCGCATCGGCGCCCCCTACACCACCTACGGCTCGATGCGCATCCCGCCCACCGCGCACTGGCAGGAGCACGCCTTCGTCGCCACCCTGCCCAAGGAGCTGCCGTCCGAAGGCGTCGGCATCTACGTCCACCTGCAGGACGAGAGCGTGGCCTGGGTCGACGAGGTCTCGGTCAGCCTGCTGGCGGAACGCGACGCGCGCGGCCCGCTGGCCGGCAACCTGGTCTACAACGGCTCCTTCGAGGCCGGGCGCGCGCGCTGGATCCTCTACAACCGCGATGCCGCCAAGCTGCACCTGGGCCCGGCCGCGGACGAGAACATGGGCGCCCCCGACGGCGCGGTGGTCGAGGTGGCGGACGCGCCCCAGGGCAAGCGGGTGATGCGCTTCGCAGTGAAGCAGCACTGCGCCGCCTACCTCGGCTCCGCCTACTTCCCCTACCGCCACGGCCACCCCCTCACCGCCAGCGCACGCATCCGCGCGCGCAGCGGCGGCGGCACGGTCGAGCTCAGCCTGGGCCACGGCGAGACCCCCAACACCACCTGGATCGGCAAGGCCTCCCTCAACGCCACCGCCGACTGGCAGACCGTCAAGCTCGCCTGCACTCCCGGCCCCTCGGCCGCGGGCGGCGCCTTCCTGCAGATCTTCTCCAGCGCCCCGGGCGAGTACGAGGTCGACGACGTGCGCGTCGAGCAGGCGCCCGCCGCCGCCGGCGCGGCGGTGCCGCTGTTCGGCTGCGCGCTGGTCGACCCGCCGGCGGGCGGGGTCTTCCGCGGCGAGGAGCGCCCGCGCCTGGCGCTGCGCGCCACCGGCCTGCCAGCCGGCAAGCCGGTGGAGGCGGCGCTGCGCATCAGCGACGCCTGGGAGCGCACCGCCGCCTACCTGACGGTGGACCTGACCGCCGACGCCGCCGGCGAGGCGACCACGGTGGTGGAGCTGCCGCGCGACCAGTTCGGCGGCTTCCGCTGCGCCCTCGAGGTGGCGGGCAAGCTGCAGGCCGAGGCGCTCTACAGCGTGGTGCCGACCCTGCCCAGGCCCGACGGCAGCGCGCGTTCGTTCTTCGGCGGCCATTTCCGCCTCAACCCCTACGCCCTCGATCTCGCCGAGCGCGCAGGCATGCGCTGGCTGCGCCTGCATCCGCCGCTCGACACCAAGTGGATGGTGGCCGAGCCCGAGCAGGGCAAGCTCGCCTTCCCCAAGGCCGGCATCGAGCGCGCGCTGGCGCGCGGCTTCAACGTCCTGGGCAGCCTCGACACCTGCCCGGAATGGGCCGCCACCCCCGGCATCGACCAGCCCTACACCTGGTGGCGCAACCGCGTGCCGCGCGACTGGGGGCAGTGGTCGAACTACGTCCAGGCCGCCCTGCGCGCCTTCCCCGGCATCCGCCACTGGGAGATCTACAACGAGCCCGACATCGACTTCCTGCTGGTGCCCAAGGGCGTCGACAAGGCCGCCGCCTACACCGAGATCATGACCCGCACCCGCACCGCCATCGACGAACTGGCGCGCAGCGAGCCCAAGCTGGCCCAGGTCGAGCTGGTGGGCCTGCCGGTGTCGAGCCTGGACCGGCCTTTCTTCCGCGAGGTGATCGCCAAGGGCGGCGCCGCCCAGGTCGACAGCCTGGGCTTCCACTTCTACTACGAGGACCAGGACCCGCTCGAGAAGCGCCCGGACTTCCTCGAGCAGCTGGCGGCGATGCGCGCGGCGCGCAACCGCAGCAGCGCCGAACCCGGCATCTGGCACACCGAGGGCGGCATCTGGATCAAGAGCGCGCCCTCGTGGTTCGCCCTGTCCGGCCTGCCCGACCACGAAGGCACCACCCAGCTCGACGGCGCCCACACCGTGGTGCGCACTGCGGTGGCGCTCAAGGCCCTGGGGGTGAAGCGGCACTTCCATTACGCCGCCACCGGCAACGCCGGGCTGATGTGGCGCACCGAGTGCAGCAGCATGATCGACCTCGACGGCTCGGCGCGCCCCGCGCTCGCCGCCCACGCGGCGATGGTGTGGCAGCTCGATGACGCCCAGCCCAAGGCGATGGACACCGTCCAGGCCGGAGGGGCGGCGGTGCGCCTGGCGCGCTTCACCAGCCCGCGCGGAGCGATCACCGTGGCCTGGGCGCGCGGCGATCTGGCCGCGACCCAGGTGCCCGGCCTGCTCGCCGGCGCCAGCGAGGTGCGCGACCTGATGGGCAACCAGCTGATGGCCGAGCAGGCGCGCGTCACCATCGCACCGATCTACGTGCGCTACCGCTGAGCGCGCCCGGCCTTGAGCACCGCCGGCACCGGCGTACAGCCCCGGGGATGCAATCCCGCTGCGTGCTCGAACTGGGTTCCGAGTTCTACGCCCTCGAGGTCGAGACCCTGCACCACCGCCGCTTCACCGGCGGGGGTGCCGAGCCGCACGTCCATCCCTCGTACCACCTGATCCTGGTCTCGATGGGGTCGTGCACCCTGCAGGTGCCCGGACAGCCGCGGGTGACGGTGGGGGAATCGGGGCTGATCGCCATCGATCCGATGGTGCCGCACGCCTTCACCGGCGCGCCCGGGCGCGGGGTCGAGCACACCTGCCTGATCTGGCGCTTCCGCAACCGCCGCGGCGACTACGCCCTGCTGCCGCTGCTGCGGCTGGCCGGGCTCGACCCGGCGGCCGAGCCCGGCAGCGCGGTGCGCCGCCTCAGCCGCTTCGATGCGCGCGCCTTCCTGCAGAAGCAGCGCGCCGCCGAGGAGGCCTTCACCAGCGGCGCCCCGTTCCTCGCCTCGATGCTGGCCTTCGAGCTGATGTTCATGGGCCTGGGCCATTTCCGCCCGGCGCAGGCGCCCGCCATGCCCGACCACCAGGCGGCGCTGGTGGCGCGCATCAAGGGCATCATCGCCCGCGATCTCGCCGACCCCGGGCTGGGGGTGGCGGGCATCGCGCGCCAGCTCGGCCTGCATCCCGGCCACCTCAACGCGGTGTTCCGCGGCCGCGAAGGCCTGCCGCTGAGCCAGTTCATCATCCACCAGCGGGTGGCGCTGGTGAAGGCCCTGCTCGCCGGCTCGACCTGTGCGGTGGCCGAGGCCGGCGCCCTCGCCGGCTTCAGCCGCCCGAGCTACTGCGCGCGGGTGTTCCGCCGCCTGTGCGGGATGTCGCCCAGCGCCTACCGCGACCAGGCCCAGGTCAGCTGAGCGGGCGCCAGCCCGCCGGCGCCAGCGCCGCCAGGGCGTCGGCCAGCGGCGGTAGCTGCGGCTCCCAGTGGCGCTCCCATTCCAGCGACACCGCCCCGGCATAGTCAGCCTCGCGCAGCTGGGCGAGCAGGGCGGGGATGGGCACGTCGCCGGCGCCCGGCAGGGCGCCTTCCCGCCGGCCCTGGTGCAGCCGGCTGTCCTTGACGTGGACATGGCGCACCCGCGCGCCCAGCGCCGCCCAGGTGGCGGCGAAGGGCTCGCCGGCCGCCGCCCAGGTGTGATGGGCGTCCCACAGCAGATCGACCCCGCCGTCGATGCTGAGCAGGCGCCGGCAGTTGGCGGTGGAGGAGAACACGTCGTGGGTCTCGAGCAGCAGGTCGCAGCGCAGGCCGCGCGCAGCCCGCTCGCCCCGCCACCACGCCAGGGTGGCGCCGGCCCGCTCCAGCTCGGCGTCGGCCAGGTCGAGGTCGCCACCGGCGCGCCCGAACACCCGCAGCCACGGGCAGTCCAGGGCATCGGCCTGGGCGGCGCAGGCGAGCAACTGGTCACGCCCAGCGGCATCGTCGCGCAGCAGCAGGAAGGAGGTGCCGAGCACGCGCACCCGCCGGGCCTCGCGCAGGCGGAGGCACAGCTCCCGGCGAGCGCGCCAGGTGGCTGCCAGGGTGGCGGCGAGGTCGAGCGAGCCGTCGAGCCCGCGCAGCTCGACCAGCGGGATGGCATGAAGGTCCGCCAGCGCCACCACCTCCGCCAGGCCGGCCTCGACGCAGCCGAGGGTGGAGAAGCACCAGGTCGTGGCCGTGCTCATGCCTTGGCCAGGGCATGGCTGGTCATGGCCCGGGCGCGCTCCGCGCTGATCGCGCCGGTCAGCGGCCGGCCGGCGAAGAAGCCGTCGAGCTGGTCGAGCAGGGCGGGGATGTAGTCGGCGGTGGTGCCGATGCCGGCGACGTGCGGGGTCATGTGCACGTTGGCGCAGGATGCCAGGGGATGGTCGGCGGGGGGCGGCTCCTGGTGGAACACGTCGAGGCAGATGGTGAAGCGGCCCTGCTGCGCGGCCGCCACCAGCGCCGCCTCGTCGACCAGGCGCGCGCGGCCGCAATTGACCAGGGTGGCTCCGTCGCGCAGGCGCGCGAGCAGGCCGGCATCGATGCGGCCGACGGTGGCGGCGGTGAGGCCGGCGGCGAGCACCACCACGTCGCAGGTGGCGAACAGCTCCTCCAGCGCCAGCTCCTGCACCCCGACCGCCGCCAGCTCCTCGCCGCAGGGGTAGTCGGCCGCCACGGCGATCGCCCGCGGCGCCAGCGGCCGCAGCAACTCGATGAAGCGCCGCGCCACCGCCCCGTACCCCCACACCCCGACGCTGGCCGAACGCAGCGAGCGGAAGCCCTCGCGAGCCGGCCAGCGCATGGGCATGGCCCCGCCCAGGCCGGCCACCGTGGTCAGGCGGCTGTGGCCGATGAGGCTCATGGCCAGGCACCATTCCGCCACCCCCGCCGCCATCACCGCATTGGCGGAGATCACCTGCACGCCCTGGGCGAAGAGCGCCGGGGTCACCAGGTCGGCGACGGAACCGGCGGCGTGGGCAAGCACGCGCAGGCGGTGGTTGCCCGCCACCATCTCGCCGGTGAACGGGGGCGCCCCCCAGCTGGTGATCACCGCATCGCAGCCCAGCAGGGCGGTGCGCCAGGCGGCGGCATCGGCAGGCGCCTGGTCGATGAAGGCCAGGCGGAAGCCGCAGCGCGCCGCCAGGTCCTCGGCCCGCGCGCTCCACAACCGGGCGAACACCGGGTTCAGCCGTGGGATGGCGATGAGAAGGTCGGCGCGGTGGTCCATGGCTGAGTCCTGCTGGCGGCCCAGCCTACCCCGGCCGGAGCCCGCCCTCAATCCTCCGCAACGCAGATGGCTGCCACGAACCGCAGGTCAGGGCTTCACCGGCAGGGCCGGTTGACGGCGACCCGGCGGTCGGACCGGGCGAACCGCAGTGCATCACCTCCGCCGAGGAGGCGATCACGAGGGCGGCGCGGCGCGCGGCGTCCGTCGGCCGGGAGGGAGGCAATGCCCCCGCCCCTGCCCGCCCCGCTGGTCACTGCCGGGTCTTGTACAGACCGACCCAGCCCGCCCACAGTTCACGGGTCGCGGGGTTGTAGCGCAGGACCTGCTGATATAAAGGGGCCACACCACCTTATATATGGTGGTGTGGCCCCTTTATGGAGTTCCACCTTATATAAGGTTGTGGGGGTATAAAGGGGCCACACCACCTTATATAAGGTGGTGGTGCCTCTTTAGTGAGTTCCTGTCTTCCATACTGCCACGTCCACCGTCCCCACCGACATAATACTCCCGGCACCTCTCCCGCGGGCAGCGCCTATCCCGGAGTCGCCCCCGCCTGCTCCACCACCCGCCAGCCCGCCGGCACCGTGATCTGGCGCATTCCCGGCGCACCCTCCTGGCGCCAGCGCAGTTCCAGTTCCCCGCCCGGCAGCGGCAGGCGGGCGTCGACCCAGGCCAGCGGGATGGGCTGCGGGCGCAGCACGATCTGCCGGGCGGCGGGATCCACCCGCTCGATCCCCAGCACGGCATGCAGCATCCAGGTGACCACGTGCGAGGCGAAGCCCTGGCAGGCGGAGGCGCGCAGGTCGTTGTGCTCCCACAGGGTGCCGGTGCGCGCGGCCATGCGCGCGTAGTAGGCCTTCATCTCCGCCAGCAGCTGGGCGTTCAGGCCGTGGCGGGCGAGCAGTTCGAAGCGCACCAGGTAGCCGATGAGCGCGTTGGCGGGATGGATCTCGGGCAGGGTGGTCTGGGCGTCGCGGGTGGGGCCGAGCTGGCCGAGCACGCGCTGCCACAGCTGCGGATGGCTGTCAGGGGTGGCCAGGCCCAGCCAGAAGGCGAAGTACTGGCCGCACTCGGTGCGGTTGCGGGTGGGCCGCAGCACGCCGTCGACGCGCACGGCGTTGTCGACGAAGAACTCGCCATCCCAGCTCTGGTGCAGCACCGCCGCGCGCACCTGCGCCGCCTGCTGCGCCCACTCCGGGCGCCGCCAGGTGCGCGCCGCCGCGTCGAGCGCCGCGGCGTAGAGCAGGTTGGTGGGGTAGTTCACGTCCTGCATGCAGTCGTTGACCACCGACCACTCGATGAAGTTCCAGCCCGGCAGGCGCTCGAGCAGGCCGTCGGCGTTGCGGTGGCGGGCGAGGAAGGCGAAGAAGCGCCCGATCTTGCCGGCGAAGGCCTCGACCAGCGCGTCGTGCCCGCTGCGCTGGCGGTACTCCTCGAGCTGCAGCACCAGGTACATCGGCCACTGGGGGATGTGCAGACCTTCGTAGAAATCCGCGGGATAGGCGCCGGGGATCTCGCCCTCGGGCAGGTTGGGGAAGGGCTCGGGCGCGAGCAGGAGGTTCTCGAGGAAGGCGTGCTCGACCGCGGTGCTGCCGGTGAGGTCGAACCAGGCCCGGGCCTGGAAGAAGGCGTCGCACAGCCAGCCGGCGCGCTCGCGGCTGGGATCGTCATAGAACAGGTCGACGGCGTTCTGCCGCGCCGTCTCCACCGCCGCGTCGATGACCGCGTTGAGCTCGGGATCCGACGTCACCAGGCGGGCGGCGGGCGCCGGCGCGGCGTAGTCGCGCAGCTGGACCCGGGTCACCGCGCAGTCGCCGCTGGGCACGCACAGGCGCAGGACGCGCAGGGTGTAGGGCTCGAAGGTCTCGATCGCGTACTCGCCGGGCTCGAGGTCCCACGACGGCACCGCGGTGACGTCGATGCGGCCGATGTGGATGCTGCCGTCCTCCTGCAGCACCTCGTCCAGGGCGACGATCAGGCGCGTGGGCCGCCGCACGCGCACGTGGAAGCCGAGGAAGCCGGTGCGGTTGCTGCCCAGGTCGAGGGTGAGCGCGCGGCCGTCGTGCAGCGGCAACTCCTGGTCCGGTGCGTAGGGGCGCGCGCACTCCTGCAGCGCGAAGCGGAAGCGCTGGTATTCCAGCGACGGGATCCACGCCAGCTCGTGCTCGGGGAAGCCCTTGAGGATCGGGCTGATGGCGGTCAGCGAGCGGTCGCGCCACGGCTTCTCGGGCAGGTCGCCGCGCACGAAGCCGCCCTCGGCCTGCACCCGCAGCGGCTGGACCACGCCGTACTGCGGATAGGGCACCCGCCGCGGCAGCAGCCGCGGCAGCGGGAATACGGTGCAGGCCAGGGGCTGCTCGCCCGGCTGCGCCCCGCTGCGCCAGGCGTGGCAGCCCGGGCGCAGGTGGTAGACCTCGGAAAACGGCCGCTGGAAGCTGTAGCGCTGCACGTTGCGGATGCGCTCGGGCAGGTCGAGGACGGTGAAATCAGCGCCGCGCCCGGTGGCCGCCAGCACCTGCGTCCCCGCCAGCACCTCGGCGAGGAAAAAGGAGGGCTGGTCGAGGAAGTAGTAGGAATTGACGTTGTAGCCGGCGACTTCGACCGCCAGCACGTTGTCCCCGGCGCGCAGCCGCGGGGTCAGGTCGATCTCGTCCACCCGGTAGTGCCCATGCGCCGCCCGCGCCGGACCATAGGCGAGGAAGGCGCCGTTGAGCAGGACCTTGGCGATGTACGGGGTGGTGAAGCGCAGCAGCACCGGCCCCGCCGCCGGTCGCGCGATGATGGCGCGGAAGCCGACGAAGTCGTTCATGCGCGTCTCGCGCCCCACCGGCCACACCGGGCGGGCGGCAGAGAATCCAGGCGTGCTGTCCACGGAAGAACCTCCACACAAAGGGGCCACACCACCTTGTTCAAGGTGGTGTGGCCCCTTTAGATCAGCGTTTCACGCGCACGGTGAGGTAGCGCGCGGCGGTGATCCACGCCTCGTTGGTGCCGGTGGCGTAGGTCATCTGCAGGCGGCGGCCGTCGGCGTCGGCGACGTCGACCTGGAAGTCGAGGCCGAACTCGCCCTCGGGGATGCCGGCGAAGCCGAGTTCACCCCAGGGGATGAGCGCTTCGAGGGCGTAGCCGCGCGCGGTGCGCACGCGGCCGATGGCGGCGCTGGCGGCGCTGCAGGCCGGGCGGTCGGAGCCGGGCCGACGGTAGGCGAGGAACAGCTGCTTGCTGGGCTTGGCGCGTTCCAGCTTGGCGTCGGTGAACAGCTCGACGCAGTCGCCGAGGTACCACTCCTTGCGGAGCGCCACCGGGGCGCCGTCGCCCTTGTCGATATCGGCCACCAGGGCCAGGCCCGCCTTGGTGGCGAGCAGCCAGAAGCGCGCGCCCTCGCCCTGCTTGCGCGCGCCCTCGGCGAGGTGCGAGCCGATCTTCTGCCAGGCCGGGATGGCGTCCTCGTCCATGGCGAAGCCCACCGCCTGGGCCCAGGCCTCTTCGGAGGGGTCGCCGTCGGCGGTGATCGCCGCCTCGGCCACCAGCGGGATGGCCAGGCTGGCGGCGGCGAGCGGCTGCGGCGCCGGCAGGCGGCCGGACAGGCGCTCGACGCGCGACTCGGCGATGCCGCGGGTGAGCAGCGCGAAGCCGCCCAGCAGGCCGACGTTGCGCGCCTCGAAAAGCGGGCCGACGCAGCCGAAGTCGATGCGCGCCAGCTGCGACAGGTCGGGTTCGCCGTCCTTGCCGGCGAAGTCGGCCGGCTGCAGCACCACCTCGCGCCAGGCGGTGTCCTCGAACAGCTTGCCAAGGTTCTTCGACTTGAAGCTGCGGCCGTCCTTGAGCTTCACCTGCACGAAGGCCTCGCGCGGCATGGTGCCGTCGCCCTGGAAGCCGAAGGCGAGGCCGGCGACGTCGCCCGGCTTGAGCCCGCCCACCGGCGCCACGTTCCACCACCCGCCGCCGGACCAGTCCTTGTTGTGCTTGCCGACCAGCAGCTTGAGCACCGCGGTGCCCTCGTGCTGGGCCGCCTCGACCTTGAGGTTCCCGTAGGCCTGGAACGGCTTCCAGTCGGCGGGATCGGTCAGCGGCATGCGCGTCAGGCCGTCGGCCGCCAGCGGCGCCGCCGCCTCGGCGGAGGCCTTGGGCGGGGCGCTGATGGTGGCCAGGAACTCGCCCAGGGGCAGGACCTTGGGCGGCTGGATCGCCACCGCCGCGGTCTCGGCCGCGGGCCAGGCCTCGCCGGCCGGGGCGGCCGGGCCGGCGGTGCCGGGGGCGCAGACCTCGAACCACACGCTGCGCCAGCGCGGCGACAGCGGGATGGCGAGCGAACCGTCGGCGCGCGTCACCGGCACCTCGCCCAGGCGGCGCCCCTCGGCGTCGAGGGCGAACACCTGCAGGCCGGCGTCGGCCAGGCCGGACAGGCGGACCTCGCCGCGCAGGCACTCGACCAGGGTCGGACCCTTGCCGGCGTCGGTCAGGGCGATGCCGGCCTTGCCGGGGGTCAGCGCCATGCCGGTGTTCATCACCCGGCCGGTGGCCGACAGCAGCATGCGCTTGGCGGTGGCGATGGGCTGGCCGTCGATCGCGGTGAGGGCGACGGCGGCGTAGGGCCGCTCGACCCGCACCGCCATGTTCGCGGTGGCGTTCGCCGCGCGGTAGCCGGCGAAGCCGCTGACCGCCTGGGTGCGCGGGCTGTCGACGATCTGGGTGCCGGTGGCCCAGTCGGTGCGCAGGCAGCCGTTGTCGCTGACGTATTCGGCGTCGTCGGCGCTGCCGGGGATGTCGAGCTTCCAGCGCTTGGCGGCGGCGAGGTACATGCGGTACAGCCAGCGCGCGTCGGCGATGCGTTCGCCGTAGACGGCGGCGTTGGGCAGGACCAGGAAGCGGTCGTCGCACCAGCCCAGGGTCCACCTGCCGTCGGCGCTCAGGCCGATCGGGGTGGCGCCGGCGGGCAGGCTGTCGACGGCGATGGCGGCCTCGACCGCGGGCAGGACCACGCTGCGCGGCGCGGCGTAGGGCCACGACACGGTGAAGGCGGCGTCCTTCCGCGCCTCGGTGCGCAGCTTGGGCGCCAGCAGGCGGGCCGGCGCCGCCAGGTCGCGCTGCTGGCGGTAGCGGTCGCACCACGGGTTGTCGCCCAGGACCACCGCGTGCCTGGCCTTGCGGTAGTCGCCGCTGGCCGAGCGGCCGGTGCTGAACACCACCTCGGCATCGCCGGCGTAGGCGGTGTCGAAGAAGGCGGTCTCGATCTCGTGCATCAGGGGCAGGAACAGCGAGGCGCCGCCCACCGTGCCGCTGCCGCCGTTGATGCCGGCGGCGTGCAGGTTCTGCTCGTGCACGTCCTCGGCCGAGAGGCCGAGGTGGACCTTGTAGCGCGCCCGGGGCAGGTCGCCGCGCTGCACCATCGCCGCGGCGATGCGGTTGACCGCGGTCCAGGTCGGATCATGGCCGACATCGTAGCCGAGGTCGATCGCCTTCTTGTAGTGGTGGTATTTGTAGGTGTTGTCGAAGTCGTGCATCGGCACGCCGACCCAGGTCGAGATGAACGAGAACTGCGCGCTGCCGTCGACGCGCTGGAAGGCGTGCGCCGCCGCCACCCCCAGGTTCACGTCGGCGCGGCGGGTCCACGAGCCGCCGGTCCATTCGCCGTTCCACGCCGGCGCGCCGGCCACCTTGATGCGCGGCAGGTTGACGTACCAGTTGTTGCTCTTCACGTCGACGCCGTCGAGGGTGATGCCCTTGATGCCGGGGCGGGAGCCCCAGGCCAGGCGCGGGTTGGCGTAGAGGTGGGCTGAGATGGTGCCGGTGGCGCGCACCTCGGCGAGCTGGTTGACCGGACCCTGCAGCTCGTGCGAGCCGATCACCAGGCCCTGGTGGCCGAAGGAGCGGATGTGCGCGCTGGTGGTGCGGTGCAGCTCCTCGGTGCGCTCGCCGAGGTAGGTGTAGAAGTCGTTGAGCCGGCAGGGCCCGCGCGCCTTGGAGCCGTTGCTGCGGTCCCACTCCTGCACCGGCGCCAGGGCCGGGCGGTGCACCGTGCCGGTGGCCGGATCCTCGTCGGCGAGCAGGCCGGCCTTGCCGGTGGCGTCGGTCCAGCGCTTGGCCAGCGCCGCGCGGTCGCCGTAGCGCTTGAGCAGCCAGGCGTTCCAGTCCGCCACGTGCCAGGCGCGCAGGGCGTCGGTGATGGTGAAGCCCCAGTCCCAGAAGGGGCCGTTCTCGTTGATCGCCTCGACCACCGCGACGCCCGGTTCGGCGCCCCAGGCGCGGCCGGTGTGCGGGTTGACGTGGGAGAGCAGGGCGGTGGCGGCGCGCTTCCACGCCTCGACCGCGGCCGGGTGCGGCCATACGCCCTTCCAGCCGACGTGGTTGTGGGCCTTGGCCAGGTCGTCCCAGCCGGGCATGCCGGTGTCCGCCGTCCACGGGCGCGAGTCGAGCAGGTCGAGGTGGACGTAGATGCCACGCTTGAAGCAGGCGGCGGCCAGGCGGTCGAGGCGGTCGATGCCCTCGGGGTCCAGTTCGATCGAGCTTTCGGCCACGCCGTCCTTCTTCGGACGCAGGAAGCCGAGGCCCGGGCGGGGAATGTCGTTGTGGTGGAAGCGGATGAGGTTGTAGCCGCAGGCGGCCAACGTGTCGGCGAGCTGGTCGATCTGCTCCGGCTTCTCGGGGAAGCTGCCGGCGTAGGTGGTGGTGGTGCCCCAGAAGCGCGCCGGGGTGCCGTCCTCGAACTGCAGGCGTCCATCCGGCCGCGCCTTGACCCAGCCGTGCTTGCCGGCCGGGGCGTCCATCAGCCAGCCGCGCGCATCCGCCGCCGAGCCCGCGGCGGTGCGCGGGTAGGCGGCCTGCTTCCACGGCACCAGGTCGGCAGCGTCCGGCAGCTCCTCGGGTGGCGGGGTCGCCACCAGATGGCCGCCGGGGATGGCGAGCGGGCCGGGCGGCAGGGTGTCGGCGGCGGGCAGGACACCCACGCCCAGCATCAGGGCGATGGACGGAAGCAGGATGGAGCGCATGGGCACCTCGCGGCGGGGTATTCGGACAACGTTACTCTTTATACCCTGGGCCGGGCCCCGCGTTGACCTCCACCGATTCATGTAAGTTAATATTCTGCAAGTTGTTCCATAAGTGTATACAATGCATTTACTTACCCGGCCACGCGCGCCACCGCCATCAGCCAGGCGCCCGCATGCACGATCCAGTCCTCGTCGGTGTAGGCGGTGGGGGCGTCGCGGGCGGGGTCGGCGGGCACGTCGAAGCGGAACTGGTCGCCGGAGCTGAAGCCGTTGGTGAGGCTGCCGGGGATGGTGGTGTAGCCGCCCACCCAGCGCCGGCCGACGTTGGTGATCATCGACACCGGCAGGGCCCGGCCCGGCTCGCACTCCGGCCAGTTCATGTGGCAGCCCTCGGCGCGCGCCGCCTCGGTCAGGCCGCAGTTGAGGCCGACCACCCACTGCCGGCAGCCGCTGGCGATGGCGCGCAGGGCCGGGCGGTCGAGCGCCGCCGCCAGCTCCTCGGCCAGCACCGCGGTGTAGGCGTAGGCGGCGTTGGTGCCGTGCCACAGCCCGCTGAAGTGCACCCAGCCGTCGCGCCACAGCCGGACGGGGATGGCGAAGGGCGCGGCGCTGGTGGCGGGCAGCAGCCAGCCGTCGACGTGGCGTTCGAGCGCCGCGCGCCAGCGCGGGGCATCGGCATGCCCGCCCCAGCGGCGCAGCAGCAGCGCCAGGGGCAGCGCCGGGGGCACGCCCACGTCGCCGGTGTCGGGACCGATGTTGTTGTGGGTCCACACCGGCGCGGGATGGGCGCGGTCGGTGAACTCCCAGAAATGGCCGTAGGGCGTGCCGGGAGCGCCCGGCGCGATCTGCAGCGCCAGCACCCGGTCGGCGGCGGCCAGCGCGGCGGTGCCGGCCGCGTCGTCGGCGCGCTCGGCCAGCTCGCTCCAGGCCCAGGCGGCCAGGGCCCAGTCGCCCACCGGGCGTTCCGCCGGCGGGGCATAGCCGGGGCGCCAGGCGTGCGCGACCGCGTCCATGCCGGCGTGGTCCACCGGCTGGG
>JAKLKR010000062.1 GCA_023150565.1 Planctomycetota bacterium
CGCCACCCCCCGGCCCTGGCGCGGGGCGGGGGTGCACCAGTCCACCGCCGCCGCACGGTCCTGCGCCAGACCGGCCTCGCCGCGCGCCAGCAGCAGGCCGAGGCGGAACTGCGCCCGCGCCACCCCGGCGGCGGCGGCCTGGCGCAGCAGCGGCACGGCGCCGGCGCCATCGCCATCCTCGAGCAGCAGTTCGCCCAGGCGGTGGCAGGCCTTGGCGTGGCCGGCGGCGGCCGCCGCGGCCAGCGGCCCACGCGCGCCGGCGGCATCGCCCGCCGCGAGCATCTCCTTGGCGCGGGCATACTCCGCCGCCGGGTCGCTCATTCGCGCCTTATGCGCTGCAGCGCCACCGTCTCCAGCGGCGTCGGGGCCACCCCGGCGATGCCCGGCCGCACCAGCATGGTGCAGCGGTAGTGCCACAATGGGATGAACGGGGCCTGGGCGGCAAGGCGGCCGGCGGCGGCCTGCAGCAGCCCGGCGCGCGCCGCCGGCGCGGCGCCCTGCACGCGGTCGAGCAGGGCGTCGTAGGCGGGATCGGACCAGCCGGTGCGGTTGCCGCCGGCGCCGGAGCGGAAGGCCTCGAGGAAGGTCAGCGGGTCGAGGTAGTCGGCGGTCAGGCTGCCGCGGCAGAGGTCGTAGGTGCGCGCATCCTCGCGCGCGCGCACCTCGGTGGCGGGGGCGGTGCGCAGGCGCAGGTCCAGCCCCAGGCGCCGGCGCCAGGCGTCGACCAGGTGCTCGGCCACCCGCACCCGCTCCGGCGCCGCCGACGGCACCCACAGCTCCAGCGCCGGCCAGCCGGCGCGTGGGCCCAGGTCGGCCTCGGCCGCGCGCAGCAGCGCCTCGGGATCGTCGCCGGCGGCGGTGGTGGCCCCGCCCAGCGCCGGCGGCACCAGCGACCAGGCGGGATCGGCCTCGCCGTGCAGCAGCAGGCGCACCGCGTCCTCGCGCGCGCAGGCGAGGTCGAGGGCGCGGCGCACGCGCACGTCGGCGAGCGGGCCGCCGCCGCTGCAGCGCAGGCGGTACAGCTCGGTGCCCAGGGCGGGGGACTGGAGCAGCCCCGGCACCTGGTGCCGGCGCAGGTCGCGGATGGCGTCGGCGGGAAGGGCGGCGACCACGTCGACCATGCCGCCCAGGTACAGGCGCACGGCGGTGTCGGCGCTGTCGATGCACAGCAGGCGCACCGGTCCGGCGGCGCGGTGGGGCCCGGCATAGCCGGGCGCCGGTTCGAGGTCGTAGTGGTGGCGGGCCAGCCAGCCGGCCACCCGCAGCGGCCCGTTGCCCACCACCGCGGCAGGGTCGGCCCAGCGCTGCTGGGCGGGATGGGCGGGGGCGAACACCGGCAGCGCCAGCACCGCCGGCAGCCAGGGCGCGGGATGGCGCAGGCGCACGGTCAGCTCGCCGGTGCCGGGCTCGACCGCGCGCACCGGCGCCAGCAGCATGGCCAGCGGCGACCGCCCGCCGAGGTGGCGGCTGATGCCGGCGGCCGCCTGGGCGGCGGTGACCGGGCCGCCGTCGTGCCAGCGCGCCGCCGGGTCGAGGAGGAAGCTCCAGGCCAGGCCGTCGGCGGAGCAGCTCCAGGCCAGCGCCAGCGCCGGCACCGGCCGCTGGCGGTCGTCGAGGCGCGCCAGGGGCTCGAACAGGGCGTCGAGCAGGCGCAGCTCCTCCAGCCGGCTGGCCTGCAGCGGATCGATGGTGGCGGGCGCGCGGGTGGCCACCACCGGGCCGCGCGGACGCCCCGGCAGCACCAGCCAGGGCGCCGCCATCCCCGCGGCCAGCACCAGCGCAGCGATCACGAGCAGGAGGCGCACGGCGGCATGGTGGCCGGGAGCGGGGGAAGGGAACATGCGGACGGGTCGCGAATCCCCCCCCTTGCCTCCCTTCCGCCTGTTCTATCTTCCCCGGTCCCACCCCCCGGACCGCCCGTGCGTTGCCCCTACTGCCAACAAGACGATGACCGCGTCATCGATTCGCGCGCCACCGACGACGGCACCGCCATCCGCCGCCGGCGCGAATGCCAGGCCTGCGGCAAGCGCTTCACCACCTACGAGCGGGTCGAGGGCGAGGAGGTCCTGCGGGTGGCCAAGAAGGACGGCCGGGTGCAGAGCTTCGACCGCAAGAAGCTGCTGCACGGCATGATGGTGGCCTGCGAGAAGCGCCCGGTGGGGACCGAGGAGCTGGAAGCCGCGGCCAACCGCATCCACCACCTGCTGCTGGCGGAGGGCGACCGCGAGATCCCCTCGTCCCGCATCGGCGAACTGGTGATGGGCGAGCTGCACCGCCTCGACCAGGTCGCCTACGTGCGCTTCGCCTCGGTCTACCGCCAGTTCAAGGACCTCGACGAGTTCATGTCCGAGCTCAAGCGCGTGCTCGGCGGAGGCCGTCCCGACCTCGGCGGCCAAGCCTGATGCGCCCGCAGCAGGTGCTCAAGCGCGACGGCACCCCGGTGCCCTTCGAGGCCGCGCGCATCGCCGCCGCCATCGCCAGCGCCCTGCAGGCGGTCGGTGCCGACGACCCCGACGCCGCCGAGGAGCTGGCGCTGACCGTGCAGGAGCACCTCGAACGCTGCCAGGACCAGCCCCAGGTCGGCATCGAGGCGATCCAGGACGCGGTGGTGCACGTGCTGCAGGAGAGCGGCTACTACCAGGCCGCGATCGCCTACACCCGCTACCGCGACGCGCGCGAACGCGCCCGCCGCGACGCGCGCTCGCGCGGCCAGCCCGCCCCCGCCCCCAACCTGCACCTGGTCGACGGCGACGGCCGCCGCCGGCCGTGGGAGCGCGGCGAGCTGGCGCGCCTGCTGCGCGAGCGCGCCGGGCTCGACGCCAAGGCCGCCGGCGAGGCGGTGCTGGGGGTCGAGGAGCTGCTCGCCGGCAGCGACCTCACCGAGCTCTCGGTCCCGCTGTTCGACAGCCTGGTCGACGCCGCCCTGGTGCGCGCCGGCCGCCACAGCGACGCCGCCGCCCGCGCCGCCCTGCGCGTCGAGCGCGCCGGGGTGCGCGCCGACCTCGCCGCCGGCGACGGCCGCACCGCGCTCGAGGCCGCCGGCCGCCGCACCCTGCGCCAGCTCGCCCTGGCCGAGGAATGCCCGCCCGAGGTGGTGCGCCAGTGGTGCCGCGGCCGGCTGTGGATCGGCGGTCTCGACGACCCCCGCCGCGGCTGCCAGTACACCTGGGTCAGCGACGGCCCCGCCAACCCCTGGATGGTGCTGACCCACGCCTTCGCCACCGCCACCGCCGCCGCCAACTCGTGGCGGCGGGTGCGGGTGGTGCTGCCGCCGGCGATCCTCGGCCATCTCGAACGCGGCGCGCACCAGCTGGTGGCGCCGCTGGCGGCCCTCGCCGGGGTGGCCCAGGTGCTGCTCTATTGCGACGGACGCACCCCGCTGCTGGCGCAGTGGCCGTTCGCCGGCAAGGCCATCGGCCTGGCCACCTACCAGGAGGACTTCCTCCTGCTGCACCGCACCCAGGAGCTGGGCATGCCCACCGTCTCGGGCCCGCAGTACAGCGTGCCCGGCTGGCGCCAGGCGGTGGCGGCCGAGCTCGCGCTCAACGCCCAGGGCCTGGACGGCGAATTCAGCCAGCTCGACGCCCTCGCCTTCGCCCTGGTGGCGGCGGCGCGGGTGCGCCTGCGCCAGCTCGGTCCGCTCGCCGGCAGCGACGGCGCCGAGCTGCGCTTCGCGGTGTTCGGCCTCGCCCAGCGCTCGGAATCCGGCCAGTACCTCGAACGCCAGGTCCAGCAGGAGGGCCTGCGCTGCGGCCTGCGCCTGGTGCGCAGCGCCAACCTCAGCGAGGCCGCCTGCACCCACCTGGGGCGCCTGCTGGAATGACGACCCCCGCGCTCGCCATCTTCGACCTCGATGGCACCCTGGTCGACAGCCGCGCCGACCTGGCGGCGGCGGGCAACCAGGCGCGCGCCGCGATCGGGCTCGCCCACCTGCCCGAGGCCGAGGTCGCCCTGATGGTCGGCGACGGCCTGCAGCGCCTGATCGAACGCCTCACCCCGGGAGCCGACCCGGCGGCGCGCGCCACCGCCCTGGCGCGCTTCCAGCAGGCCTACGCCGCCGGCTGCTGCCAGCGCACGCGCTGCTATGCCGGCGTGCCCGAGGCGCTCGACGCCTGCGCCGGTCAGGGCTGGCGCCTGGCGGTGGCGACCAACAAGCCGCTCGCCTTCACCCGCCGCATCCTCGACCACCTCGGCCTGTCGCCGCGCCTGGCGGCGGTGCGCGGCGGCGACGGGCCCAAGAAGCCCGACCCGGCCCAGCTGCAGTCGATCATCGGCGAACTGGGCGGCGACCCGCAGCGCACCTGGATGGTGGGCGACCACCGCACCGACATCCTCGCCGGCCGCGCCGCCGGCTGCCGGGTGCTGTTCTGCGGCTGGGGCATGGGCCACGCCGATGGCCACGCCGCCGACGCCACCGCCAGCCACCCGCGCGACTGGCCGGGGCTGCTCGGCCGCGCCTGAACGCCGGGACCCTCACCAGTGGAACTGGCAGGAGCCATGCTCGGCGGCGCAGGCGTCGACCAGCGCCTGCGCCTCGTCCGCCGCCAGGGCCTGCACGCCCCAGCCGGCGATCACCATGGGGTCGTCGACGGTGAAGCTCTGAACGGTGGGGGAGGGGGCCCGCCATCGCCACTTGCGCTCGCCAGGTACGAGCAGGAGGCCTTCGGCGGAGACCGAGAACGCCTCCTGGACGGCCAGCTGGCGCTCCGTGCCTGGCGGCTGCATGAGCAGTTGGCGGGTGAGCATCCAGGTTTTCGGAGCGGTTCCGCCCGGTCCAAGCAGCCCAAACACGATCACCTGTTCACGCGTGGCGATGTCGGCGGGAATATCGGTGAAGAGGAGCAGGGAACGCCCCGGTGGCGGCACCACCCGCCAAGCCCAGGCGGGAAGGCCAAGCCCAGGCGGCCCCGCACCAGCCAGCGGTTCCACCGCAGGCGAGGCGGCCAGCGGGATGGCGGCGGACAGGAACGCTTCGAGCTGCGGCGGGGCCTCGCGCCGGGCCATGTGGTTGAGCCGCAAGACGCTGCCGTCCTGCCACAGGGCCCGGTGCAGGAAGGGAGGCAGTCCATCCACCCCCGCCGCCGCCGACGACGACGACCCGGTCCCCTGCCGCTCCCCGGGCAGCGCCGGAGCGCCCGAAGGGGAACCGCCGCGTGACGTGCTGCCGGGAACGGAGGGAACGTTCACGGTGGCCAGGGGCGGGGCGGCCGGGCGAGGGGCGGCCGGGGCGGGGGCGGCATCTCCGCCGCGCGGGGTCGACAGGGCCAGGGTCAGGCCCAGCGCGGCCAGCGCCGCCGCGCCGGTTCCCGCCACCACCCACCCGAGCGCCCTGCCGGGCACCGCCATCGCCGCGGCGGCAAGCGGGCGATCGCCCCCCGCCAGCAGCAGGGCGAGCATCGCCAGGCCGACCCGCCGCTTACGCCGGGCGAAGCGCTCGCGCAGGCTGGCGAGGGCGCGCTTGGCACGGCGATGCACCACCAGGGCCGCGACCCGCTCCGATCGCGCCACCTCGGACTGCGTTTGGCCGAGGAAGAACAGGCGCACCAGCAGGTCGCGCTCCTCCGCACCGAGCTCCGCCAGGCAGGCGGTGACCAGCTCCTCGTCCTCGCCGAGCTGGGGCGGCGGGTCGCTGCCGACCGCCACCCGCGCCTCGTGCTGGCGCCGGCGCTGGCGGGCGCGGACCTGGTTCAGGCAGCGATGGACCGCCACCGTGCGCAGCCAGGCGCCGGGAGCGCCGCGGATGCTGCCCGCCTCCTCCGCCAGGGCGATGAACACCTCCTGCGCCACGTCTTCGGCCTCGGCCGGATCGCGCAGCTCGCGCCGGCACACCGCCGCCACCAGCGGTCGGTGGCGCTCCACCAGGGCGGCGAAGGCGCCGTCGTCGCGGCCCTCGCACCAGCGCGCCAGCAGATCGCGGTCGCTGTCATCCGAAACGGTGGTGGCATCCATAGAGGGCATCCGGCTTGGGGACATGGCACCGGCCGTCCACCACTTTTTCATCAAGCGATGTCCGGTTCCTGGGCGCCCGCCGTAAAAGCCATCGTGCAACCGATTGCCGGGCTCAGATCCCTTCCGCCCTGGAAGGAGGACCATCGACCGGAACCCGCGGAGGACGCAACCGGCGGCCCCAGGGTGAAAGAGCCGGACGGCGGCGGTGCCAGTATGGTCAAGCTTCCTCCGCGGAGCGGCCGGACACCCCTGGAGCCCATCATGTCAGCCATCCTGCCCGCCATCGCCACCCACCGCCACGGGATCGCCGGCATCCTCCTGGCGCACGCCCGCTGCAAGGGCTCGGCCACCGCGCTGACCTTCCTGCACAACGGCGAGGAGGTCGAGAGCACCTTCACCTACGCCGACCTGGTCGCCCGCGCCGCCACCCTGGCCCGCCGCCTGGAGGCCGAGGGCCTGGCGGGCGAACGCGCCCTGCTGCTGTTCCACCCCGGCGCCGACTTCGCGGTCGCCTTCCTGGCCTGCCTGATGGCGGGCACGGTGGCGGTGCCGATGCATCCGCCCGCCACCCGCCGCCTGCTTGAGCGTGCCCGCCTGGTGGCCGACGACTGCAAGGCCGCTGCCGCCATCACCACCAGCGAGCACGCCGCCCAGGCCGCCGGGCTGGGCGGCCGCCTGATCGTGCTCGACGGCCTGCCTGAGGCCGACGACGGCGCCATCCCCGCCCTGCCCGACGCCCACGCCCCCGCCTTCCTGCAATACACCAGCGGCTCGACCGGCGATCCCAAGGGGGTGGTGGTCACCCAGGCCAACCTGCTCGCCAACTGCCGCATCATCGCCGAGGCCTTCGCCGGCGGCGACGACACCGTGATGGTGAGCTGGCTGCCCCTGCTGCACGACATGGGCCTGATCGGCAGCCTCATCTATCCCCTCTGGCTCGGCGCCACCGCCGTGCACATGACCCCCCAGGCGATGATCCGCCAGCCGCTGCGCTGGATGCAGGCGGTGCACCGCTTCCGCGGCACCCTCACCGGAGCGCCGGATTTCGCCTGGCGCCTCCTCTGCGACAAGGTGCCTCCCGAGCAGTTCGCCAAACTCGACCTCTCCTGCCTGCGCGTCGCCTATTCGGGGTCCGAGCCGGTGCGCGCCAGCACCATCGCCCGCGTGGCCGGGCTGCTGGGATCCGCCGGACTCCGCGCCGGGACCCTGCGCCCGGTCTACGGCCTGGCCGAGACCACCCTGATGGCCACCGGCGGCCCCTTCGGCGCCGGGGTGCGGCAGGTCGCGCCCGAGACCGGCGGCGAGCCGGACATGACCTACATCGGCTGCGGCGTACCCCTGCCCGCCGGGTCGCTGGCGGTGCGCGACATCGCCAGCGGGGCGCAGCTCCCCGCCGGTTCGGTGGGCGAGATCCTGGTCACCGGCGACCATGTCGCTGCCGGCTACTGGGGGCGCGAGGATCTGACCCGCGAACGCTTCCGCGTGCGCCTGGACGGCGACCCGCGCGACTGGCTCGCCACCGGCGACCTCGGCTTCCTCGATCACGGCGAGCTGTTCATCACCGGCCGCAGCAAGGACCTCATCATCGTCAACGGACGCAAGCACCAGCCGGAGGACGTCGAACGCTCGATCCAGGAGATGGTGCCCGGCTGCGATGCCGGCGCCTGCGCGGTGTTCCAGGACCAGCGCGCCGAATCCGCCCGCCTGGTCGCGGTGGTCGAGATGGCGGTCAGGCCCGCCGACGACACGGCGCGGGCGGCACTGCTCTCCGCCGCCGGGCGCGTGGTGCTCGCCCGCCACGAGATCGCGCTCGACGACATCGCCGCCGTGCGGCCGGGCATCATCCCCCGCACCACCTCGGGCAAGGTGCGCCGCGCCGAGGCGCGCGAGCTGTGGCGGGCGGGCAGGCTGGGCGGCGGCGAGGCCTGAGCGGGCATCGGCTGGGTTCTGGATGCCAAATGCCGGAGCATGCAGCGAGGCGGCTGTCTTGGCCATTCCAGCATTCAGGCATTCAGGAATTCGCCTTTGGCGGGACCGTCGAGGCCGATCCCGCCGGTCCGGACTCAGCGCCGGCGACGGCGCATCCCCGCGAACCAGCCGGCGGCGGCCAGCACCAGGGCCAGGCCGCCGATCCCGCAGCCCTTGCCCCCTGACCCGCCACTGCCGGCACCGATGGCCCCGGCGCTGCGGGCCGGCAGCGGCACCGCCGGATCGATGGGCACCGCCACGGACGCCACCGTGCCTCCGCCCCCGCCATCCACGGGCGTCACGGCGGTGCCCGCCAGGGTCCAGCGGAACGGCGCGGCATCAGGATCATTGCAGTCGATGGCCAGGGCCGCGCTCCAGGCGCCGTCGGCAGCCGGCACCACCGCCAGCGCCAGGCTGGTGAGGCCGCCAGGAGCCACGCTGCCGGCCGGTGCCTGGAGCACGCTCACGCTGCAGTTCGCGGTGGCGATGCCCGCCTGCAAGGCCAGCGTCAACGCACCTGCGCCGTCGTCGGTGATGAGATAGACCACGGAGGTGGAACGGCCGGGGACGGTCCCCATCAGGCTGTCGGTGCCTCCGGCGGGGACCACCTGGGCCAGCCGTTCCAGGCGCAGGACCGGCCGGGCGGCATCGCCGGTCACCAGCCAGTCATAGGGGTTCTCGTCAGCGTCATTGGTGGCCAACGACAGCGGGAACGACCACGCGCCCGCCGCCTGCGGGGTGACGCGCAGGCCCAGCACCGTGCTGCCGCCGGCCGCCACCGATGCCGCCGGCACCTGGGTCACCTCCACCAGGCAGTTGGTCCCAGCCACCGTCGCCGGACCGGCGACATCCAGCGCCAGGTTGCCGAGATTGGCGATGGTCCAGGACAGGTCGATGGCGATGCCGAGCGACGAGGACGCCACCGCATCGCCGCCCCCGTCCGCCACCGCCACCCCCGCGCGCGACACCGCGATCTCGGGCGCCGGCGGCGGGGCCGCGGTGCCCGACACCGTCCAGTCGAAGGGGTTCTCGTCGGCGTCGTCGTTGACCAGCGCCAGCGGGAACGACCACGGCCCGGCGCCGGCCGGGACGACGCTCACCACCAGCTGGGTGGCGGCGCCGGTGGCGACCGCAGCCGCCGGCAGGACATCGACCGTCACCGTGCAGTTGCTGCCGGTGATGGCTCCCGGCGGGGTCAGGCTCAGCACCGCGCTGCCGCTGTTGGCGATGCTCCAGGTCAGCACCGTGGCCACCCCGGAAACGCTGCCGCCGATGCTCTCGCTGCCGCCGTCGCTCACGTCAACCCCGGCGCGCGCCACCCCGATCTCGGGCGCGGTGCTGCCCGCCACCGTCCAGGCGAAGGGGTTCTCGTCGGCGTCGTTGGTGACCAGCGACAGCGGGAACGACCACGCCCCCGGCGCCGACGGCGTCACCCGCACCGACAGGGTGGCGGTGGCGGCCGCCGCCACCGTGGCAGGCGGCGCGGCGGTGATCTCGACCTGGCAGCCGAGCCCCGCCACCGTGGCCGGGGCCGCCACCGCCAGGGTGCTGTTGCCGAGGTTGGCGATGGTCCAGGTCAACAGGACGGCTTCGCCCTGCACCGTCCCGCCCACCGCCTCGACCATGCCCGCCGCCACCGTCGCCGCCCCGCGCGACAGGGCGATCTCGGGCGCCACCGGGATAGCGGTGCCGCCCACCGTCCAGTCATAGGGAGTCTCGTCGGCATCGTCGTTGACCAGCGACACCGGGAACGACCACGCGCCCGGGGCGGTCGGCACCACCGTCAGCACCATCGCGGTGGTGGCGCCCGGAGCCACCGCCGCGGCCGGCGTCTGCGCCACCGCCACCGTGCAGTTGCTGCCCACGATCGCCCCGGGAGCGGTCACCGCCAGGGCGACGCCGCCGGTATTGGCGATGACGTAGGTCAGGGTGCTGGGCTGGCCTTCCGCGCTGCCGGTCACGGTGTCGCTGCCGCCGTCGGCCAGGGCCGCACCGCGGCTGACCTCGATCTCGGGCACCGGCGGACTGGCGGTGCCGGTGACGGTCCACTGATAGGAGCCTTCATCGGCATCGCCATTGCCCACCGCGAGGACGAACGACCAGGAGCCGGCCACGGTCGGGGTGACGGTCACCTGCAGGGTCCCGGAGCCGCCGGCGGCAAGCGCCGCGGCCGGGACCAGATCGATGAGCGCGGTGCAGTTGGCCATCGAGGACAGCACCACCGGTCCGCCCACCGGCAGGGGCGCAGTACCGAGGTTGGCGACGGTGTAGGTGACCGTCCTGCTGGCCCCGAGCAGCACCAGTCCCACCGCATCGCTGCCGCCGCTGGCCACCGGACCGGAACGCTGCACATCGATCTCGGGGATGCCGGTGGCGGTGCCGGACACCGTCCAGGCGGTGCTCGGCTCGTCCCCGTCATCGCTGGCCAGGGTGGCGGTGAACGACCAGGCCCCGGCCGCCAGCGGGGTGACCTCCAGCACGCACGGGCTGCTGCCGCCGGCCGCCACGCTGGCGGCAGGGGCGGTCTGCACCACCGCGGTGCAGTTGCTCTGCCCGCTGATGGCGATGGGCAGGGTCAGGGCGAGGCTGCCGCTGCCGAGGTTGGCGACCTGGTAGGTGATGGGCAGGGCGCTGCCGGCCGCCACCAGGTTGCCGAGGTCGCTGCCGCCGGCGGCGATCGGCCGGGTGCCGCGCCGCAGCTCGATCTCGGGGACGGCGGTGGCGCTGCCGCCCACCGTCCAGTCATAGGGGTTCTCGTCCGCATCGCTGGTGGGGACGGTGACGGTGAACGACCAGGGGCCGGCCGCGGCGGGGGTGATGGTGAAAGCCAGGCCGGCCATCCCGCCCGGGGCGAGCAGGGCGGGCAGGGAGGTGTTCAGCACCGCGGTGCAGTTGCTCTGCCCGGCGATGACCGGCAGGCCCAGGGTCAGGGGCGCGGTGCCGAGGTTGCTGACCGTCCAGGCGGCCGAGCTGGGCATCCCCGACAGCAGCCCGGGCAGCGGCGAGGTGCCGCCATCCGCCACTGCGCCGGACAGCCCGAACACCTCCGCCTCGGGGGCGCTGCCGGCGACCGGGGCCGCCTGGGCGATCACCAGGCGCTTGCCCGCGTCGTCGGCATGCACGCTCCAGCCCCCGGGCAGGCCGGTCACGGTGTCGAAGCCGCCGCTGCGGGTGCCGGTCCAGGAGGCGATGACATAGCGGGTGCCGGCCACCGGGGTGCCGGACACCGCCAGGGTCTCTGCGGCGGACAGGTCGAGGTCGCCGGTGACCGCCAGGACGTCGCACAGGCTGCCGCTGAGGTCGACCGCGTAGGTCGAGCCGGCGGCGAAGACCGCGCTGCCGGTGCTCAGGGTTCCGATCTGCGCGGGCAGGGACTGGCTCGGGGCCACCGTGCAGTTGGCGCCGACGGTGACCGCACCGGCGATGATGCCGGTGCCGGTCAGCCGGCCATAGCTCATCAGCGCCTGGGCCACCACTCCGGTACCGGTGGCGACGGTCACCGCAGGAGCGGACCCGAAGCCCCAGCCGGGCCGCACCAGGCGCATCTCGGTGATGCCGCCGGTGCCATTGACCGTCGCCACCAAGGCCGCCGCGGGGCTGGCGGAACCGCCGCCGGAGGGCGCGGCGATGGACACCACCGAGTTGGTCGCGTAGCCGCTGCCGGCGGTGGTGGCGCGCACGCCAACCACCGAGCCGGTCAGTTCGACCGGGCCGGTGCCGGTGGCCGAGCCGGCGAGGTTGCCCACCTGCACGGTGGTGCAGACGATGGTGCCGCCGTCGTAGGTGCTGCCGTAGGGCGCATTCAGCACCACCGTGCCGGCGGTGGCGGTGCCGGAGCTGCCCAGCACCACGCCGCCGCCGGTGACCGCGCCGCCGATGGCGATCCCGGCGCTGCCGGCGCCGTCGGCGATGGGGGCGGAGACGTACAGCGAGGATGCGGCACCGCCCTGCGCCAGCAGGTGCAGGGCCGGGGCGCCGGAGGCGGGCAGGGTGATGGGGCCCGACAGCATGGCCGATCCCGTGGCCAGGGTGCCGAGCGCGGGAGCGCCCCAGGTGTCGGCGTGCGTGCTGGCGGCGCCCACGGTGATGGGCCGGGCCAGGGTGGTGGCGGTGCCCAGCATGAGCGCCGCATGGCGGCGGGTGGCGTCGCCGCCGACGATGTAGCCGGTGCCGGGACCGACCGCGGCAGCGGTGCTGGCCAGCACCGCCGTGCCGGTGCGCACCTCGAACGCGACCCCGGCGCGGTCGAAGGCCGCGTGGCTGCCGGTGAAGAGGGCGGTGCTGACCTCGCCGGCGCGGTTGCTATCGGCGTCGACCACGAAGCGCGCCGCGGGGTCGAGCGCGGCGCCGGTGGACAGTGCGCCGCTGAAGGTGGTGGTGCGGGTGCCCCACCCGCCGGCGAGCGACAGCACGTTGAGGTTGCCGGTGGCGCGGCCGTTGTCGCAGCGGATGGGGGTGGGCACCACGCCGCCGTCGCCGTTGCTGGCGTAGGTGAACTCGGCGGTCAGGCCGGTGCCGGCATCGGTGCCGAAGGTGAAGAGACCGGTGCCCAGGGCATGCGGCTGGCGCACCGAGATGGTGCCGCGCTCGTGCTGCACGCCGCCGCTCCAGGCCGTGCCCCCGCCGCTCAGCACCAGGGTGGCGGCGCCGCGCTTGGTCATGCGCCCGGCGCCCGACACCGGCACGCTGCTGCAGGTCACCGTGCCGCCGCCCAGGTCCCACACCTGGTCGGCGGCCAGTTCCATGCCGAACGAGCCCAGGATGTCGAGGAAGTTCACCGCCGCGGAGCCGGCGGTGGTCAGGCCGCCGCGCAGCGACAGCGTGCCCGGCCCGGCGAAGGTCCAGGCCGCCGAGCCGCCGGTGGTGACGCGCATGGTCCCGAGGTCCTGCGCACCGGCGACGGTCACGGTGGTGGCCGCGGCGGGGGCGTTGAACTGCACCGCCTGGCCGGCGGACGGCAGCGCATCGCCGGTCCAGTTGGCCGGGGAGGTCCACTGCAGGTCGCCCGCCCCGCCATCCCACACCCCGCCGCCGGCGGCGGCGACGCTGAATCCGGCATCGCTGGCATCACCGGCGCCGCCCTGCGCCGGGCGCACGCGGACGCGCGCGTCGCCGGCGGCCAGGGCGGGCAGGCGGATGGTCGCGGCGCCGTTGGCCTGGACCACCGCCCCCACCTCCATCCAGGTGGCGCCGCCGTCCAGGCTCAACTCGATCGCCACCGCCCCGCCGGCGAGGCCTTCCCAGCGCACCGGCAGGTCGCCGCCGGCGGTGACCGTCTCGCCGCCGTTGGGCGACAGCAGGTGCAGGGTCGCCGCCGCCCCTCCGGCCAGCACATCCGCCGCCACCGCCTGGCTGAGGTTGAGGTAGGTGGCGGTGCCCGAGGTCTCCAGCGCCACCGCGCGCACCAGGTAGCGGTAGGCGGCGGCGACCGGGGCGGCGTCGGTGAAGGTCGTCGCCGTCACCGGGGTGGCTGTGAGGCGGGTGAAGGGCCCCAGGCGGCCGGAACCGCGATAGACATGGTAGCCCTCGCCACTGCCGGCGCCCACATCGGGCGAGGCGGCCCACGAGACCGTCACATCGGCGCCGGCGACCGCCGCGCTGGCGGTGGCCGGCGGGGTCACGGCATGCAGGCGCAGGGTAGGGTCGCCCATCAGCGCGACGTGCACCTGGCCGCTGCTGGCCTGCACCGCCAGCAGGCTGGTGCCGATGGGATCGCCCACCGCCATCGACTGCAGCGACCATTTGGGCCGGCCGCTCCAGCCGCTGGTGAGCCCGTAGCCGTCCGCCGCCAGGGGCGCACGCAGGAAGTTGTTCTGGCTGTCCCAGTCGCCGAAATAGCTGCCGAACAGCAGGGTGTGCACCGCCCGCACCCGCTGGCCGGAGAACTGGGTGGAGGTGCCCACCCCGCTGCACGAGGTGTAGCTGCCGCCGCCGCAGCCATAGGCCAGCAGGTAGTCGTCGGTGGCGAGAGTGGAGAGGAAGTCCTTGGCGGTGACGTTGGCATGGCCCACCAGCGCGGCATAGGAGCCCCAGCCGGAGGAGGCGAAGGCCTCGCCCCCGAATTCGCCGAAGTTGTCGTCGATCATCCCACGCCGCGGCGGAGCGATGAGCTTGTGGCGGAAGGAGTGGTGCTTGTCCAGGTAGCGGCGCAGCAGGCCGACCTCGCCCAGGCCGAACAGCCCCATGCGCGCCAGGTCGATGCGCCCGACCGCCAACTCGACCCCGCCATGGGAGCTGGGGTCGAACTTGCCGTCGCCGGGGACGTTGTCGTTCTCGCTGCGGCTGGCAGCGGTGGTGTTGACCGAGCTGTCGTTCCAGGTGCCGTCGAGATCGCCGTAATAGACGTCGGCCGGCCAGGCGCCGACATGGTCGCCATGGCCGTCAGGTGCGATCTGGCCGCTGTAGGGCACCGGCACATGCCCGAGCAGCAGCACGCTGTTGACCTGGGGGTCGGCGGCGCGATCGGCGATGATCAGGTTGCGCACCGCCACCACCGCATCCTTCCAGCCGGTCTGGTCGACATGGAAGCGCGGCACGTCGTGCCGGACCACCTTCCAGCCGTCGCCGACCAGGTCGTCCTCCAGCCGGGCGATCTCGCCCGCCAGGGGCGCTGCCATGGTGGCATCCACCACCAGCACCACCGTCCCGCGCTGATCCACCGCCGGGGCACGGATGGCGGCGGTGGCCAGGGAGGTCACGCTGGGGGTGCCGGCCTTGGCCACCTGGTACTCGTACACCGTGCCCACGCTGGCGGTGGCATCGGTGTACCCGGTGGCGGTGCCGGGAAGTGAGGCCAGCAGCACATAGGGGATGGTGCCGCGCACCCGCCGGTGGACGGTGAATCCGCTCGCGCTCTGCGACGGCCAGCTCAGCACGATCTGGGCCGGCGATTCGCCCACCGTGGCCGAGATCCGCACCTGGTAGTCCGCACAGGCCGCCGCCATGGCCACTGCCGGCAGGCAGGACAGGGCGGAGATGGCTGCAACCATCAGGATGCCGTGGAGCCGGAACCGGGTGAACATAGCGACCTCCGTGCCCACCACATGGCTGCATGACGCAGCAGATGGGGACGCGCAGGTCATCCGCAACGGGATATGACAGCAACTGTTTCAAGTGCATCTTATAAAAGGATAACGTTACCCTCTATGATACACGGGCGCAGTGTATGCGACACTTACTGCCTATTTTGCGCCGCACTCGATTTTATGGAGAACCGACTATATGTTAAGTTTTACATGTTATAATCAACTACGTTATTAGCTGTTTTATCATGACCCCGCTGCCTGAGGTCAACCCCTGCAAAGCTGACACCCTGGCCGTGGGCCAGGGTGTCCAGGTGCAACCGCTCACGCAGTCGGCCAGCCGCATTCAGAGGTGCAGGGTGCCGTTGAGATAGAACGACATCGGCGCGGCGGTGAAGGGGTTGGGGAAGCTCGGCCCGGGCGAGGCGGTGTCGTTGAGCAGGTTCTCGCCGCGCAGCGCCAACTCGTATTTGCCGTCGTAGTCCAGGCCCACCGCCGCCGTCATCAGGGTGCGGCCCTCGGCCGGCAGCGGGTCGGGGAAGCCGTAGACCTTGTAGCCGCTCTGGGCCTCGATGCCGAGGTTCTGCCAGAAGCCCCAGCGCCCGCGCTGCTCGCGCACGGTGGCCTCGGCGCCGCCGCTGTGGCGCGGCTGGCGCAGGAAGGGTTTGCCCTTTGAGTCCTCGGTGCGGGTGAGGGTGTACCAGCCGCGCACGGTCAGCGGCAGGCCGCCCAGGCGCTCGGCGATGGCGCTCGACTCGATGCCGTCCGAGCGCGCCGCCGCCTGCTCGTTGCGGTAGGTGCCGACATCGGTGTTGGTCACCGGGTTGTAGACGCTGGTGCTGGCGATGCGGCGGTCGAAGAGGGTGCGGAACAGGGTGCCGGACAGGGTCAGGCCCTCGATCGGCCGCACATCCAGGCCGGCCTCGCCCTGGCGGGTGGTCTCGGGCTCGAGGTCGGCGTTGCCCAGCTGCTGGTAGAAGTAGGTGCCGAAGTCGTAGCGCGGCGAGTTGACGTAGCGCTCGTACAGGCTGGGGGCGCGGTAGCCGTTGGCCACCGCCGCGCGCACCGTCAGCTGCTTGACCGGCATCAGCGCCAGGCCGGCGCGGCCGGAGGTGTGGGCGTTGAAGCTGCTGTGGAAATCCTCGCGACCGGTGAGGGTGGCCTCGACCCAGCGCGCGCCCCAGGCCAGCTGGCCCCACAGCCCGGCCATGCTGTCGGCGTCGTGGATCGGGCCGAAGCCCTGGATGTCGGCCTGCTGGCGGCGCAGGTCGACGCCGCCGCTGGCGCGCAGGCCGCCGCCGATCGCCAGCGAGCCGCGCCCAGCAGCGTAGTACTCGTCGCTGCGGTAGGTCTCGTCCTTGGAGCCGGTGAAACGGAAGAAGCGGTAGTAGTCGGTATAGGCGGCGTCGATCGCGGCATCGGCATCCTTGCCGCCGTCGAAGGCCATGCCCACCGCCACCCGCCCCATGCGGTCCTGCTGCAGCGAATAGGCGTCGTCGGGGGTGGCGTCGAGGCCGGTGTTGGCGGTGCTGCCGGTGAGCGTGGTGCTGAGCGTCCAGCGCTCGGCCGGGTGCCATTCCAGGCGCAGGCGGCCGGAACCGCGGTCGACCCCGTCGGCCTCGAACTGGGCGGGGTTGCCGTCGTAGCCGTCGGTGGTGGCGCTGAAGCCGCGGCTGCTCAGGCCCTCGACCGCGAGCGCGTAGCCGGTGGTGTCGCCGAGCGGGCCGGTGGAGCGCACCTCGGCCTCGCCGGTGTGGAAGCTGCCGAAGCCGACCCGCACCGAGGACTCGTAGCCGGCGGTGGGGCGGTCGCCGAGGAAGTTCACCACCCCGCCGATGGCGCGGCTGCCGTACAGCCCGGACTGGGTGCCCTTGACCACCTCGGTGCGCGCCACCCCGGCGGGATTGATGCGGCTGGGGTTGCGGTCGCCCTGGATGGTCGAGGGCTCGGCCACCGGGATGCCGTCGACCTGGACCTGGGTGTAGCCGCTGGGGGTGCCGCGCAGGTTGAGGTAGGTGACCCCGCCATCGACCCCGCCGTTGGCGTCGACCACGTTGACGCCGGGCAGGCGGCGCACGCGGTCCTGCGGGTTGAGCACCCCGCCGCGCTCGCGGATGTCCTCGGCGTCGACCACCTCGACCACCGCGCTGGCGCGGCGCGGGTCGCTGGGGCGGCGCTCGGCGGTGACCACCACGTCGGGCTTGGGCTCGCTGGCGGCGGGGGCGGGCTTGGCGGCCTGCTCTTCAGCGTACAGCCCGCCGGCGAGGGCGAGCAGGGTGGGGAGCAGCCGCAGGCTGCTCCGGGGGGCGGAGCCGAAGGCGCAGCGGAGCGGGGGCACAGCCCCCGTACAAACTAGAACCTGAGACGGCGAAGCCGGCTCCTGCGACGAAGTCGCACCCGCCGCGCAGCGGGGGAGGTTCTTGGGGAGGGAACGGATACGGATTCGGACGGACATGACGACCCCGGCAGGGACGTGGACGCGGCACCGCCACGCACCGCGCGTGGACGGGTCGGGCGCGAAGCCCCGCGCGGACGGCGAATGGGGATGGGATCGACCGGAGCGTGGCCTTGGCCACGACCAGGCCGGGCCCATCTCCCGAGGGCCGGCGTGCGCGGTCCAGGCAGGTCTCCTGGCTCCCGGATCAGCCCTCCTGGCGCCTTCCCGCGTCACAGACGCAGTGGCATCGCCAAGAAGTCCCCGGTTACAGTGGCGGGTCCGCGCCGGATTCGCTGGTCATGCCAGCCCACCGGCTTCCCTTTTCACCCGCCGTGAAGGCGGGCACCTGGACGTCGGGGCTTGTACCTGGCGGCGCCGGCGGGCAAGGGCCTGCTCAGCGGCGGGCTGCCGTCCACACCGCCGCGCCACCCAGCACGGCGGCGCCGGCAAGGGCGGCGAAGGGCCACGGGGATCCCGGCAGCCAGGCCAGGGCCAGGCCGAAGCCGGCGTTGCCGGCCAGGCCGGCGCCGGCCCCGACCAGGGTGAACAGCCCGAAGGCGGTGGCGCGCTCCTGCTTGCCCACCTGTTCCGCCACCAGCGACTTCTCGGCCCCCTCGCCGGCCCCGCTCAGCACCGCCGCGCCCAGGGCCGCGGCCACCGCCGGCCAGCCGGCGCCGACCGCCGCCAGGGCATAGGCCGCGGCGAGCAGCAGCCAGCCCGCCACCACCGTCACCCGTTCGCCCCGGCGCTCGGCGATGCGCCCCACCAGCTCCGCCAACCCCGACTGCGCCAGCCCGAGCAGCGCCCAGGCCGCGCACACCTGCCACAGCGGCCAGCCGCCGGCGCTCCCCGGCACCCCCGCCACGGCCGCCAGCAGCAGCAGCGGGCTGACCCGCGCCACCCCGGCAAGGGCGAGCACCACCACCAGCCGGCGCACCCGCGGGTCGGCGGGCAGCCAGCCGGGGGGCACGCCGCCGGCGCGCGGAGCGGCGGCGGGATGGTCGCGCAGCCCGGCCGCCAGCGCGAACTGCACCAGCATGGGCAACGCCAGCGCCAGCACGCACCAGCCCAGGTACCCAGGCACCAGCCACGCCGCCAGCGCCGCCAGCACCCCGCCGACGGCGGCGCCGAGATGGTCCATCGAGCGCATGCGCGCGAAGGCGCGGGCGCGGCCGCCGTCGGCGGTCCAGTCCGCCACCAGGGCGTCGGAGGAGCTGCCGCGCACCCCCTTGCCGATGCGGTCGGCGACCCGGCAGGCGACGATCCAGCCCGGCCAGGACAGCAGCAGGCCGATCCCGATCAGCGGGCGGGAGGAGGCATTGATGGCATAGCCGGCGCGCACCCACGGCACGCGCAGGCCGCGGCGGTCGCTGGCGCGGCCGGTGAACAGCTTGAGCACCTGGCCGACCGCGTCGGCGACACCCTCCATCACTCCGAGCCAGGCCGGCCCCACCCCCGCCGGCAGCAGCGGGCTGACGAAGTCGAGGGTGAGGTCGTTCCAGAAGTGCAGCCAACCCATGCGCCGCACCGTCGGCGGCAGCGGGGCGGGATCGGCGGCAGACTGGTCGCTCATGATGCGGCGATGGTCGCCGCCGCCGGGCGGGGGCCAGCAGCGGGAGCGCATGGGCTCTTCCCCGGGAGGGGTTTACCTACCAAGAGATACCACCAGCAGATGAATCACCGCCACGACGCCACGACGCCACGAGGAAAGGGCTTCTGGAGATCCGCTCTTTCACTCGTTGGGTGAGCGGGTGATTCTATGCAAGTCCATGTCCGGCCGTGGCGTCGTGGCGTCGTGGCGGTCGAATCGCCGGATTCAGGGTCACCCGGCCGGCTGCGGCGGCTCGGGCTGGGCGTGGACGCGGCCGAAACCGGACTTCCCCGCCCACGGGGTGCGCGTGGCCGGGCGCTCGTGCAGGGCGCTGTCCCAGGTGAGCAGGCCCTGGGCGACCTGGGTGCCGAGGGCGAGGAACTCGTCCAGCCATTCGTCGGGGGTGCGTCCGCTGTCGGGGATGCTGCGCGCCAGCTCGAGGGCGGTGAACACCAGGTTGGGCGCCACCGCCGGCGGCGGCGGCACCGGATGGGCGTCGTCGGCGCTGCCGGCCGGGTTGATGTCGCTGCCCGAGAAGTGGCAGGCCATGGCGAGGAAGCCGGCGGCCTGCTCCATGCCCTCGCAGCGCTCGCCCGCCGCCATCGCGGCGCGGCCGTTCTCGGCGATCGGGTTGAGCACCCAGGCGCGCACCGCCTCGAGCGCGCCGGCCGCCACCGGGGTGTCGCCCGCGAGCTGGACCGGGCGGGCCTTGGGCAGGGTGGCCAGGCCGGCCTGGAGCTGGCCCATCCAGCCCGCCATCGCCGTCTGCAGCTCGGCCTTCTTGGCGGCGAGAGCGGCCTTGATGCGGTTGTGCGGCGCCTGGGGGTCGGCATAGGAGCCCACCCCCGAGCTGCGCATCGCCGCCTCGCGGTCGGCATTGATGATGTCGGCCATGGGGGCGCCGAGCATGCGCCGCACCTCGGCGCCGCTGCCGGCGTCCTTGGCCAGGAAGGCGCCGCGCTCCTCCGCCGGCAGGGCGTCGATGAAGGCCTGGCGGTAGGCGAAGAAGCGGTCGGCGGCGTCCGGCCGGCGCAGCGGATCCTGGCGCAGCGGGGCGAGCGCGGCGGGCAGGAAGTCGATGGTGCCGTCCGGTTTGATGGTCGGCTTGGGCCAGGCCGCCGGGTCGGACAGGTCGACCCCGCCCACCACCGGCGGCGGCGGCTGGAACTGCTCGGCGGTGATGCCCAGGTCGGGGCTCACCCCCAGCACCGGCACCGGCGGCGCCCCCGGCACCACCGGCGGCAGCGCCGCCACCGCCGCCATCGCCCCGGCCTGGCCGCCGCCGCCGGCGGCGAGCGCCGCGCGCTGTGCGCGCGCGCCTGCCAGCACCGCGCGCACGCACACATAGCCCCACCACACCTGCACCCGCCGGCGCAGCGCCGCGGCCAGGAAGCGTTCCGCCTCGCGCTTCTCGCCGGCGGCGAGCAGGCGGCGGAAGCAGCGTTCGGGGTCGGGCTCGGCCTGCACCACCCCGGCCAGCGCGGGTTCCAGCTTGGGCACGCGCGTGCGTGCGATCTCGGCCGAGGTCTGCGGCTCGAGCAGCACCAGCGGCTTGCGGTCTTCGGGCGGCGGGACGGGGCGGGTGGCCATGGCGGGTCCTCAGGGTCCGAGCATGTTGACGGCGGCGCCCATCTTGTTGGCCAGGGCCTCGCTGCGCATCGACAGCGAGGTCTCGGCCGCGCTCAGGCCCTGGCTCTGCTCATCGAGCGCCTGCAGGGTGCTGCGCAGCGCCTGCGCCTCGTCCTGCACCGCCTGGGCGGTGGCCTTGACCGCCTGGGTGGTGGTCTGCAGCGCCTGGTCGGTGGCCTGCAGCGCGCTCTTGTCGGCCTTGAGCGCCATGTCGTCCTTGATGCCCTGCATCTCCTGCGCCTTGAGCTCGGCGGTCTCCTTGCTCAGCAGCACCTGGTCGCTCTTGAGGCCGTAGATCTTCACCCCGGTGACGCCGTTGACCCCCACCCGGTTGCTCAGCGCGGCCACCGCCGCGCGCGCCACCCCGACCTTGCCCAGGGCGGTGACCCAGTCGGCGATGTTGAAGGCGTAGTCGAAGCCGCGCCCGGTCCAGGCGCGCGCGTCGGCGTTCTGGTTCTTGTCCAGGCGGTCCTTGCCAGAGCCCTTGCCGGCGATCGCCGCCACCGAGAAGGACGCCACCTCCTTGGCCGCCTTCTTGGCGAAGTCGGTGGCGACATCCTTGCCCACGTCCTTGGCGAACTTGCTGGTGGCGTTGACCGCGCCCTCGGGGTCGAAGGCGGCGGCATGGATGAAGGCGGCGCCGAGGATGCTCTCGCATTTCCCGGTGCCCATGACGTCGAGCGGGGTCATGCCCAGGGCCTTGGCGGTGAGCACGATCGAGGTCACGTCCTTGACCACCGCCAGCGCCTCCTTGCTGGCGAAGTAGACCATGTCGGCGTACTTCGCCGCCTCGGCGCTGGTCGGGCTCTCGTCCGCGCTGTCGGGATCCGAGATCGCGCCGATGGTCTCGCCCAGGCCGTATTCCAGCAGGGTGCTGGCGATGCCGGCGAGGTTGGCCAGGCCCGAGGAGCTGACCACGTCGACGGCGTCGATCGACACCGTGGTGAGGTGGGCCTTGACCGAGGACGAGGCCGAGGCCATCTCGGCGCGCAGGGTGCCAGTGATCGCCACCACCGGGGCGTCGACGGTGACCTGGTAGGGGGTGAGCTTGATCGCGCTCCTGACCGGCACGTGCTTGGCGGTGTAGGCGATGTTCACCCCGGTGCGGGTGAGCTTGAGCGACATGTCGCCGACCTTGAACTCGATCGCGCCGCCGGCCTCGACGGTGAGCTTGTTGCCGACCCGGATGGTGCGGTCGCCGCCCACCTGCTCGCGCATGGTCCCGGCGCTGAACACGTCGATGCCGCGGTTGCCGTCGAGCTGGTCCTCGAAGGCGAGGTAGGCGCCGCGCGCGCTGGCGGCCTTGACCTTGGCCTTGTCGGCCAGGTAGCCGGTGCCGGACTCGTTGGCGGCGGCGAGGTCGTCGGCGCGCCCCAGGCGCGGCATGGTGGCGGGATCGCCGGCCTTGAGCACGTAGTGCCCGGTGGTGGCGGCGAAGCGTCCGCCCAGCACGGTGCGGCCGACCTCGCCGTCGGCGGGGTCGCCGGGCAGGTCGCTGGCGGCGTCGTGCACCAGCCCGGCCACCAGCGGGCGGCCGGGGTCGCCATAGGCGAAGGCCACCGCCACCCGCTCGCCGATGCGCGGCACCGACACCAGCGCGCGCGCGCCCTGCGCCACCCGCATCCAGCCGCTGAGCTGGCCGGCGGGCGCCCAGTCGAACTGCACCCGCACCCGTCCCAGCCTGTCGCTGCGCACCGCCCCCGCCCCGGCGGTAGCGTCGGCGCTGGCCACGGTGGCGAGGTGCAGGCCGGCGAGCAGCGGGGCGGGATGGCGCAGGGCCGGGCGGAAGGCCAGCGCCACCGGCACCGCCTCGACCGCGACCTCGACCCACAGAGCCGAGCCGTCCCAGGTCGCGCCGGTGGCGGCGACCAGGGCGGGCACCGCCGCCAGCGCCGGCACGCGCTCGCCGCCGCGCCAGCTGTCGACCTGCCAGCGCGCCAGGCGCGCCAGGCGCTGCTCGCCCGCCGGCGCGCCGGCGGGGGCGTCGGCCACGGTGAGGTCGGGCAGCAGGCGCAGGCGCCGGCGCACCACCAGGAAGCGCTCGCCGGGGTCGGCGGCGAAGGCCAGCACGGTGCCGGCGCCCAGCCCGAGGTGGTCGCCCACCCCGTGCAGGCGGCGGGCGCGGCACAGCGCCCGCTCGGCGCGGCGGGTGGCGGCGAGGGTGCCGACCGCGAGCGGGGTGGCGCCGCCGCCGATGGCGTCGAGGCCGTCGCCCACCCCGCCGGTGCCGGCGGGGGCGAGCCGGTCGATGCGCTTGCCGGCGGCGGGCACCGGGCCCAGGCCGGCGCCGGCGCGCGCCAGGTCGAGGTTGGCGCCGAGGCGGTCGCTGGGCTGGTCCTTGCCGGCGCCGAAGCGGGCGGCGTCGCGGTCGGCCACCGCCACCGCGTCGACGGCCTCGCTGGTGGCAGCCTGCCAGCTCCACAGGCGCTGGTAGGGGGTGGAGGCGGAGACGGTGGCGGCGGGATTGGACAGCCCGCGGCTGCGGGTGCCGTCGCTGCCGGTGTTGAGGTTGCGCTCCGCCAGCACCAGCACGTGGCGGCCGAGGGCGGGGGCCTTGGCGCTGGTCTCGGTGTCGGCGTCGGGGCCCTGGTGGACGTAGAAGGAGTGGATGCCCTCCTCCTCGCACAGGCGGGTGGCGAATGCGGCGGTGCTCTCCTGCCAGCGCACCAGGTGCTGGCGCCTGGCGTGGTCGGCGGCGGCGACGAAGGCGGCGCTGTAGGCCACCCCGCTGGCGTCGAGGGCGGCGGTGACCGCCGCCACCGGATCGGCGTCGGCGGCGATGGCGTTGGCGCGGTCCTGGTCCCAGCGCGCCAGCGCCGGCTCCAGGCGCAGGCGCCACAGCGCGCTCACCGTGCCGCCGGCGAGGGCGGCCTCGCCCAGGGCGGTGCAGGCGGTGACCACCGCGCTCAGCCAGGTGCTGGTGCCGGTGATGACGTCGCCCTGGCGCAGGGTCAGCAGCGCGGCCGCGCCCACGGTGCTGGCGCTGGCCAGGGTGCCGCCCTGGGGCAGGGCGATGTCGACATCGTAGGCGAACCCTTCGCCCAGGGCCTCCTCGCCGTCGATGCGCAGGACGGGGAGCGGGCCGCGGGCGGGCAGGGCGAGGGTGGCGGTGAGCATGGATGGGGACCTGCCGGTAGGGCGGGGATCAGCAGGCCGAGCCTAGTGCGCGGCATCGGCCACGCCAAGCCGACCGGGGGACGCCGGCCGGCCGTCGCCTGCATGAGGGGTTCTGCGGGGGCCAAAAAAGCGGGCGGTGGGGGCATCCCCCACCGCCCGCGTCCGGTCGTGATGTCCGGCCGGTTCAGTACTTCTGCGCGACCACGTCGGCGGAGTACTCGACCTTGCCGCCCTTGGCGCCGGTCTTGGGGTCGGTCTCGGTGTAGGCGATGGTGATCTTGCCGTAGTCGA
>JAKLKR010000063.1 GCA_023150565.1 Planctomycetota bacterium
ATGGGCTACCGCCTGCCGCTCGATTCGCTGCCGTGGGCGGCGCTCGGCGACCTGGCGCCGGCGCACCAGGCCGATCCCACCTGGCCGCGCCGGCCGCTGCCGCCGGCGCCGGCGCCGGTGCGCGCCCAGGCCGCCGGCGGCGCCGCGCCCGCGCAGGGGGTATCCGCTGCCGGCACCGTGCGCACCGCCCTGTGCGTCGAGCCGCGCGGCGGCGTGCTGCACGTGTTCCTGCCCCCGGTGCCGGACGCCGAAGGCTGGCTGGCGCTGGTGGCTGCGGTCGAGGGGGCCGCCGCCGACACCGGCCTGGCGGTGCAGCTGGAAGGCTACGGCGCGCCCTCCGATGCGCGCCTGCGCCTGCTCCAGGTCACCCCCGACCCGGGGGTGATCGAGGTCAACATCCACCACTCCACCTCCTGGGACGAGCTGGCCGCCACCACCCGCCGGCTCTACCAGGAGGCGCGCGCCTGCCGCCTGGGGGCCGAGAAGTTCATGCTCGATGGCCGCCACATCGGCACCGGCGGTGGCAACCACATCACCGTCGGCGGCCCCACCCCGCTCGAGAGCCCGTTCCTGCGCCGGCCCGACCTGCTTGGCAGCCTGGTCGCCTACTGGCACAACCATCCCTCGCTGTCCTACCTGTTCTCGGGCCTGTTCACCGGCCCCACCAGCCAGGCCCCGCGCGCCGACGAGGCGCGCAGCGACACCGCCTACGAGCTGCAGACCGCCCTGCGCCAGCTGCCCGTGGACGGCAGCTCCCCGCCCTGGCTGGTGGACCGGGTGATGCGCCACCTGCTCATCGACCTGACCGGCAACACCCACCGCGCCGAGTTCTGCATCGACAAGCTCTACAGCCCGGATTCCGCCGGCGGGCGGCGCGGGCTGCTGGAACTGCGCGCCTTCGAGATGCCGCCCCACCCCGAGATGTCGCTCGCCCAGCAGCTGCTGGTGCGCGCGCTGGTGGCGCGCTTCTGGCGCGAGCCCTACCGCGCTCCGCTGGCGCAGTGGGGCACCCAGCTGGGCGACCGCTGGGCCCTGCCCTGGGCGGTCGAGAAAGACTTCGCCGAGGTGCTGGCCGAGACCCGCGCCGCCGGCATCCCGCTCGACGACGGCTGGTTCGCGCCCCACCGCGAGTTCCGCTTCCCGCGCCAGGGCGCGGTGGTGGTGGACGGGGTCGAGCTCGAGCTGCGCCAGGCGATCGAGCACTGGCACGTGCTGGGCGAGGAAGGCTCGGCCAACGGCACCGCGCGCTATGTCGACTCCTCGGTCGAACGGCTGCAAGTGAGGCTCTCGGGCGCCACCCCCGGCCGCCATGTGGTGACGGTGAACGGGGTGCCCTGCCCGCTGCACGCCACCGGCACCGGCGGCGAATACGTGTGCGGGGTGCGCTACCGCGCCTGGTGCCCGCCCTCGTGCCTGCATCCGACGGTGGGGGTGCACGCCCCGTTGGTGTTCGACGTGGTCGACCGCTGGAACGCGCGCGCGCTGTTCGGCTGCACCTACCATGTCTCCCACCCCGGCGGGCTCGCCTACGAGGTGCGGCCGGTCAACGCCAACGCCGCCGAGACCCGCCGCCAGTCGCGCTTCGTGCCCTTCGGCCTGACCCCGGGCGAGCGCCCGATCGGGGATGTCCCCATCGACGCCGACTTCCCCTTCACCCTCGACCTGCGTCGAGGATCCTGACCGCCCGTGCCGGACCAGCCCCTCTTTGCCAGCTACCATGCCGCCCCCGGCCATGGCGACGAATGCCTGGACGCCGGCGGCGGCGTGCAGGCGCATTGGCGCGAGCTGGCCGCCCATCTCGAACGCGGCGGGCGCGCCCAGCTGACCCGGCGCTGGGACGAGGGCCGGCGCCTGCTGCGCGACAACGGCCTCGCCTTCCAGGCCAACGCCGGCTCGGGTGACCAGCGTCCGTGGCCCCTCGACCCGCTGCCGCTGGTGCTGTCGTGCGACGAGTGGGATGGCCTCGCCGCCGGGGTGGCGCAGCGCGCCCGCCTGCTCGAGCGGGTGGCGGCCGACCTCAACGGCGCGCGCCGGCTGATCGCCGACGGGCTGGTGCCGGCGGGGGTGGTGCTGCCCCATCCCCAGTGCCTGCGCCCCTGCCGCGGGGTGGTGCCGCCCGGCGGCACCCACCTGCTGCTCTACGCCTGCGACCTGGTGCGCGGTGGCGATGGCGGCTGGCGGGTGCTGGCGGACTGGACCCAGGCCCCGCCCGGGGCCGGGGCCGCGCTCGAGAACCGCATCGTGCTGGCGCGCGCCCTCGCCGAGCCCTTCCGCGCCGGGCGGGTACAGCGCCTGGCCCCGTATTTCCAGGCGGTGCGCGCCTGCCTGCGCGCGCTGGCGCCGGCGCGCGAACGGCCGCGCATCGCCCTGCTCACCCCCGGTCCGGGCTCCGAGACCTGGTTCGAGCAGGTCTACCTGGCGCGCTACCTCGGCCTCGACGTGGTGCAGGGCGACGACCTCACCATGCGCGACGGGCGGGTGCTGCTCAAGACCCTCGACGGCCTGCAGGGGGTCGACGTGCTGCTGCGCCGGCTGGGCGACGAGTGGTGCGACCCGCTCGAGCTGCGCGGCGACTCCGCCCTCGGCCTGCCCGGCCTGGTCGAGGCGGTGCGCGGCGGCGGGGTGGCGCTCGCCAACCCGCTCGGCAGCGGGGTGGTGGAAAATCCCGCCCTGCTGCCCTTCCTCGGCGGGGTGTGCCGGCAGCTGCTCGGCGAGCAGGCGCTGCTGGCGCCGGTGGCGCTGCGCTGGGGGGCCGAGGCGGCGGCCGCCGCCCGCGCCGAGCCGTCGCGCTGGCTGCTGCGCCCGGCGGGCGCCAACCGCGGCGCCGGCTGGCGCCTCGACCAGCTCGACGACGAGGAGCGCCGCCGGCTCGAGGCCGAGCTCGAGGCGCGCGCCCACGCCTGGGTGGCGCAGGAGCTGGAGCCGTGGAGCTGCGCCCCGGCCTGGGACGGCGGCGCGCTGGTGCCGCGCGAGCTGGTGCTGCGCCTGTTCGCGGTGCGCGAGGGCGGCAGCTGGCAGGTGATGCCGGGCGGGCTGGCGCGCACCTATGCCCCCGGCGAGGCCGCCCAGGGCTGGCTCGGACGCGGCGGCGGGGCCAAGGATGTGTGGGTGCGCGCGCGCGGCGAGGTCGCCGACCTCTCGCTGCTGCCCGCCGACGGCGCCGCGGTCGAGCTGGTGCGCGGCGGTGCCGCCCTGCCCAGCCGGGTCGCCGACCACCTGTTCTGGCTCGGGCGCTACGCCGAGCGCGCCGAGGACCAGGCGCGCCTGCTGCGCGCCGCGGTGGCGCGCCTGGCCGACGACGCCGAGCTGGGCGGGGCGGCGGGGCCGGCGGCCTTCCTCGACCTGCTGCGGCGCTTCGGCCAGCCGGTGGACGAGATCGACGCCGCCGGCGACGAGGCGCGCCTGCTGCTGCTGGCCGGCGACCCCGGCGCCTGCGGCTTCCGCGGCCTGCAGGACGCCCTGCGCCGTTCCGGCGGGGCGGCGCGCGACCGCTGCTCGGCCGACACCTGGGCGGCGCTGTCGGTGCTCGACCGCGAGCTCGGCCAGGCCGACGCCGACCCCGACGCCAACCGCATCCTGGCGCGGCTCGACCGGGTGGTGTTCACCTGCGCCGCGCTTGCCGGCATGGGGCGCGAGAACACCACCCGCGGGCCGGGCTGGCGCTTCCTCGACCTCGGCCGCCGGCTCGAACGCGCCTCGTTCACCGCCGAACTGCTCCAGGGCGGGCTGTGCGACTGCCCCGGCGCCGGCTCGCCGGCCCTGCTCGAGGCCCTGCTCCAGGTCGCCGACAGCTCGATCACCTACCGCTCGCGCTACCGCACCGCGCTGCGTGCCGAGGCGGTGCTCGACCTGCTGCTGACCGACACCACCAACCCGCGCTCGGTCGGCTTCCAGGTGCGCCAGATGGCCGAGCACGTGGCCAAGCTGCCGGGCGGCGGGCGGGCGCTGCCGGGCCCGGCCCAGCGCCTGGCCACCCGCCTGCAGGCCGACGTCACCCTCGCCGATCCGATCGCCCTGGCCCACGACGTCGCGGCGCTCAAGGCCCTGCTGGCGTCGGTGGCCGAGGCCTGCGCCGGGCTGTCCGACGCGGTCACCACCGCCTGGCTCGCCCACAGCGCGCCGGTGAGGACCTTTCTGCGCGATGGCCGGCAAGGATCCCCGTGAAATACCGCATCACCCACGTCACCTCCTACCGCTATGCCGAGGCAGTGGCGCTGTCGCACAACCGCGCCCACCTGGCGCCGCGCGACGGGGACGGGCAGCGGGTGGCGTCGTTCGCGCTCGACATCCAGCCCACCCCCGCCGCCCACCGCACCGGCAGCGACGCCTTCGGCAACCGCGTCGACGCCTTCGTGGTGCAGCAGCCGCACCGGGTGCTGGCGGTGGCGGCGCGCAGCGAGGTCGAGGTCGAGCGCCCGCCCGCCCCCGACCCCTCCGCCACCCCGCCGTGGGAGAGCCTGGCGGTCACCGCCCAGGAGCTGGAGGTCGAGGAGTACCGCTGGGAATCCTCGCTCATCCCCGCCAGCCCGGCGCTGCGCGCCTTCGCCCTCGCCAACACCTTCCCCGGCCAGTACGTGCTCTCGGCCGGGCTGGCGCTGACCAATGCCATCCACCGCGGCTTCGTCTACGACCCGCGCGCCACCGCGGTCGACACCCCGGTGCTCAAGGCGCTCGAACTGCGCCGCGGGGTGTGCCAGGATTTCGCCGGGGTGCTGATCGGCGCCCTGCGCTCGCTGGCGCTGCCGGCGCGCTACGTCTCCGGCTACCTCGAGACCGACGCCCCGGTCGGCCGCCCGCGCCTGGTGGGGGCCGACGCCACCCACGCCTGGGTGCAGGTGTGGTGCGGCGGCGCCGCCGGCTGGGTCCATCTCGACCCCACCAACGGCTGCATCGCCGGCGACCGCCACATCGTCACCGCCATCGGCCGCGACTTCGCCGACGTCTCGCCCCTGCGCGGCATGGTGCTGGGCGGCGGAGCCAGCTCCGTGCAGGTGGCGGTGGATGTGGCGCGGGTATGAGAGGGTTCGGAATGGAATGCCAAATGCTGGAATGCTGGAATGCTGGAATAGCGCTGGGATGAGCCTCTTCATCATTCCAGCATTCTAGCATTCCAGCATTCATCATTCAGCTTTCTACCCAACCAATCATCACAGCACAGGACCTGATCCCGCCCATGGACGCCGCCATCCCCGCCGCCGTCGCCGCCACCGCCGCGGTGGTGCGCGAAGCTCCCAGCATCCTCTCCGGCGCCGCCTGGGCGGCCCTGGCCACGCCCGAGGCGCTGATCGCGATGCTGACCCTCACCCTGCTCGAGATCGTGCTGGGGATCGACAACATCGTCTTCCTCAGCGTGCTCACCGGGCGGCTGCCGCAGGCGCAGCGTCCGCGCGCACGCCGCATCGGCCTGCTGCTGGCGATGGGCATGCGCATCCTGCTGCTGCTGTCGATCAGCTGGGTGATGTCGCTGACCCGGCCACTGCTCGAGCTGGCGGGCTTCTCGCTCACCGGCCAGCGCCTGATCCTGCTCGCCGGCGGCGCCTTCCTGCTGTGGAAGTCGGTCAAGGAGATCCACCACAAGGTCGAGGGCCACCACGAGGACGCCCCCACCGCCAGCGGGGCGGCGGGCGCGACCATGGGCGCGGTGCTGGTGCAGATCGCGCTGATCGACCTGGTGTTCAGTCTCGACTCGGTGATCACCGCGGTGGGCATGACCACCAACATCCCGGCGATGGTGATCGCGGTGGTGGCCTCGGTGATGGTGATGATGTGGGCCGCCGGCCCGATCGGCGACTTCGTCGAACGCCACCCGGCGGTGAAGGTGCTGGCGCTGTCCTTCCTCATCCTGATCGGCGTGCTGCTGGTGGCCGAAGGGCTCGGCCAGCATCTCGACAAGGGCTACATCTACTTCGCCATGGCCTTCGCCCTGGTGGTCGAGCTGCTGCAGATCCGCATGGGCGCCAAGCAGCGGGCGCATCCGCCCGCCTGAACCCCTGGGCCCTATGCGACGAGGGGTGCCAGGACGCCGGTCCTGACACCCATCGGGGCACGGGGCGGTGACCGCCCCTGGCCATCCCTGGCGGTTCAGCCGTTGCGGGCCTGGAAGTCCTTCATGAACTGGGCCAGGGCCTGGCAGCCGGCGAGCGGCATGGCGTTGTAGATCGAGGCGCGGATGCCGCCGACGGTGCGGTAGCCCTTGAGCGCCACCATGCCCTGCTTGGCCGCCTCCTTCACGAAGGCGTCGGTCTTCTCCTCGCTGGGCAGGGTGAAGGTGACGTTCATGTGGCTGCGCTGCGCGGCCTCGGCCACGGTGCCCTTGTACCAGCCGCCCGAACCGTCGATGGCGTCGTAGATCAGCTTGGCCTTGGCGGCGTTCAGCGCCTCCATCTTGGCCAGCCCGCCCTGCTTCTCGAGCCAGCGGAAGACCTCGAGCAGGATGTAGATGCCGAAGGTCGGCGGGGTGTTGATCATCGACTTGGCTTCGGCCTGGGCCTTGAAGTTGAACAGCTTGGGCAGGCCCTTTTCCGGGATGCGCGCGTAGAGGTCCTTGCGCACCACCGCCAGCACCAGGCCCGAGGGTCCGAGGTTCTTCTGGGCGCCGCCGTAGATCAGGCCGATGCGCTCCATCGGGTGGGGGCGGGCCATGAACTCCGACGAGGCGTCGACGATCAGGGTGTCGTGCCTGGGCAGCTCGACCAGGCGGTGGCCGTGCACGGTCTCGTTCGAGCAGACGTGCAGGTAGCCGGCGTCGGGGGTGAGCTTCCAGCCGGCCTGGGCCGGGGTGTGGTTGAAGTTGCTGGCCTCGCTGGTGGCGACCACGTTGACCTTCGCCCCGACCTCCTTGGCGCACGACACCGCCTTCTTGCCCCACTCGCCGGTGGCGAGGTAGTCGACCGGCTTGCCGGCCGCGAAGTTCATCGGGATCAGGCTGAACATCGCCGAGGCGCCACCCTGCAGGAACAGCACGTCGTGGCTGTCGCCGACCCCGAGCAGGGCCTTGCAGCGGGCGATGGCCTCGTCGACCACCCCGTCGAACTCCTTGCCGCGGTGCGAGCATTCGGCGATGCCGAAGCCCTTGCCCTGGTAGTCGAGCAGGGCCTTGGCCGAGGACTCGAGCACCTCGGTGGGCAGCATGGCGGGACCGGCGCTGAAGTTGAAGACGCGGGGCATGGTGTTCTCCTGCGGGAGCCCCTGCTTGCCGCGCCCCGGCCCCAGGTCCATGGGCAAGCAGGGGGAGCCAGGGCCGGGGCCGGACGCGGGTGCCTATCCCATTGCGCTTTTGCATGGATGGGGGAATCTCACGGTGGAGAGCGTGCCATGGCCAAGCCGAGCAAGACGGCGCAGAAGCGCGCCAAGATGCGGGACGAGGTCCTCAACGAGTACAAGCAGGAGATGGCGCTGGAGCGTTTCCGCGAGGAGAAGCCCCAGCTGTGGATGCAGAGCCAGCGCATGGGCAAGCTGGTCGACATCCAGAACCAGCTCGACGGCCAGCAGTTCCCCGAGGGCAGCTGCTTCCTGCACTGCAACACCGTGACCTCGCACAGCTTCTGCGTGAAGAAGATCACCGGCATCGACCTCGATACCTGCCAGGTGACGATGGAGATCTACGGCGACGATGAGCTCGAAGGCGGCATCGTGGTGCTGCCGCTCGAGACCATCGAGTGGTTCGGCTTCCCCGCCAAGGCGGTGCCGATCGGGGTGCATTTCGAGGGCTTCATCGCCCGCTCCAAGTCCGACGCCGCCCCCGGCGACGATGACGCCCCTGCCGCCAGCACCGGCAAGCCGCTCTCGCCGGTGCAGGGCCGTAGCGGCAACATCGTGCCGCCGAGCGCGCGGCTGCGCCGCTGAGCCCGGTCATGGGCCGCGCGCGCCTGGCACTGGTGGTGGCGGTGGCGCTGACCGTCGCCCTGGTGGGCTGGCAGGTGTGGAACGCGCGTAGCGAGGTGCAGGTGCCGGCCACCTTCGGCCGCCTGGCCGAGGCCCTGTCCGACAACGACGCCGCCGCGGTGGTGGCCTGCATGCACCCGGACTACGACTGGCGCGGCCAGTGGCCCGAGCTGTACGCGCGCCAGGAGCGGGCGCGCGAGGTCCTGGGCAATGGACCCGAGCTGTCCAGCCCGCGCGGGCTGGCCCAGGCCGGGCTCAAGCGTGTGCTCGCCCTGCATGTGCTCAACCGCCTGGTGCTGAGCTGGCGCATCACCGCGGTCGAGGAGCGCCCGGACGGCCTGGTGGTGGTGAAGTGCGACCTCGGCCTGGACGCCCCCAACGGCTCGCTGGCGGCGATCCGCCCGCCCGCCGAGGACCTGCACTTCACCCTCAAGCGCTACGGCATATTGGGCCGCTACCGCATCCTGCGCCACGACCCCATCCCGGTGCGCACGCCCAATCTGTGAGCCTGAATCCCGCCGTTGGCGGTTGATGGTCCATGGTTGATGGTTGGCGCACAACGGGATGCGGCATCGCCCTCGTTCACCCGCCGGGTGAACTGGTGAACGTCGAGTAACCTGTTGGCGTTGCACCGTTTAACCATCAACCGCGAACCATCAACTGCCCCTTCAAGGGTGAGCGGATGGCTGCGGCTGCCCGTGCAGGCGCAGTCGATGGTGTGCGGTTGATGGTTGGCCAGCGCAACGTCAACTGGTTGTCCGTGCTTCACTGGTTCACCCAGGGGTGAACCCGGACCCTGCTGCAATCCATTGTGCGCCAACCATCAACCATGGACCATCAACCGCCAACGGCGGGATTGTGGCTTACAGGCCGATCACCACCTTGCCGACGTGCGATCCGGATGCGAGGTGGGCGAAGGCCTGCGCCGCCTGGTCGAGCGGGAACACCCGGTCGACCACCGGGCGCAGGCGGTGCTGGGCCACCGCCCGCGCCAGCGCCGTGGTCATGGTGCGGGGTCCGCAGAAGATGCCCTGCAGGCAGACGTGCTTGCGGAACAGGGCCGCGGTCGGCACCTCGCCCGCCACCCCGGTCAGCACCCCGATCAGGCTGATGCGGCCGTGGAAGCGCACCGCCGCGATCGAGCGCGCGATGGTGCCCGGACCGCCCACCTCGATGACGTGGTCGACCCCGGCGCCGCCGCTGGCGGCCAGGGCCCAGGCGTCCCAGGCGGGGTCGGCGCGGTAGTCGTGCACCGCCTCGGCGCCGAGCGCGCGCAGGCGCTCGGCCTTGGCCGGCGACGAGGTGATGGCCAGCACCCGCGCCCCGGCGGCGCGCGCCAGCAGCAGCGCCCACAGCGCCACCCCGCCGGTGCCCTGCACCAGCACCGTGTCGCCCGGGCGGGTGGTGCCGCTGCCGTGCAGGGCGTTCCAGGCGGTGGTGCCGGCGCAGGGCAGGCAGGCGGCCTCCTGGTCGGAGAGGTGGGCCGGGGTCGCCACCAGGCCGTCCTCGGCCAGCGCCGAACGCTCGCACAGCACCCCCGGCAGCACCCCGCCCAGGATGGTGCGCGGGTGGTGCGGCAGCATCTCGCCCGCCTGCCAGCCCTGCACCACCTGGGTCAGCACGCGGTCGCCCGGCTTCCAGCGCGTCGCCCCCGGTCCGCACGCCTCGACCGTGCCGGCGGCGTCGCTGCCGGGGATGAGCGGGAAGGCGGTGTTGGGGTAGCTGCCGCGCGCCACCTGCACATCGCGGAAGTTGAGCGCGGCGGCCTGCCAGCGCACCAGCACCTGGCCGGGGCCGGGCACCGGGTCGGGCAGGCTGGTGACGGCGAAGGTGTTGGCGGCGGTGAGCTGGAGCGCGCGCACGGCCTAGCCTTTGCGCAGCAGCTTGCGCGCCGACTGGGTGATCGCCAGCACTCCCGGATGGGTCAGGCGGCGCTCGGCCGAGATCGCCCAGAAGCGCTGGCGCAGCCCCGGGCAGGTGCCGAGCAGGCGCGCGCCGGTGGCGCGCTCGATCTCCTCGACCAGGGCGAGGTGGCCGGGGAAGATGGCGCCGCGCGCCACCGCCAGCGAGCGCAGCAGGGCGGCGTCCTGGATCTCGGCCACCACCAGCGGGTGCACCGCGCTGCGTTCGATCCAGGCGTCCAGCTCCTGGCGGAAGGCGGCGCTGGCGGTGGGCAGCACCAGCGGCTGGCCGTCGAGGCAGGCCGGGAACGGCCCGGCGCAGCCCGGCAGCGAGGGGGGCGCGAACAGCGCGATGGGCGAGTCGCCGAGCGGGTGGGTGTGCAGGCCGCGGCCGGCGTCGTCGTCGCAGGCGGCGTCGCTCAGCACCAGGTCGAGGTCGTGGGCGGCGAGCTCGGCGAGCAGGCGCTCGGGGTGGCCCTCGACCAGGCGCAGCACCCCGCCGGTGGTGAAGGCGGGTTCGAGCAGCCAGCTCGCCACCGTCTTGGGCAGCGAGTCGACGATGCCCACCCGCAGCGGGGCGGCGGCGTCGAGCCCGCGCGCCAGCGCCTGCTGCAGCTCGTGGCCGAGGGCGAAGATGGCGTCGCAGTAGCGCATCACCATGCGCCCGGTGTCGGTGGGGGTGAGCCCGCGCCCGGAGCGCACGAACAGCGGCGAGCCCACCGCCTGCTCCAGCTCCTTGAGCTGGCCGCTGATGGTGGGCTGGGCCACGTGCAGCTCGTCGCAGGCCTTGGCGATCGAGCCGGCGCGCGCCACCGCCCAGAAGTAGCGCAGATGGTGGTAGTTGAGGTCGGGGAGGTTCATCGCCGGCGCGCTCCTGCGGCAGGGGGTCGATTCGATGGACGGCGGTTCAGCGCCGGTGCGACGGCTTGCGCAGGGCCTTGCCGGCGGGTTTGCCGCCGGTCCTGGCCTTGGCCTTGCCGTCCTCGCGCGCCCAGCGGTCGAGCAGCTTGCGCGGCAGGCGGCGGGTGTCGGGCTTGGCGGCGTCCGCACGCGCCGGGGCGGGCGCCGGCGGCGGTTCCGGCGCGGGTTCGGCCTCGGCCTCCGCCTCCTGCTCGGGGCGCCAGGAGCGCTCGCGTCCGCGCTTCCACCCGCGGCGCTCATCGCGTCCCCCACCGCGCTCCTGGCGGTCGGGCCGTCCGCCGCGGGAGCGCGGCTGGGCCTCGGCCTCGCGGCCGTGCACGCGGCCCTTCACCAGCCCGAGCGAGACGTCGGCGCGCTCGATGTCGACGTGGTTGATGACCACGTCCATCTCCTCGCCGGGGCCGATCACCCGGCCGCTGTTGCGCCCGACCAGGGCCAGGCGGGCGGGGTCGTATTCGTAGTAGTCGTCATCCAGCTCGCGCACCGGCAGCACGCCCTCCATGCCGGTCTCGAGCAGCTGCACGAACAGCCCGCCGCCCATCGCCCCCAGCACCACCCCGGGGAACTCCTCGCCGATGCGCGCCGACAGGTAGCGGCAGCTCTTGCGCGCGTGCAGGTCGCGTTCGGCCAGCTCGGCGCGCTGTTCCAGGAAGCTCGACTGCTTGGCGAGGGCGTCGAGGTAGCCGGCGCGCGATTCTACCGCCTTGTAGTCGGGCAGGTGCAGGGCCTTCTTGACCAGCCGGTGCACCAGCAGGTCGGGGTAGCGGCGGATCGGGCTGGTGAAGTGGCAGTAGTGGTTGAAGGCGAGGGCGTAGTGGCCGCTGTCCTCGATGCCGTAGACGGCCTTCTTGAAGCAGCGCAGGAGCAGGTGGTTGAGCACCAGGCGCGCGGCCGGCGGCTCTTGCTCGAGGTTGCGCAGGATCTGCTGCAGGCGGAAGCGGTTCTCGAGCCCCTGGGCGTCGCGGCCGTAGCCTTCGAGCACCATGGCGAACTGCTGCAGGCGCTCCTCGTCGGGGGCCTCGTGCAGGCGGAACACGCAGGGCAGGCCGTGCTCGGTCAGCCACTGCGCCACCGCGCGGTTGGCCAGCAGCATGCACTCCTCGATCAGCTGGTGGCTGATGTCGCTGCCCTCGCGCTCGGCGGCGACCGGGTTGCCCTCGACGTCGAGGCGGAAGCGGTGCTCGACCGAGAACAGGTTGACCGCCCCGGCCGCCTCGCGCTTCTTGCGCAGCACCTGGGCGATGTGCGACACCTGCTTGAGCACGGTGCGCAGATCGGCCGGCCAGGCGCCCTCGTGGTCGCGGTCCTCGAGCACCGCCAGCGCCTCCTCGTAGGTCAGGCGGTGGCGGCTGTGGATGATCGACTCGGCCAGCTCGACGTGGGCGATCTCGTGGCGCTGGTCGAGGGTCAGGAAGGCCGACAGGCAGTAGCGCGGCTTGTGCGGCACCAGCGAGCACAGGCCGTTGGAGAGCGCCTCCGGCAGCATGGGGATGACGCGGTTGATCAGGTACACGCTGGTGCCGCGCGACGAGGCCTCGGCGTCGATCGGGGTGCCTTCGCGCACATAATGGCAGACGTCGGCGATGTGCACGCCCAGCACCCAGCGCCCGCGCTCGTCGCGCTCGAGCGAGATGGCGTCGTCGAAGTCCTTGGCGGTGGCCGGGTCGATGGTGAACACCAGGCGCTTGGTCAGGTCGACGCGCTTGCCCTTGGGGAAGCGCGCCGGGAAGGCCTTGGCCGCCGCCTCGACCTCGGCGGGGAACTCGCCGGGCAGGTCGTGGGCCGAGCGCACGTACTCGAAGTCGGCGACCTCGGGGACCTGCGGCGGCAGGAAGCGGGTCAGGCGCACCGAGGCCTGGCCGTCGTCGTCCACCGCGATGGTGCCGACCACGCGCTTGCCGGTCTGGTAGCCCTCGTCGAAGCCCTCGAACAGGCCCTTCACCGCCAGGCGGCCCTCGCGGCGGTTGTCGCACACCAGCCAGGTGGCGCCGGGATCGAACTGCAGGGTGCCCACCACCTCGCGCCCGGCCCGGCGCAGGATGCGCGTCACCAGCGCGAGGTCGTCCTCGCCGGTGGCGATCTGCACCACGTCGCCGGGCTTGGCCCCGATCAGGTAGGCGGGGTTCACCGGCCGCATCACCCCGTCGGCGAGGCGGGCGTGGATGCCGTCGCCGAGCTCGACCAGCACCGCGGCGTGCTCGCCGCCGGTGCCGTTGGCCTGGTAGCGTCCGGGGCGGATCTCGAGCACCTGGCCGAGCTCGACCAGGCGCTTGAGCGCCGAGCCGACCGCGCGCGCGTCGTCGCCGGTGCGCTCGGCGACCTGGCTGGCGGTGGCGGAGGTGGCCATCTCGGTCAGGGCGGCGATCAGCCGGCCGCCGTCCAGGACCGCGTTGCGGCGATCTCCCAGGGAATTCCCCCGGGAGAAGCGGCCGTCCCGCCGCTGGGGGCGCTGATCACTGCTGCGCCAGGACCGGTTGCTGGACTTTCCATGGCTGCGGGCCATCGTCTTCCTCCGGTGGACATGATGGACGACGATCAGGAGCAGGAACAGCCGAAAACCCATCGGCCGGACACCCGTCCGGTGCGCATGGCCAAAGGCCAGCTGCCCGCCACCGACCAGATGCTGGCGGCCCTGACCGTTGCCCGGCTGGGCAGCTTCACCAAGGCCGCGGCCGAGCTGGAGCTCAGCCAGCCCGCCCTCTCGCGCCAGGTGATGGGGCTGGAAAAGGCCCTGGGCGTGCGCCTGTTCGAGCGCATCGGCCGCGCCGTGCGCCTGACCAGCGCCGGCGAGGAGCTGGTCGGCCGCGCCGGCCCGCTGCTCGAGGAGCTGTCGCGGGTCGCCTCCAACCTCAGCGCCGCCAACGGCACCACCGCCGGGCGGGTGCGCCTGGGGGCGAGCGAATCGGTGGCGGTCAACAGCCTGCCGGCGATCCTGCGCCCCTACCTGATGGCCAACCGCCGGGTCAACCTGCGGCTGATCTGCCGTACCAGCGAGCGCCTGCCCGAGATGGTCGCCAGCGGCGAGCTCGACCTGGCGGTGTGTGCGGTCGAGATGGACCCGCCCGGGCTGCAGATCCGCAAGCTGTGGGAGGAGGAGCTGGTGCTCGTCCTGCCCATCAACCATCCCTCGCGTTCCCGCTCCATCGCCAGTTATACCGGCGAAGACTTCATCCTGCTGCCGAGCAGCACGGTGACGCGCAAGATCATCAACAGCCACCTGCGCGACAAGGGCGTCGAGCTCAAGGTCGTGCTCGAGCATGACAGCCCCGAGGTGATCAAGGCCATGGTCATGGCCGGCCTCGGCCTCGCCATCCTGCCCGAGCCGACGGTGCGCAAGGAGACCCGCCGCGGCGAACTGGCGGCCTGGCCGCTGTCCGACCTCAAGGTGGTGCGCTCGATCGTCGCCATCACCGACCCGCGCCGCCAGCCCTGGCCGGCCGAGACCGCGCTGATCGACGCCCTGGCCAAGTACGGGCGCTGACGCCCAGAGGCCGGTTTCGTCATACCGACTCAGCCGAGCAGGCGGACGCCCAGGCCCTTGTCGATCTCGGCCTTGAGGAACGCCTCCAGCTCGGCGGCGGCGGTGCGCCGGGCCGGCTCGTCGCCACCGGTGATGCGCACCACCACCTGGTCGCCGTCGAGATCGACCAGTTCGACCGCCAGGGCGCGCCCAGCCAGGGTGGGGGCGAAGCGCATGCCCACCGCGCTGGCGATTCGCCGGACCAGGCCGATGCGGCCGCGCACCGGCGCCGCGGCGCTGCCGGCCGCCACCGCCGGCTTGTTGCGCACCTCGTCGATCAGCCGGGGGATGTCGGCCTTGCAGCTGCCGCAGCCGGCACCGGCGCCGGTGGCGCGCACCACGTCGTCGACCAGCTCCAGGCCCATCACCGCGATCGACTGCTTGACGGTGTCCTCGGGGATGCCGTGGCAGCGGCACAGCAGCGGGGGGCGCTCCTCGTCGGCATCCACCGTCTCGCCGCGGTAGACGGCGACCGCCACCCGCAGGCCGTCGATCGCCCACACCCGCGGCGGCAGGGCGGTGGGATCGAGCCCGCCCAGGTGGGCGCAGATGTCGGCGGGCGTGAGGGCGAGGGCCTGGTCGAGGGTGCGGCCGACCGCCAGTTCGGTCAGCGCCGAGGCGGCGGCGACCTGGTCCTGGCCGTTGAACACCTGGAAGCGGGCGGCGGTGATGCGCTCGTCGGCGACCTGGATGTAGAAGCGCAGGGCGTCGCCCACCACGATCGAGCCGACATCGCCCACCGCATGGGCGTTGAGCAGCTTGCCGATGCTCCGCGGCTTGAGGCGGTGGTCGGCAAGCAGCTCCGCGGGGGTCATGGGCGGGAGCGTGGCCTGGAGCGCGCCGCCGCAAGCTTCAGGCCGGGCATGGAGTGTTCGCCCAGGCCAGGGAGCCTTCCGCCCTAGCGCGGGAGCAGGTGGGCCACCTCGTCCGGGCGCCACGGGTCGATGCGCTTGCCGATCGCCGCATAGGCCGCCACGCGCTCGTCCAGGCTGCGCGACGCCAGCGGGTTGCGCGCGTCGAACAGGGACAGGGCGAGGTCGTGGTTGGCCAGCCGCTCGTGCGCGAACAGCGCCCAGGTGGCGTCGACCAGGTGGCGGAACTGGGGTTCGAGGATGATCGGGCAGGTGAAGGCCTGGCGCGAGCTGTTGATGTCCACCCCGCTGATCTCGAACAGGCGGTGGGCGCGGCACAGGGCCTGCAGGCGCGCCAGCTGGGCGCTGGTGTTGCGCGGCGGCATGTAGGTGATGCCCTTGAAGCCCAGGCGCACCACTTCCTCGACCAGCAGGTCGAGGAAGGAGTCCTCGAACAGCTCGGCCTTCTTGTCGCCGGTGGGCGATTCGCCCACGTCGCCGAGGTAGGCGTAGACCGGGATGGCGCCGGCCTGCACGCCGAACGCCACCGCCTGCGCCACCGGCACGCACTCGTCGCCGCCGGGCTGGATGAACACCCGCTCCAGGAACGAGCTCTTGAGCACCCCGAGCAGGTCGTAGGTGGCGTGCGGGTTGGCGGGATCGATGAGCAGCGCCGCCAGCTTGGCCGGCACCGGCACCCCGAGCCTGCCGGTGAGCAGCGCGAGCAGCGCCTGGCCGCCGCCGCTGGCCTGGGCCAGGCGCAGGCTGAGGGCGTAGAGCAGGTGGCGTTCGGTGATGCTGCCCTGCTCGCCGGCCTGGCTGATCGCCCATACGTCGCGCTCGAAGTCGAGCGGGGCGATGCCGAGCGGGGCGAGCAGGGCGTTGATGCGTTCGACCATGCGCCGGTTGCGCTGGTTGCGGGCCGCGAACATCGGCGCCAGGAAGCTCTTGGCGGCGGCGAACGACCGCCGCGGCAGGCCGTGGATGGCGATGTAGCCGATGTCCTCGGAGTCGGGGTTGTTGAGCTTGCGCCCGGCCACCCTGGTGCCGGCGAAGGACACCCGCATCTCGAAGCCGGCGGTGGCGGCGATGCCCAGGCGCGCCCCGGCGTCGAGCATCTCGTCGCACCCCGAGACCGAATCGTGGTCGATGATGCCGACCGCGAGCAGGCGGGCGTCGATCGCCTTCCACGCCGCCATCGCCGGATAATAGGGGCTGAACGAGTACTTGGTGTGGACGTGGCAGTTGACCTCGTCGCTGAGGGCCCGCTTGAGCGCCCCGCTGCGCAGGGCGGAGCCGACCTCGGCGGCGGCGGCCAGGCGGCTGGCGCGGTCGGGGTGGTTGAGGCGGGCGATGGCGGCGGCGTGGTCGGTCATGGCCGGTCCAGGTTGCCGCCTCCGGCGCGGCGGCAACCGGATGAAAGGCTAAGCCCGCCCGGCCCTGGCGCCCGCTCCGCCCCCGCCATGCTCGCGCCCCCATGCCCATCCGCGCCATCTCCCACGACGGGGTCGCCGCCGTCGAACTCACCACCCCTGCGCTGCGCCTGGTCGCCGTGCACGGCTTCGGTCCCCGCTTCGCCTGGTTCGGCCGCCCTGGCGGCGACAACCTGCTGCTGTGGGACGACAGCGCCAAGCCGCGCTACGTGCGCGCCGCCCCCGGCAAGGACTGGAAGCTGCGCGGCGGCCACCGCCTGTGGATCCACGGCGGCGGCGCCGACGAGAACGAGGCCACCTACCGCAACGACGACGCCCCCGGCACCTGCGAGGTGCATGGCGACGGCTTCACCGTCGGCGGCGCGCTCGACCCCGAGACCCGCCTGCGCCGCTCGCTGCGCGTGCGCGTGCTGGGCGACGACCGCCTCGAGGTCGACAACATCATCGTCAACGAGGGCGACATGCTCGCCGGGGCCGGGCCGTGGGGCCTGACCTGCACCGTGCCCGGGCCGGCCACCCGCTACCTGGTGCCGCTGGGCGACGGCACCGAGTGGGATTCCACCACCATCACCGTGTTCCGCTGCTGGGCTGGGCACGGCACCCGCTCGTTCCGCGAGGAGCAGTGGGAGCTGGGCGACGACGCCTATGTGCTCACCCCGCGCGGCAAGGAGACCAAGCGCATGGTGCGCGCCCCGCGCGGGCTGATCGCCATGACCGACCCGGCGCGCCAGTTCACCTTCGCCATCCGCTGCCCCTTCGACATCGACGCCGCCTATCCCGGCGCCGCCAACATCGCCGCCTATGTCGGACCAGGCAACTTCATGGTCGAGATGGAGACCATGGGCGCGGTGGCGCTGCTCAAGCCGGGGCGCTCGCTGGTGCACCGCCAGGAATGGCGGCTGCTGCCGCGCGCGGTCGACCTCACCGGCGCCGCCCTGCTCGCCGCCCTGGGCTGACCGCGGTGGAGGGGCTGCGCCCGGTCCACAGCATCGGCGCCGACACCCGCGAATGGCTGGTGTCGGCCAAGGACGCCCCGGCCCTGGCCGAGGCCGGCATCCCGCTGTGCGGGGTGTCGCTGGCGCGCCCCGGCTTCCGCTTCGTCCGCCATGGCTGGGACCGCGCCCAGCTGCTGATGGCGCTCACCCCCGGCGGCGACTGCCTGGTCGATGGCGCCTTGCGCGCCCTCGACCCCGGCGAGGGCTACCTCACCCCGCCGGGGGCCTCGCATGCCTACCACTGCCGTCCCGGCGGCGAGTGGCTGGTCGCCTGGGCGATGCTCGATCCCGCGGCATTCGTCCTCGCCCCCGCCGGCCCGGCGGTGGTGGCGGGCGACGCCCGCGCCCTGCACGACGCCATCCTCAACCTGCACCGCGAGGGGGTCGGCGCTGCCGAGCCGGCGCTGCAGCGCCAATGGGGCGACCTGGTGGCGGCGCTGGTGCGCCGGCTGCTCGCCCCCGCCCGCAGCGATGCGCGCCTGGGCCGGCTGTGGGAGGAGGTCGACGCCGACCTCGCCCGGCCCTGGACCCTGGCCGACCTCGCCCGCCTCGCCGGCCTGGGCGGCGAGCAGCTGCGCCGCCTGAGCCTGCGCCAGCTCGGTGCCAGCCCGATGCAGCACCTCGCGCGCCTGCGCATGCGCCGCGCCGCCTCGCTGCTGGCGGCCGGCGGCCGCACGGTGGCCGAGGTCGCGGCGGCGGTGGGCTACGACAACGCCTTCGCCTTCTCGACCGCCTTCCGCCGCCACCACCGGGTGCCGCCGTCGCGGCTGCTGCCCGGCTGATCCCGATGATGTCCAGCAATTGGCGGCAGGTGGGGGCAACGCCATCTTCCCTGGGACCGCCGGGCTCCAGCCCGGCAGCTGGGAGGGCTCGAATTGCCGGGCTGGAGCCCGGCGCACCCAGGGGCGCGTCTTCTCTTTCTCGCGGTTCGCGCGGTTCCTTGACGTCTTTGCGGTTGCGGCGGGTCAGCGCGGAGGGGGGGGCGGCAGCAGGGGGTCGAGCGCCTGGCGCCCGGCCTCCTTGCTGATGGTGGTGACCAGGATCAACTCGATCGCCGGCTTGTCGGGGTGGTTGGTGCGGATCACCACCCGCTCGTCGCTGACCTTTTCCGGCGCCACCGCCTCGGGATCGCGCGCGCTGCCGGTCACCAGCCAGCTGCCGTTGCCCTGGTCGGCGGCGATGAAGCGCCACAGGGTGCCCGGGTAGTCGATGCCCTCGACGCGCAGGCCGCCGGGCGGGGCCTCTCCCGCCGGGCAGCTCAGGCGGATGCGCTTGCGCAGGCGGTGCAACTCGTCGGGGCGCTCGTGTGCCACGTACTTGTAGACGTCGCGCCAGGCCGGCGAGGCGGGGCGCTCCAGCGGCTGATCGGCGGGTGCGATGGCGTCGACCGCCACCACCGGCTTCACCCGCCAGCGCAGGTCGATCTCGATCGGGTCGAGGTCGGGATCGCTGAGATAGGCGGTGACGCGCAGCGACTGGTCTCCGGAGCGGTTGCGGTTGTCGACAGCGATATCGAGGGTGGTGGCACCGCCCGGCAGCAGCAGCTTGTCGGCCAGGGCCAGGCGGCTGCACGCGCAGGTGGCGTCGAGCTGGGCGACCTTGACCCCGCGCGGGTGCGGGTTGCGCACCGTCACCTGGGCGGCGAAGGCCTGCACCTCGCGCAGCTCCGGGCCGGGTTCGCCGGCCGGCACGTTGGCGTTCTCGACCGCGGTCGCGGCGACGGCCAGGCCCAGGATCAGCAGGGTGCGCATCATCGGGGTCAACGGATCAGGCGGGGCGGGGTTCACGGCGGGCAGCATCGGCGGCCAGCACCGATGCGGCAAGGGCGGTACCATCGGTGGCGCCGAAGGGCAGTTCAGCCAGCACCTGCAGCCCGGTGAGGGCGGCGAGCTCGCCGGCGGCGCTGCCCACCGCCAGGCTGGGCGTCGCCGGCTGGTGGTGGTTGACCACCAGGCCGAGCAGGCGGATGCCGCGCCGGCGGGCCTCGGCCACGGTCAGGGCGGTGTGGTTGAGGGTGCCGAGGTGCGGCCGGGTCACCACCAGCGCCGGCCAGCCGAGGGCGGCGAGCAGGTCGGCGTTGGTGCGGCGGTCGCCGGTGAGCGGTGCGAGCAGGCCGCCGGGCAGTTCCAGCAGCAGCAGGTCGGGGGTGGCCGCGGCCACCGCCTGCGCCTCCGCCGCCAGAGCGGCGAGATCGAGCGCCACCCCCGCCGCCGCTGCCGCCAGATGGGGCGAGCAGGGTTCGGGGAACTCGTGCCGGCAGATGGTGGCCGGATCCTGGTCGTCGCCGCCGGCGGCGCGCAGGCGGCGTCCATCGTCGCTGGAAGCGCCATCCCAGTCGCCGCAGGCCACCGGCTTGTGCAGCCACACCCGCCGGCCCCGGGCGCGCAGCCCCTGGGCCAGCAGCAGGCAGACGTGGGTCTTGCCCACGGCGGTGTCGGTGCCGATCAGGGAGATAGGCGTCACTGCGCTCACACAAAATCGCGCTGTTGGCGGTTGATGGTCGGCGCACAACGGGTTGCAAAATCGCCCTCGTCCACCCGCGGGGTGAACCGATGGGCACAGGGCAACCCATTGGTGGTGCGCCGATCAACCATCAACTGCTCCTGCCAGCCTCACTTCCAGGTCAGCAGCGACGGCTCGTAGCCTTCCGGCGCGCGCCAGCCCATGAGGTCGAGGGCGGTGGCAGCGACGTTGGCCAGGCCGGGCTTGGCGACCGCGGTGCCCAGGCTGTATTCGCCGGCGAAGGCCGGGTCGTAAATGATGAACGGCACCGGGTTGAGGGTGTGGGCGGTCTTGGCCTTGGGCCTGCCATTCTCCATCTTCACCCCGCCCTTCTTGTCCATCTCGTACATCTCGTCGGCGTTGCCGTGGTCGGCGGTGATCAGGGCGATGCCGCCCAGCGATTTGATCACCGGCAGCAGGCGGCCCAGGCACATGTCGACCGCCTCGACGCCCATGCGCGCGGCGTTGAACACGCCGGTGTGGCCGACCATGTCGCCGTTGGGGTAGTTGCAGCGTGCGAAGCCGAACCTGCCGGTCTTGAGCTCGGCGATCATGGCGTCGGTGACCTCGGCCGCCTTCATCCACGGACGCTCGTCGAAGCTCACCCGGTCGGAGGGGATCTCGACGTAGCGCTCCATCTTCTCGTTCAGGTAGCCGGAGCGGTTGCCATTCCAGAAGTAGGTCACATGGCCGTACTTCTGCGTCTCGGAGCAGGCCAGCTGGGCGACCCCGCTGTCGGCCAGGTACTGGCCCATGACGCGGTCGATGGTCGGCGGCTCGACCAGGATGCGCGGCGGCAGGTTGGTGTCGCCGTCGTAGGTCATCATGCCGGCGAAGCACACGTCGGGCTTCTCGCGCTTGAAGGGCACTTCGCCGACGAAGGCCTTGGACATCTCCACCGAGCGGTCGCCGCGGAAGTTGAAGTACACCACGCTGTCGCCGGTGACGATGGGTGCGAAGGGCTTGCCGCCGCGCTCGACCACGAAGGCGGGCAGGTCCTGGTCGATGACCCCGGGCTTCTCGGCGCGCAGGCCCTTGACCGCGGCGCTGGCGGAGGGGAAGCGCTTGCCCTGGGCGAGCACGTGGGTGGCCCACCCGCGCTCGACCATCGACCAGTCGGCGTCGTAGCGGTCCATGGTGATGAACATGCGGCCGCCGCCCGAGGCGATGCCGTAGTCGGGATTCACCCCGGCGATCCAGGCCTCGAAGGGCTCGGTGTAGTCCAGCGCCGAGGTCTCGCCCACGTCGCGGCCGTCGAGCAGGGCGTGCACGGCGACCTTCTTAACCCCGCGCTTGTTGGCCTCGACGATCATCGCCTTGAGGTGGTCGAGGTGGCTATGCACGTTGCCGTCGCTGAACAGGCCGATGAAGTGCAGGGTCGACTGCTTGGCGAGGGCGTTCGCCACCACCTCGCCCCAGCCCTTGCCGGCGAACAGCTTGCCGCTGGCGATGGCGTCGGCGACCAGCTTGGCGCCCTGGCTGAACACGCGGCCGGCGCCGAGGGCGTTGTGGCCGACCTCGGAATTGCCCATGTCGGCGTCGGAGGGCATGCCCACCGCGGTGCCGTGGGCCGCCAGCCTGGTCCAGGGGCAGGTCTTGAACAGCTCGTCCAGCACCGGCTTGCGCGCGGCGTTGATGGCGTTGCCGGGGTAGTCGGCGCCCAGGCCGTAGCCGTCCATCACCACCACCACGACGGGGCCCTTGCGATGTCCGTGGAAGGGGGTCTTGGTGAGGGTCAGGGCCATGGCGCCTCCAGGAAGGGCTTGCGTGTGGGCGGGAGGTATAGGGGTATCCCGGGGCGGGAAAGGGGGGGCCGTGCTTGTCGTCGCACCATGCATCACCTAGCTTTGCCCCCATGCGCTGGTCCATGGTCTTCCTGCTCTGCCTGTCCGTCGTCCTGCTGGTCGCCGCCGACAACGATCCCCTCGATCCCGCCAAGACCCGTGCGGTGCTGCGCATCGACGACATCCGCTGGCTGGAGCGCGAGGCGGTGCGCATGGCCGCCGCCCAGGGCCGCGACCCCGCGCCGCTGCGGCGCGCCCTCGCCCAGACCCTGTTCCGCTGCCGTTCCCTCGCCGGCATCGATACCTCGCGTCCCGCCCTGCTCGCCTGGCGCAACGGCAGGACTCCGCTGGTGGCGATCATCCCGGTCGCCGACCGCCGCCAGCTGATCGACGATTTTGGCGCCGTGCCGGCCGGCGAGCCGCCCCTGGTGCGGGTGGCCGACCGAGACGGTGCGGTGGTGTTCAGCCAGAACCACCCGGACGGGGTGCGCGAATACCGCCTGCTGGTGGCCGGCGGCACCGCCTACCTCGCCCATTCGCTCGAGGAGTGCCGCGCCCTGGCCGCCCGCCCGCTGACCGCCGCTCCGGCGGGCGAGGCACCGATCTCGCTGTGGTCGCGCAGCCTGTTCGCCGGCGCCGACCTCGACTGGTCGGGTCTGCTCGACACCCCTCTCACCCTGCCCGCGACCACCTGGCTCAACCTCGAGCCGATGCAGGCCGGCCTGCGTGAACTGGCCGCGCGCCAAGGCGAGTGGTGGCGCTGGGAGCTGCGTCCGGCCGGCGAGGGCGAACTGGCGCTGGCCCTGCGCGCGCAGATGCGCGCCGACAGCGCCCTGGCGCAATGGCTGGCGGCCCAGCGCAACCAGGCCAGCCGTCTGGCGCCGCTGCTGCGCGGCGAACGCACGGCGCTGATGGTGTGGGGCAGCCTTGGCTGGAGCGGCCAGCTGGCGGAATTCGGCGCCAGCCTCTCGACCACCATGCGCAACCGCCTGGGGCCGGCCTGGATCCCCCAGGTCGACGAGGCCTGGCGCACCTGGTGGTCGCTGTGGGAGCGCACCGGCGACTGCGCCTGGGGTCTCGAGATCGCCACCCCCGACCAGTACCTGACCACCACCGTGGTCGAGATCCCGCGTGCGGCCGAGCAGGCGGCGGCCTGGGAGGCGGTGGCCGGGGCCTGCACCGGCATCCCCGGTACGGGTGGCAACGGCGCCTACCAGCGCAGCGGACGGGTGGGCAATGCGCGCTTCGCCCAGAGCATCCTTGCCGCCGAGCGCCATGTGGTGGTGGTCGACGCCTTTGGCGGCCTGGAATCCGAGCCTGCCGCCAAGGCCCTGGCTGCGCGCCTGCCCCAGGCGGTGACCTTGGAGGGGGAGCCGGCGCTGATCAGCCTGTGGTGCGACGTCGCGCGCCTGGCGCGGGCCTCGCCGGCGATCCCCGCCGATGCCAACCTGGTGCCGGCGGTGATCACCGCCTCCCTGCGCCAGAGCGGTGCGCAGCAGATCCTGCTCGAAGCGACCATCCCCCTGCGCGCCATAGCGGCGGTGCTGAGCCAGGCGCAGCCGGTCAGGAGGAAGTAGGGAAAGGAGGAAGTAGGAAGGCAGAAGGAGGAAGGGTCGCTACACCCCCATCCACGGCCTGGGATCCATCCAGGGGGCCTGGATGCGAGGCGGCATCCCTTCCTCCTTCCTACTTCCTCCTTCCTCCTTTCTTGCATTCCGGACCCGCCGGTCCGGTTCCCGGTGGCGCGCTCGCCGGCGGTGGCTAGATCAGCGCCCGCGCCGTCAGTCCGGCGCCCACCCTTCCAGCCCTCCTGGGGATCATCATGCCCAAGCAGAAAGTCGCCCTCCTCACCGCCGGTGGCCTGGCCCCGTGCCTGTCCGCCTCCGTCGGCCTGCTCATCGAGCGCTACAACGAGATCGATCCCGACATCGAGATCATCGGCTACCTCGGTGGCTACAAGGGTCTGCTGCTCGGCCAGTCGGTGGTTGCGGATGAGCGCGTGCGCGCCACCGCCCACATCCTCACCCGCCATGGCGGCAGCCCGATCGGCAACAGCCGGGT
>JAKLKR010000064.1 GCA_023150565.1 Planctomycetota bacterium
CTGGATGAAGCGGATCACCAGCGTCCTGGCTCTGGCCATCGTCCATCGGGTGCGGCACCTGGTCCTGGGCGCCTGGGGCTGCGGGGCCTTCGGCAACGATCCGCTGCTGGTCGCCCGCTGCTTCCGGGATGCCTTGGGCCCATCCATGCCCTGGTCGCGCGGCTTCGATGCCCTGACCTTCGCCGTGTTCGATCAGAGCCGGCACCGATCCTGCTTCTCTGCCTTCAGCTCGACGCTGAAAAGCTGACCTCCGTGCGGTCGTGGATCCTCGCCTCAACCATCCTGTGGTCTGCGGCCTCGCCAAGAACTTCCCCCGCTCCGCCGGGGCCGCGACTGCGTCGCAGGGGCCGGCTGCGCCGTCCCAAGTTCTTGTTTGTACGGGGCTGCGCCCCCGCTCCGCTGCGGGCCCGAAGGCCCTCCGCCCCCCTCCAGCAGCCTGCGGCTGCTCACCGCTCCAGCAGCGCCACCCCCTCGCCAATCACCTGGGCCTTGACCAGCTGGCCGTCGGCGCGGCGCACGTGGATGCGTTCGCCGATGCGGGCGGTGGTCATGGATTGGCCGCTGGCGGTCAGCTCGATGCCGTCGCCGCGCCACACCAGGGTCACCGGGCTGCCGGAGCGCACGTCGGGCGGGATCGCCACCGACCAGCGCGGCAGGTGGTCGCCCTCGCGCAGGTCGCGGGTGGCGAGGCGGCCGATGGCCAGGGCGGGGTCGCCCAGGCTGTCGAGATGGCGTTGATCGACGCGCACCCGCTCGCTGCGCACGTCGCTGGCGGCGATCAGCTGGCCGCGCGCGATCGGCGCCGCCGCCACCGCCAGGGTGCGGAAACGGCCCACCGCCAGCGGCACCAGCGCCCGCCCCAGCTCGGCGTCGCCAAGCATCGCCCGCACCCGCACCGGCACCTCGCCCGAGACCAGGGTGCGGTCGACCGCGTCAGCGACCAGGCGCACCCCGGCGCCGAGGTCGGGCACCACCAGCTCGGCGAGCGGACGCGCCAGGCGGATCTCGAGCTCGTCCCCGGCCGGATCGATGGCGGCGCGCGCCACGTCCATCAGTTCGTCGGCGGCGATGCGCCGCGGCGGCACCGAGACCTGGCCGACCCCGCTGACCTCCAGTCGCCAAGCCGCGACGCGGCGGCCGAGGGCGGCGCGCAGGCGCCGCTCGTCGAGGCGGAAGACCCCGGCCCCGAACAGGGTGAGCACCGGGACCTCGCCCAGCTCGGCCACCCCGGCGGGGTCGCCGCTGAGCTCGGCCACATCCAGCAGGCGGGCCTGCGGCGCCGCCACTGCGCTGACCGGGCGCAGCGCCACCCGCACCAGCGGCAGCTCGGCCGCGCCGGCGAGGGCGCCCACCAGCAGCAGCATGGCCAGGCGCGGGATCATGGCGGTCAGCGCACGATCTCGTTGGCGGTGCTGAGCATCTGGTCCGAGGTCTTGATGCTCTTGGAGTTGGTCTCGTAGGCGCGCTGGGCGATGATCAGGTTGACCAGCTCGGTCACCACCTCGACGTTGGCCTTCTCGAGCGCGCCCGAGCGGATGGTGCCGATGCCGTTGGTGCCGGGCGGCAGGTCCTGGGGGGTGCCGCTGCCCACCGTCTCGACGAACAGGTTGCGCCCGATGCCGCTCAGGCCGGCGGGGTTGTTGAAGCGGGTGAGGGTGATCTGGCCGCGCTGGGTGGTGCCCTGGAACACCTCGCCGCGGGTGTTGACGGTGACCGCCCCGGCGGCGGGGTCGATGCCCGACACCCCCTGCAGCAGGTAGCCGTCGGGGGTGACCATGTTGCCAACGTCGTCGACCCGGAAGTCGCCGGCGCGGGTGTAGCCGTAGGTGGTGCCATCCGGCAGCTGGACCTTGAAGAAGCCCTCGCCATCGACCGCCAGGTCGGTGGCGTTGCCGGTGACCTCGATGTTGCCGGCGGTGAAGATGCGCGGGGTCGAGCTGAGCTTGACGCCATTGCCGATCTGCACCCCGGTGGGGTCGCGCCCCAGGTCGCTGGCCTTGGTGCCCGGGGTCTGGGTGATGTCGTAGAACAGGTCCTGGAAGTTGGTGCGCTGGCGCTTGAAGCCGGTGGTGTTGACGTTGGCGATGTTGTTGGCGATGACGTCGACGTTGGTCTGCTGCGCCATCATGCCGGAAGCGCCGGTCCAGAGTGCACGGGGCATGGGAGGTCCTCTCGCGTTCGGGGGTGGGGGCGGGCGCTCAGGCGCCGCGCAGCAGGTCGCTGAAGCCCTGGCCGGCGCTGGTCTGCTCGCGCAGCGCCTTCTGCGCCGCCTCGAAGCGGCGCTGGGTGGCGATCAGTTCGACCAGTTCGTGGATCGGTTCGATGTTCGACTTTTCCAGGTAACCCTGGCGCACCTGGAAGGACTTGGCATCGGTCAGCGGCTGCCTGCCGGGGTCGAAGTACTGGCCGTTGACCGCGGTCATGGCGTGCGGGTCGGCCACCGTCACCACCCGCAACTGGTCGACCAGGGTGGCGGTGCGGATGCCGTTCTGCATCGATTCGTAGGACACCCGGCCCTGGCCATCGACCAGGATGCGGTCGGCCTCGGGCGGGATGGTCACCGGCCCACCCTGGCCAAGCACCGGCCAGCCATCGGGGGTGGTGATGCGGCCCTGGGCATCGGCGCTGAAATGCGCGGCGCGGGTCAGCAGGGTACGGCCCTGGGGATCCTGCACGCGATAGAAGCCCTCGCCGTTGATCGCCAGGTCGAGCGGGGCGTTGGTGTCCTCGCGCGCGCCCTGGGTGAAGCTGTGCCAGCTGCCCTTGGGCAGCACCCCGGTACCGCCATTGCCCTTCAGGTCCTGGGACTGGCCGCGTTGGGCGAGTTCCTCGGCGAAGGAGGTGCGCAGCATCTGCTCACGCCGGTAGCCGGGGTCCTGGGCGTGGGCGATGTTGCGCGCGGTGATATCGAGGGAGCGCGACTCGGTCCACATCGCGCTGGCGGCGGCATAGACGCCTTTGGGCATGGCTCCCTCCCTGTGCGGTTTCTGCACACCCCGGCGGATTCCGGGGCGGGCTGCCAGGGGGAATAGCACAGGGAGTGCCAAGGCCCCCCGTAACGCATCCGGCATGCCTACTCAGGCCGCGCCATTGCAATCACTTAGAACGGCATTCCGCAGCCCGGCCCAGGCCCGGGCGACCATTTTTCCAATCCTGGGTCCAACCCCGCCATGCCAAACCCGCTGTTGCAAGGTTATAAGAAGACAATGAGCGCACCGCTTCGCCACACCACCGATCTCTGCGGCCGCTGGGACTTCGCCCCCGTCGGCCAGCCCGCCGCCACCATCCCGGTGCCGGCGCAGTGGACCCACGGCACCAGCTACGACCTGCCGGCGGCGTGGTCGGCGGTGCGCCGGGCGACCTACGCCCGCGACCTGCCGCTGCCGCCCCACCGCGAAGGCCGGCTGCTGCGCCTGCGCTTCGCGGCGGTGATGCTCACCGCGCAGGTACGCCTGGCGGGCGAGGACCTCGGTGGCCACCGGGGCGGCTTCACCCCCTTCACCCTCGCCATCCCCGACGCCCTGTGGCGGCGCCACGCCGGCGCCAGCGTGCGTCTGGAGGTGGAGGTGGAATCCGGCCACGCCGCCAACGACGGCCAGCGCCTGCTGCATCAGATCGGCTACCCGGACGACAACGAGGAAGGCCCGGTGGCCGGCGGCATCTGGCAGCCGGTCGAGCTGGAGGAGCTGCCCCTCGCCCATCTCGCCGGCTGGCGCCACACCTGGGACCACCGCCGACGGCGGCTGGCGCTGGACCTCGACCTGTCCGGCGCCCCGGCCGGGGCGCGCGTGGAGGTGCGCCTGGGCCGGGACCGCGGCGTGGTCGGAAACGGTCTGGCGGTGGTGGAAGGCCGCGCCCGCGGCGTGCTGGCGGTGCCGACGGCGCTGGCGGCCTGGAGCTGGCGCCAGCCGCGCCTGCACCCGCTCGCCTTCACCCTGGTCGACGCCCACGGACGCGCCCTCGACCGCCTCGACACCCGCCTCGGCCTGCGCGAGGTGGAGCTGCGCGGCGAGACCATCCGCTGGAACGGCGAGCCGCTGCGCCTGCGCGGGCTCAGCCTGATCCGCCAGCGGGTGGCGCCCTGGCTGTGGCGGCGCGACTACCTGCGCCTGTGGTTCACCACCCTGCGCCGGCTCGGCTTCAACAGCCTGCGCCTGCACGCCGCCATCGCCCCGGCGGTGGTGCTGGAGGTGATGGAGGAGGTCGGGCTGGTGGCGATCGACCAGTCGGCGGTGTGGAGCACAGCGGTGGCCGGCTACACCGCCGGCGGCGAGGAGTTCCTCGCCAACACCTGCCGCGAGTTCGACGCCTGGATCGCCCGCGACCGCAACCGCGCCTGCGTGCTCGCCTTCGATGTCGAGAACGAGATGAGCTCGATCGATCCGGTGAACGCCCCGCCGTGGGTCGACCGCCTGCTCGCGCATGTGCGCACGCGCACCGGGCTGCCGGCCATCGCCAGCGCCGCCGGCACCCTCACCACCAGCGCGATGGTGCATCTGCACTGCGCCCAGGCCCAGCGCCGGATGCTGCCGGTGCGCGGCCTCGGCCGCCCGCTGGTGCTGGGCGAATGGTGGGGACCGGACAAGGCCTACCGCGACACCCTGCGCGTGCCCAGCCGCAGCCTGGCGGACCCGCGCTCGGAGCGCAGCCACTTCCGCGCCCTGGCCGCCTTCTACGGCCGCGAGATCGCCGCCCACCGCCTGGGCGGGGCCGCCGGCTCGTTCCCCTTCGCCCTCGACGTGCTGCTGTTCCGCCCGCCCTTCGCCCCCGGCGCCGCCATCCCCGGCGCCCCGGCGCGGCCGGGCGAGCCGCCGCTGCTGCGCAGCGAGCTGTACCACCGCGACAGCAACTACCACGTGGTGCGGCGGCCGCAGGTCGATCCCGGCTGGAGCGACGGCCGGCCGCACGTGCGGCTGGATCCCGACCTGGCGCGGGCGGTGGCCGCCGGCCACCGCCCGCTGCTGCTGGCGGCCGGCGACCTCGACCGCGACACCTATGGCGGCCGCACGCTGCGCCGGCGGGTGGCGGTGGCCAACGACACCGGCGCCGCCCTGGCCGGCACCGTGACGGTGCGGCTGGTGGACGGCGGCGGACGCGTGCTGGCCCGGGCCGCGGCCCGCCTGGCGCTGGCGGACGGCCGCAGCAGCACGGTGGCGGTGCGTCTGCGCCTGCCGGCGGTGGCGCAACCCACCCGCCTGCGCCTGGAGATGTCCCTGCGCAGCCGCACCGCCCGCGCCCAGGCCCAGGGCGAGCTGTGGGTGTGGCCGGCGCCGGCTGCCATCCCCGCCCCCGGCCTGCCGGTGGCGGCGCTGGGGGTGGCCCCCGCCCTGGTCGCGCACCTGCGCCGGCGCGGCCTCGCGCTCGACGAGGTCGCCGCCCTGCCCGCGCATCCGGCGGTGGTGCTGGCGGGACGGCTGCCGGCCGCCTGCGAACGCGCCGCGGTGGAGGCGTTCCTCGCCGCCGGCGGCCGCCTGGTGCTGCTGCGCCAGGAGCAGGAGCCCGCCGCGGTGCCGCTGCCGCTGCGCCTGCGCCGCGCCGACGAGACCATCCCGCCGGTGCACCACGGCCTGCGCCAGGACCCCACCCTGTTCACCTGGCAGGAGACCGCCGCCTTCGCCGATCCCGACCACCCGCTGCTGGCGGGCCTGCCCGGAGAGGGCCTGCGCCCGTTCGCCGCCGGCGACCACCGCCTGGCCGACCACGCCTGGGTGCGCCCGGGGGTCAACCCGCCGCCATTCAGCGGCCCCCTGCGCGTGCTGGTGGGCGGGGCCGACCGCGCCCAGGCGGCGCTGGTCGAGCTGCCCGGCGCGCACGGGCTGGTGCTGTCCTGCCAGCTCCACCTCGAGGCCAACTGCGGCCGGGACCCCCAGGCCGACGCGCTGATCACGCGCCTGATCGCCCATGCCGCCGCCTGGCGCCCGGCCACCGGTGCGTCCGCCTGCGCCGAGCCGGCGCTGGCTGCGCGCCTGGCGGCCCTGACCGGGATGCCCTGTGCCGACCACGGCCGCCTGCGGGTGGTGGCGCAGCCGGCCGAGGCCGCCGCGCTGCTCGCGGCCCTCGCCGACCCCGGCCATCCCGAGACCCGCCGGCTGCGCGCCGGCGGCACCCTGCTGGTGCTGGCCGCCCCCGGCCTGGACGCCGGCGGGGTCGCCTGCGCCGCCCGGCCCGCCGGCCCCCTGCTCGCCGCCGCGGTGCGGCCGGGCAGCGAGCCGCTGGGCTGGTCGAGCCTGGACCTCGACGAGGTGCTGGACCACGACCGCCTCGGCCTGCTCGCCGGCGACCGCCGCTGGCGCCCCCGCATCCTGGCGGCGCCCCAGGATCCCGGCGGCCTCTATGCCGGCTTCCGGGTCGGCGAACCCTGCGGAGCGCTGCTGCTCAGCCGCGCGCTCGGCCGCGGCACGGTGTGGGTCGCCGGGCTGCCGCTGGCGACGCTGGCCGGCCGCCGCGGCGACCTGCTGTGGCTGCAGGCCCTCAGCGCGCTGGGGATCGCGGTCGCGCGCCCGGCCGAGACCAGCGACGACCTGGTGCCGGCGCGGCGCTCGCCCTCCTTCGCATTCGCCGGCGAACTGCGGCGCTGGACCAACGAGGAGGCCGACCTCAACCTGGCACCGTGGTCGCGCGCCCAGCCGGTGGCGGTCGACGAACGTCATCGCATCGTGCGCGGCAACGGCGCCCCGCCGGCGGCCTACCGCCGCGGCGCGGTCTTCTACCTGCTGCACGACGGCGGCGACCTGCTGGTGGCGGCGCAGGTGCTGGCCCCGTCCTTCGACTTCGACGGGGTCGCGGTGGCGCACTACCGCAAGGATTCGATCGAGGTGCGGGTGGGCGGCACCTACGTGCTGGCATCGCGTGCCGCCGATGGCGGGCTGTTCATCCACACCATCGGCAGCCGCGACGACGCCGGCGCGCCCCGCCGCATCACCGGCCGGGTGACCCTGCGCCCGCCCGCCGGCGGCCCCGACCTCCACCGCCTGCGCCTGGACCATCCGCCGGCCTGCGAGGCGTTCTATGAGCTGCGCATCCCGCGCGACCTGATCGCCGCCACCCTCGCCCCCGGCGCCCCGCCGGCACCCTGCGCCCTGGCCTGGAACGCCGCGGTCGAGGGCCCCGAACGGCGCCTGCAGTGCGGCTTCCCCGCCGACCACCAGTGGAACGACCAGGCCACCTGGGGCCGCCTGGCGCTGGTCGCCGCCCGCAGCTGATCCCGGTCACTCCGCCGCCAGTTCCCAATACAGCGCCGGGGTGGCACGCTGGTCGAGGGTCAGGCCGAGCACGCCGTCCGTGAAGGTGGTTGGCACCTCGGCCAGGCGCTTGCCGCTGCCGTCGAGCACCCAGGCCTTGAGCGGGGCGGCGCAGCGCAGCGACACCGCCGCACGTCCGCTGCGCAGGAGCTTCTGCGCCTGGCCCCAGGTCACCACCACCCGGCCGTCGTCCTCCAGGCGCATGCCCTGGTTGAGCAGGTCGGTGGCCAGCACCGCCAGCAGGCGCCGGCTGGCGGCGATCGGCTGGGCGTCGAGGCTGTGCACGCTGAGGCTGGCGGCACCGGCGTCGATCTCGGCGCTGAGCGCCCCGGCGGTGACCGCCGCCTTTGCCTTCACCACCACCGCGCACGAGCGCGGGGTGTCGACCAGCACCTGGCCCTGGGCGAAGCGCCACAGCACCTCGCCGGTGGCGGATTCCATCACCCCATTGGCGGGATCGCTGCGGTTGCCGGGCGGCAGCACGCGCTCCTTGACCTGGGCGAACCACGCCGCCAGGTCGGTGGGCTCGATGCCCTTGGCACGCGGCAGCATGCCCGCGCCGCCCTCGGCACGGGTGTGGATGGGCAGGGTGGTGGCGTCGGGGGTCGGGGCCTCGGCCAGGCGCAGGCCGGTGCGGGTGACGAACGCCAGCAGCGCGGCCTCGTCGCCCAGGGTCCACTCCGAGGCCGCCAGCTCGCCGGGGCGGGCGAACAGCTCGACCATGCCCGGGGCCGGGCGCAGGTCGCCGCGCAGGAACAGGAAGCGCAGCTGCAGCTCGGTGGCCAGCCCGATGGGATCGTCGACCTTGGCAAAGGGCTTGGCCGCGCCCTCGGCCGCCCACAGCGGCTTGGGCTCGGCGTTGTAGGTGAACTGCATCAGCGCGTCCCAGTCCTGCAGGGCGGCGATCGCCCCGAACACCACCCCCGACTCGTTGCGGTGGCGGTTGGGGAAGACGTGGTCGTACTCGCTGACCGCGAACGGCCGCCCGGCGTGGCGGCTGACCGCCATCTCGAGGGCGTGGTTCTCGCGGCTCCACCAGCGCCCGGGACGCACCAGGGCGCGCTGGTGAAAGCCGTAGGGCAGTTGCCAGTCCTTGACCAGAAACTTGGGATGGTCGAAGTAGCTGTGGTTGTCCACCAGCGGGAAGCGCGTGCGCAGCAGGGCGGCGAAGCGCGAATTGGTCATGTTGCAGTCGGTGAACGGGACGGTCAGCCCCAGGCCGCGCACATGCGCCTCGAGGTCGGCCCAGGCGGCGCCCTGGGCATCGACCAGGAAGCGCAGGGTGTCCTCACCACGCCGGCCGCCGGCGCCGGGGCGCACCGCCACCCCCTCGGCCAGGCCCTCGCCGGCGGCGAGGGCGTCGCCCCAGGCCGCAGCCAACGCCACCTGATCGCCGTGGACCCCTTTCAGCCAGGCGGCGAAGGCGGCGGCATAGGCCCGCCCCAGCACCGGCGGCATGCCGCCATAGCGGCCCTCGAGCAGGGCGGTGACCAGGTGCGGGGCGGGGTCCTCGTTGGTCATGCCGACGAAGGCCAGGGCCGGCTCGCGCGCGTAGGCCATCCCGGTGTGGGGATTGACGTGGCCGAGCAGCACGGTGGCCCAGGCCTTGAGGTCGGCGCGGAACTCCGGGTCGACCATGAAGGCGGTCTCGTAGAGATGGCGTTCGTGGGTGCCCTTGGCCACCTGCTCGGGGAAGCGGCGCTTGGTGATGGCCTGCGACCACCGGCCCATGAACAGCTCGATGGTGATGTAGATGCCGCGCCGCTTGAACTCCGCCACCAGGCGGTCGAAGCGTTCGATCTGCTCCGGCACCAGCGCCGGTGCCCCGCCGGCATCGCTGCGGATCACCGCGTCAAGGTGCGACACCCGCACCAGGTTGATGCCCAGGCGCGCGAAGCGGTCGGCCAGACGCTCCAGCTCGGCATCGGGCACCGCCAGCAGCTCCGGCCACATCACCGAGAGGTTGTTGCCGGCGAAGCGCGCGCGGGTGCCGTCGGCGAACACCAGGCGGTCCTCGCGCACCGCCACCGCGCCGTGCCTGCCGGCGGGGGCGTCGAGCAGCCCGGACAGGTCGAGGGCGCTGCCGGCGAGGATGTCGCGCTGGTGGGCATAGGGCCGCCACACCTCGTCGGCGGCCATGGTCACCGCCTGGATCTCGGGCAGCGGCACCTCGGCCTCGGACAGGCTGGCGCCGACGATGCCCCACACCGCGGCGTTGGCGCTCTCGAAGCGCAGCGCCGACAGCGGCGCGTCAGGCAGGGCGAAGCGCGAGACGTACAGCCCGACATAGGCGCTGCCGTTCTCGGCCGTCCACGCCACCCGGGCGTTGGCGAGGCTCGCCGGCGACCACCAGTCGCCCACGTCGCGCCCGCCCAGCACCGGGATGGCGGGGGCGTCTCCGCCGTCGGCGCGCACCGGCACGATGCGCCCGATCTCACCGCTCAGGCTGCGCGCCCACGCCCCCGCGTGCAGCAGGTAGAGGAAGCGCGCCGGGCGCCCGCCCGCCGGCAGCGGCAGGGTGGCGCGCTCGGGCAGCGCCGGGCGCTGGCTGCCGCGCAGCACAATCGCAGCACGCTCGCCTTCGCCGATGCGGAAGCGCACGTCGGCGAAAGGGTGCTCGCCGGCGGGCAGGGTGCGCAGGTCGTTGGCCTTGCCCTGGTCGGTCCAGCCGCCCTTGCCGTCGCCCGGGTTCTCGTCGCGCAGGCCGCGGTCGGCGGCGGCGGAGAGATCGAGGGCCCGGCTCTGGGGGCCGACCGGGCGGAAGGCATGCACCGTCACCGCCACCGTCACCCCGGCCTCGACCTGGATCGCCTGCTGCAACCACACCCCGTCCGCCACCTGCACCGCCGCCGCGCCCTCTCGCACCAGCAGGGGATCGCGCACGCGCTGCACCCCGGCTGGCTTGTCGGTGGTCCAGCCGGCGGGCAGGACGCCCTCGCCCTGCTCGAAACCGCCATCGGCCAGGGTCGCGCCGACAATCTCGACCGCGTCCCACACCACCGCGCTGGCGGCGGGCGGGGTGGGGTCGTCCTTGCCGGCGCGGTTGCGCCCGCTCAGCACCAGGCGCACGGTACCGCTGCGCTGCGGGGTGAAGCGCAGGGTGGCCTGGCCCCAGCGGTTGGCCGGCACCGGCACCAGCGCCTGGATGGTGCGGCGCGCGCGTTCCTCGCCGCGCCAGCTGGCGGGAAGCCAGCGCCCGCCGGCGACCGCGACCTCGGCGTAGGTCACCGCCTGCTCGTCGCCGTCGATGAGGAGGTTCGCCTCCTGGCGCAGGCCGGAGGGGTCGGCGGCCTGCAGGCCGGCGGCGCAGGCCAGGGCGACCAGGGCGGGGACGAGGCGGGTGGTCATGGCGACGGCTCCTGACGCAGCTTGTACCGGAGCGTACAAGCCGCGTTGCCATCATGCCTTCCGGCGACCGATCCCTACCCCCGGGCGACCCTGGGATCCGCCCGGACGTGCCCACAGGATGAACGGTTCGTCGGGTGCGGATCGGAAATGCCGTCAACGCGCCGGGGCGAAGCGCACGCTGAGGAACTGCTCCGCCGACTTCTGCTCGCCGATGCCCGGGGCCAGGCGCACGAAACCCTCGCGCAGGTCGCCGTCGTTGTCGTTGGCGATGACATTGAAGCGGATGCCCTGGTCGAGGATGGCATCGCTCAGCCCCACCACCGGGTAGGGGATGGCCAGTTCGTAGACCATGCCGCCGGCGCGCGGGGTGACCACCGCCTCGATCTGGGCGAGGTCGGGATTGCGGCCGGCTGGCTTGAGGAAGACCTGCTTCATCACCCGTCCGTCCTCGTGGCGGGCGATGCCGAACTCCCAGTGCCCGGCCTGGCCGGGGATCTGGAAGGCGACCTGGATGCTGTCGGCGTTCCACATCCCGTCGGCGTCCTCGCGCTGTACCGGGCGGTCGTCGCTGACATCGAGGCGCAGGCGCAGGCGGCCGCCGCCGCGCCCCAGCCAGCCGGCAAAGGAGCAGTCCTGCGCCCCCTGCCAGGTCTGCGCCACCCGCGCCGGGTCGGCGTCGCAGAAGTTCACCACGTCGGCGATGGCGGCGCAGCGGAAGTCGGGCGCGCGGCCCTCCCAGCCGCCGGCGGGGATCAGGCCGGTGACGGTGATCGGCACCGCCAGGGTGGTGCGCCAGCCGCCACCGGCATCCCACGTCACCGGCACCGGGATCACCGCCCCCCAGCGCGCCTCGGGCGGGCAGGCCAGCTCCAGCGGCAGGCTGGCGGTGGCGCCGGCGGCGAGCGGGGCGGGCGCGGCGGTGCCCAGTCCGAGAGTCATCGCCGAGGAGAGCGGGTTGGTGACCAGGGTGGCCAGGGTGCGGCGTTCGCCGGGGACCAGCAGCGGGGCGCCATCGAAGCACGCCAGCCGCGCCGCCAGCTCGACCGGCTGCTCGCCGCCGGGCAGCACCACGTAGGACGGCGCCGTCCCCGGCACCGCCAGCACCAGCCCATCGCGCAGCGGCGCCACCGACAGGTTGCCGTACATGTCGACGGTGCGCGCGGCGGTGCAGCCGGGGGCGCGCAGGGCGATCGGCTCCTCGGGCAGGCGGCCGTCCTCGTTCCACCACACCACCACCCGCTCGCCGCCGCCGGCGAAACCCACCGCCCAGCGGCCCAGACCGAGGTCGAGGGCGCCGGTGCAGCGCTTGCCGCGCAGGCGCGCCACCAGTTCGTTGTGCGCGGCATAGACCGCCTTGGGCTGGAAGTCGCGGGCGATCATGCCGTAGCGGTGCTCGCCGTCGCCCGGGTCGTCGCCGTCTTCGCGCAGGTCGTACCAGGTGAAGCCCACAGCCCCGCGCAGGCGGGCGAACACCAGCTTCTTGACCAGGGCCTGGGCCTGCAGGCGTTCGCCGTTGAAGGCGCTGGTGAGCGCGGTCTCGTTGAAGTAGAGCGGACGCGGCTGCATCATCCCGGCGCGGATGCGCGCCAGCTCGCCGTCGACGCTGCGCTGGAAGGCCGCGAACGGCCCGTGGCCGTGGTAGGCGTGCAGGTCGAACCAGCCCGAACCCTCGCGCAGCACCCGCTCCTGCAGGCCGGGGTTGAGCTTGTGGCCGGCGTGCTGGCCGACCCCGGCGAAGCCGCCGGACAGCACCGTGAGCGCCGGATCTATGCGCTTCACCTCCTGCCAGGCGCCCTGCAGCATGCGCAGGTAGTCGTCGGTCGAGCCGCTGAAGAAGCCCTCCAGGTCGGGCTCGTTCCACACCTCCCACAGCTTCACCCGCTCGTGATAGCGGGTGACGGTGGCGGCGACGAAGGCCCGCCAGGGGCCATCGGCCTGGCCGCCGCGCAGCAGCGCCTGCATCGCCTTGGTCTTGTCGCCCTTGGCCTTGTGCGCCTCGGAACGCTGCACCGCCGCCGGATCGGCTCCGTGCGGCGCTCCGAAATCGAGGATCAGCTGCGGCTCGATGCCGTTGGCGACGCAGGTGGCGACGATGTGGTCGGTGCGCCCCCACTGCCATTCGCCGGGCCTGGGCTCGACCGCGGCCCAGTCCACGTCATCGCGCAGCACCCCCACCCCCACCAGGGCGGCGCCGGCGATCTCGCGCGTGCGCTCGCTGGGGGTGTAGCGCCCGGGGTGGGCGGCGACCCCGACGCGGAAGCCGGCAGGATCGGCCCCCGGTCCCACCGGGGCGAACAGCGCGCAGCGCTGGCGCCCGCTGCTGCGCCGGCCGTCGACCTCCAGGCTCCAGTCGCAATAGCGCATGCCGAGCGCGCGCGAGGCCAGCGCCACCGGCAGGCGCAGCTCGCCGCGGGCGGGGATGCGCACCGCGGCGGTGGCCGGGGCGCCCGGGCGGTCCTCGTCCTCGGACAGGCGCCAGGTCAGGCTGCCGGCGACCTCGCGGTCGAGACCGTTGGCCAGCACCAGGGCCAGGCGGTCCTCGGCCCCCGGCACCACCACGTTGAGCGGGTGGCCGGCATCCAGCCGCACCGCCACCGCGCGGGTGGCATCGGCCAGGGGCGCGCGCTGGAACAGGCCCTGCACCACCACCCGCGCCGCCACCCCGGCAGGCCGGACCAGCTGCAGCTCATGCACCACCAGCCCGCCGGGGGCGGGCGCATCCTTGCCCAGGGCGGCGGGCAGCTGCCAGCTCAGGCGGTTGGCCCCCGCCGCCAGCGGCCGGGGCTGGAGCACGAAGATGCGCTTGGCGCGATCGCGCAGGCGGACGCCGAGCTGGAGGCCATCGGCGCGATCGCTGGTCACCGCCAGGGCCAGCTCGCCGGCGGGATCGATGGCGATGCGCTCCTGCGCCCAGCGCGCGATCAGCGCCAGGCTGACCGCCCCGCCCGCGGCGGTGAAGTCCACCGCCAGGCCCTCGCTCCCCTCGCTGACCGTCCACGGCGCCTGGATCTGCTCGAACTGGCGGGCCACCCCCCAGTGCTCGTCGGCGGCGAAGCGCAGCACCCGCCGCTCCGGGTCGCCGCCCTCGGCCGCGCCCACCCCGGCGGCGAGCAGGAGCAGGCTGGGGACGAGGGTGCGGGCCACGTTGGATAGCATCATGCTATACCAATACGCCCGCCAGGCGGCGATGTTGATCGCTCAACGCCCATCCCCGAACCCGGTCAGCCGGGCCAGGGCGCGGGCCGGGGTGCGCACCAGCAGGGCGCTGAGAAACTGGGTGGTGCCCATGGCCCTGGGTTCCTCCAGCCGCGCGCACAGCACCAGGCAGCCCGCCATCAGCCCGGCCGAGGTCAAATAGAGGGCGGCGTGGGCGTTGAGCCCCAGACCGGCCCAGCCACCCCAGGGCACGCAGGCGTCCAGCGCCAGCCCCCACAGCACCGGCGACAGCCCCTGGCCGGCGGCCAGGGCCATGCCGTGCAGGGCGAAGAAGTGGCTGCGCCCCTGGCCGGGCACGGTGGCCATGAGCAGGCGCTGGCCGCCGAGGTAGAAGGCGGCGGAGCCGCCGCCGGCGGTGACCTGGATCAGCCCCAGCACCCACCAGGTCAGGGGCAGCCAGCCCGCCGCCAGGGCGGCCCACAGCAGCGCGTGCAGCGACCAGGTCACCAGCGCCAGGCCGAGCAGCGGCCGGCTGCCGGTGCGGTCGACCAGCCGCCCGAGCAGCGGCAGCACCCCCAGGTAGGCCAGCCCCGCCCACACCGGCAGCAGGGCGATGAAGCCGTCGTCGCGGTGGTGGAGGTCGCGCATCACCGGCACCCACAGCACCCCGAGCGCGGCCAGGGCGGTGCAGGCCATCAGCGCGAAGGCCACCAGGCGGGCGAACGGGCGGTAGGCCAGCATGGTGCGCCAGGGCACCGGCCCGCTGCCGCCTTCGGATTCCACCGAGCAGTCGGGGATGCGGGCCATGGTCCAGGCCGCCAGGAAGCCGGTCAGGCACGACCACACCAGCAGCACCGCCGAACCGAAGGGCGCCGGCAGGTGGTCGAGCACCAGGGCATAGCCGAGGTTGCAGGCCACGGTGGTGGCCTGGATGAGCATGCCGGCGGCGGCGATGAAGCGCCCGCGGCGCTGCTCCGGCACCAGCTGGGTGATCCAGGGCATCCAGGCGCAGCTCGCCAGCCCGCGCAGCACGGTGAACCCGGCGAGCAGGCCGAGGGTGAGGACGATGGTGGCCGCCGGCCCCAGCGCCGGCGCGCAGAAGGCCACCGCGGCGATCACCCCCACCAGCGCCGTGCGCGCGGTCCAGCCGCGCACCATCAGCCCACGGTAGCCGAAGCGCGGCAGCAGGCGGGCGCCCACCACCTGCAGCGCCTGGGTGAGCGGCAGCAGCGCCAGCGCCACCCCCAGCACGGTGGCCGAGGCGCCCTGGCTCTTGAGCAGCAGGATCATCGGCGTGCCCAGCACCGCCGACCACGAGCAGGCGTTCACCACCTCGAAGGCGAGGGCCCAGCGAAGGCTGGCGACGGCGGCACGGTCTTCCACGGGCGCGGCATCATCGCGCCGGGAGCGGCGATGGTAGGCCCGGCCCGCGCTCAGAGGTTGAGCAGAAAACCAACCAAGGGCTGGACGGGTATCGGGGAGTGGCGGCAAGGAAGACGGAACGGAGCAATAGCAGCGCTATTGTGAGTGGAGTCTGACGTCGCCGACGCCCCCAAGACCCGTTCAGACCGCCGGGCAGGGTTTTTGCTCAACCGCTCAGGACCCCATCAGCCAGGCTGCCTGCGGGCGCAGCACCGCCAGGCCGCCCTCGGCGGTCTCGCGGTAGCGCTGGTTCATGTCCCTGCCGGTGGCCTTCATCGCCGCCACCACCTCGTCGAAGCCGATGCGGTGGCTGCCGTCGCCGCACAGGGCGAACTCGGCGCAGTCGAGGGCGCGGGTGGCGGCGAAGGCGTTGCGCTCGATGCAGGGCATCTGCACCAGCCCCAGCACCGGGTCGCAGGTCAGGCCGAGGTGGTGCTCGAGCGCCATCTCGGCGGCATATTCGCACTGGCGCGGGCTGCCGCCCAGCAGCTGGGCGGCAGCCGCCGCGGCCATGGCGCAGGCGGTGCCGACCTCTCCCTGGCAGCCGACCTCGGCGCCGCTGATCGAGGCGTTGCGCTTGACCAGGTTGCCCACCAGCCCGGCGGTGGCGAGGGCGCGGATGATGTCCTCGTCCGGGGCCATGAGGTCGCCCTGCAGGCGCGCCAGCACCGCCGGCACCACCCCGCAGGAACCGCACGTCGGCGCCGTCACCACCTCGCCGCCGGCGGCGTTCTCCTCCATCACCGCCAGGGCGAAGCCCGACACCGTCACCGCGCGCACCCCGCGCGAGCGCGCCAGCATGGCCTTGGCCTTGCGCTTGAGGCGCAGCCCGCCAGGCAGCTCGCCCTCGGCCGCCAGGCCGCGCGCGAGGGTGCGGCGCATGGTCTGCCAGCAGGACGCTAGGTGCGGCCACAGCGTCTCGCCCTCGCGCTCGTGGGCGTGCTCCCACAGGGCCTTGCCGCGCACCTCGCACCAGGCCAGCAGCTCGGCCATGGCGGTGACGTCGTAGACCGCCACCGGTTCCGCCTCGCCCTCCTCGCGCAAGGCGCCGCCGCCCACGCTGAACACCCGCCAGCGCCCCAGTTCGCCGCCGGCGGCGTCGAGCGCAGCCAGATCCAGCCCGTTGGGATGGAAGGGCAGCACGCTGTCGGCGCGCCAGGCGATGGCGGTGGGATGGGGCGCGAAGGCGCGTTCGAGCGCGGCATCGGTGCCGTGCCCGCGCCCGGTGGCGGCCAGGCTGCCGTGCAGCACCGCCTGGAAGGCCACCGCCTGGGGAAAGCGCGCGCGGAAGCGGCTGGCCGCCAGCGCCGGCCCCATGGTGTGGCTGGAGGAGGGGCCGACCCCGATGCGGTAGAGTTCGCGCAACGACTGCATGGCTGATGCTGTCCTACACTGGTTCAGGATCAACCTGGGCCTGACCGGGCCTCAACCCCGCACGGCGCCCGGCGGCACCCCCAGACGCGCGCGCAGGCGGCGGCCGAGGTGCGAGGCGTCGGCGTAGCCGGCGAGAGCGGCGATCTCGGCCAGGGGCAGGGCGGATTCGCGCACCAGCTGCAGCGCGTAGTCGTCGCGGCAGCGGGCGATCGCCGCCGAGGGCGGTTCGCCGTAAGCTGCCTGGAAGCGCCGCACCAGCTGGCTGCGCGACAGCCCGGCGCGGCGGGCGCAGCCGGCCACCGTCCAGGCCTGGGCCGGGCGGCGGCGGACCTCGAGCAGCAGCGCGGCCAGGGCGGGATCGCCGGCGGGGGCGCCGGGGGCGGCGTGGCGATGGATGCGCGCCACCAGGGCGGCGGCGAGGGAGGCGCATTCGGCCTGGCCGGCGGCGCCCCCGGCGGCCCACGCCGCCAGCGCCTCCTCGGCCAGCCGGCGCAGGGCCAGGGGATCGGGCAGCACCACGTGCAGGGGCGGATCGGGCCAGCCCGCCAGCCGGCCGTGGAAGGCGAGGTTGCAGGCCGGCGCGCGCAGGTCGTGGTCGGCCTCGACCGCGCCGCCGGGCGGCAGCAGGAAGCAGTGGCCGGGACCGGCGGCGAAGCGGCGGCCGCCGCAGCGCAGCTCGCAGCGACCGTCGAGGATGCACCAGCAGTTCCAGTAGTCGCCCTGCCGCTTGCGCCAGCGCCATGCGGATGGCGCCTGGAATAACAGCGGCGGAGCGCAGAGCGCGAAGGCCGGGGATGGCGCCGCGTCCATGCGCCATCCATACCATGCCGCGCGCCGTCCGTCCATGGCCGCCCCGGGCCGCGGGCGGAGACTGCGAGCATGATCGCCGTCGCCGGACTCGCCGCTGCCGCCGGGCTGATCAACGCCCTCGGCAGCCTGGCGGGGCGGCGCGCGGCGCTGGCCGCGGTGCCCCCCGCCACCCTCGCCCTGGCCTTCGCCCTCGGCTCGGCCCTGGCGGTGGCGCCGTGGTGGCTGGCGTCGCAGGCGCGGCTGCTGCCCGACCCCTGGTGGCTGGCGCCCGCCGCCGGCGCCCTGCTCGCAGCCGGCAACATCCTGCTCGCCGCCGCCCTGGGCGCCGGCTCGGCCGCGCTCGCGGTGCCGGTGCTGAGCGGCAAGGTGGTGCTGGTGGCGCTGGGCGCGGCGCTGCTGGGCGGGCAGCTGCGGCCCTCCGGCATCTTCGCCGCGGCGCTGGCCTGCGCCGGCATCGTCCTGCTCGCCGCCGGGCCGGTGCGCGGCCGGGTGGGCGCCACCGTGGCCCTGGCGGCGGCCTCGGCCCTGGCCTACGCCGGCTTCGACCTGCTGTTCGCCCACCACGGCGCGCGCCTGGGGTTGGCGGGCATGCTGCCCGCCGCCACCGCCTGGGGCGTGCTCTGCTCGCTGCCGCTGCTGGCGCGCGTGCGCTGCCCCGCCGGCGGCCGCCTGGCGCTGGTGGCGGGCGCGGCGTTCAACGGGGTGCAGACCACCGCCCTGGTGGCGGCCATCATCCTCGCCGGCGACGCCACCCTGCCCAACGTGCTCTACGGCTGCCGCGGGCTGTGGAGCGTGCTGCTGGCCGCGGCGGCCGCCGCCTGGCTCGGCCATGCCGACGACGGCGGCAGCGGCCTGGGCCGCCGCCTGGCCGGCGCCGGGCTGCTCGCGGCCGCCATCGCCATCACCCTGCTCGGAGGCTGATCCCATGCTCACCCCCATCGACAGCGAGACCCGTGAACGGAGCAGCCTGGACGGGTTGTGGCGGTTCGCGCGCGACGCCGACGGCAGCGGCGAGGCCCAGGGCTGGCAGCGCTCGCCCCTGCCGGGCGGGCAGGTGATGGCGGTGCCGGCGAGCTACAACGACCTCACCCAGGACCCGGCGCTGCGCGATCACGTGGGCGCGGTGTGGTACCAGCGCGAGGTGTGGGTGCCACGCGGCTGGGCCGACGACGCGGTCGAGCTGCGGGTGGGCGCGGCCGGCAACCGCGCCACGGTGTGGTGGGACGGCGAGCCGGTGGCCGAGCACCGCGGCGCCTTCCTGCCCTTCGCCGCCGATCTCGACCGCCGCTGCGACCCCGGCCGCGCGCACCTGCTCACCATCCGCGTCGACAACCGCCTGGACTTCAGCGACCTGCCCACCGGCGCAGTGCTGCCCGCCGGGCGCGAGCGCCCGGGCTACGACGGCAGCCGCACCTTCCTCGAGAGCTACCACGACTTCTTCAACTACGCCGGCATCCACCGCAGTGTGCAGCTGCTGCGCCTGCCGCGCCTGCGCCTGGCATCGCTGCGCACCGTGCCCGGGCTGGCGGGCGATGCCGGCACCCTGGGATGGACCGCCGCCACCACCGGCCCGGCCACGGTGCGGGTGGCGCTGCTCGACGCCGAGGGTGTCGAGGTGGCCACCGGCAGCGGCGGCGAAGGCACGCTGCGCATCCCCGCGGTGCGGCGCTGGGCGCCCGGGGCCCCCTACCTCTACACCCTGGTGGTGGACGTGCTCGACGCAGCCGGTGGCGCGCAGCTGCACGACCGCTACCGCCTGCCGGTGGGCATCCGCAGCGTGGCGGTGGAACGCGACCGCTTCCTGATCAACGGCGAGCCGTTCTATTTCCGCGGCGTGGGCAAGCACGAGGACGCGGCCCTGCACGGCCGCGGCCACCATCCCGCGCTGGTGGTCAAGGATCTGGGGCTGCTCGACTGGCTGGGCGCCAACTCCTTCCGCACCTCGCACTACCCCTACGACGAGGGCTGGCTGTACGAGGCCGACCGCCGCGGCCTGGTGGTGATCGGCGAGGTGCCGTCGATCGGCTTCAACCCCTGGGACCTGCAGCAGCAGTGGTTCGTGCCCGGCAGGGTCGACGGCGCCACCCTCGCCAACCACATCGCGGATGTCGCCGCCCTGGTGGCGCGCGACGGCAACCATCCCTGCATCGTGGCCTGGGACCTGCTGGTCGAGGCCCCCACCCACGAGCCCGGGGCGCTGCCGTACTGCACCGAGCTGGTGCGCGCCGCGCGCGCCCTCGACCCGCACCGCCCGCTGACCTTCGAGCAGAGCTCGGATCCGCGCACCTGCCGGGTGCAGCAGCTGGTCGATTTCGTGTGCGTGTCGCGCTATTACGGCTGGTACCACAACCCCGGCGACCTCGACCCGGCGGTGGTGCAGGGCTGCCTGCTGAACGAGCTCGACGCCTGGCGCGAGCGCTTCGGCCAGCCGGTGCTGATGCTGGAGTTCGGCGCCGACGCGGTGGCGGGCATGCACTGCGACCCGCCGGTGATGTTCAGCGAGGAGTTCCAGGCCGAGATCCTGCGCCTGGTCACCGCCGCCCTCGACACCCGGCCGTGGATCATCGGCGAGCACGTGTGGAACCTCGCCGACTTCATGACCAAGCAGGGGCTGAAGCGCGCGGTGGGCAACCGCAAGGGCCTGTTCACCCGCGAGCGCCAGCCCAAGCTCGCCGCCCACCACCTGCGCCGGCGCTGGCGCCAGGCCGGCCCGGCGGCGCGGCCGCAGGGCTGGCCGGCGGGGATCTGAGGCGCGGTCCTAGCCTGCCTCGGGGGCGGCCCGTCCCTGCCATTGCCGTGGGCTGGCGCGGTGCGCGGCGCGGAACGCCGCGGTGAAGTGCCGGCGGGTACGGAAGCCACAGGCCGCCGCCACCGCCGCCACCCCCTCGCCGCGCGCCAGCAGGTGGCGGGCGTATTCCAGCCGGTGGCGGGTGAGCAGCTGGTGCGGGGTCTCGGCGAAGTAGGCGCGGAACAGCAGGTGGGCGCGGGTGGGGCCCAGGCCGCTGGCGCGCAGCACATCGGCGGCGGTGATCGGCGACAGGCGCTCGCGGCGCAGGAATAGCCACATGCGCTCCACCGCCGCCGGCATCGGCGCCACCGGCTGGGCGCTGCCCACCGCCAGCACCGCCAGAGCGTCGCGCACCAGCCCCAGGCGCTCGCGCTCGCCGCTGGCGGGCAGGCAGGCGCGTTCGAGCAGGGTGCGCGCCGGCAGTTCGGGGATGGCCAGCAGCCAGGTGCGGCCCGGCACCGCCAGCTCGATGTCCGAGCGGCCGAGCATGAAGCCCTGGGAATAGCCGGCGCAGCCGGCGCGCAGCGGGGCGTGGCGGTGGCGGGTGCCGGGGGCGATGAGCGCCGCCTCGCCGGCGGCGAGGTCGAGCGGGCGCCCGCCCGGACGCTCGATGCGCACCACCCCCGCCAGCGCCGCCACCAGGGTGGGCACGGTATGGGTATCCCCATCGTTACTGCGTCCGCCCGCCACCAGCACCACCCGGCGCAGCTCGCGCGGCAGGGAGCCGGCCGCCACCCACAGGCGGGCGAGATCGGGATCGAGCAGGGCCATGGGTTGATTTCCTACGCTCTTGGGTGAAGGAAATCAACCTTTCCTGACCAAGCCACCCTCGCCGCCCGAGCCCGGCCGTGCATGCTCGGCGCCATCAGGAGCCCACATGCACTTCGTCGTCCACGCTGATCCCAAGGCCCTTGGCCGCGCCGCCGGCACCGAGGCCGGCGACCTCATCGCCGCCGCCATCCGCGCCCAGGGCCATGCCCGCATCGTCATCGCCACCGGCGCCAGCCAGTTCGCCACCCTCGAGACCCTGGTGGCGCGCACCGACATCGACTGGAGCACAGTGGAGTGCTTCCACCTCGACGAGTACGTCGGCATGAACGACCAGCACCCGGCCAGCTTCCGCCGCTACCTGCTCGACCGCTTCGTGAGCAAGGTGAAGAACCTCAAGGCCTTCCACGGCGTGTGCGGCGACGCCAAGGACCCGCAGGCGGAATGCGCGCGGCTGGGCATGCTGATCAGCACCAAGCCCATCGACGTGCTCTGCCTGGGCATCGGCGAGAACGGCCACCTCGCCTTCAACGACCCGCCCGCCGACTTCACCACCAAGGAATCCTACCTGGTGGTCAACCTCGACGAGGGCTGCCGCAAGCAGCAGCTCGGCGAGGGCTGGTTCCCCTCGCTGGAGGCGGTGCCCAAGCAGGCGATCAGCATGTCGATCAGCCAGATCCTGGCCGCCAAGGTGCTGGTGTGCTCCGTACCCGACGAGCGCAAGGCCAAGGCGGTGCAGGGCAGCCTGGAAGCCCCCATCTCGCCCCAGTGCCCCGGCACCGCCCTGCGCCAGCACGCGCGCTGCAGCCTGCACATCGACCAGGCCGCCGCCAAGCTGCTCAAGCCCGCCACCCTGACCGCCGCAGCCAAGGGCTGAGCCATGGGGGCACTGCACGGTTTCGTCGATCTCCAGGTCAACGGCTTCCGGGGGGTGGACTTCAGCTCCCCGGAACTGACCGAGGATGCCGCCGTCCAGGCCCTGCGCGGCCTGGTGGCGGACGGGACCGCGCTGCTGCTGCCCACCGTCATCACCGCCCCCGAGGCGGTCTATGCGCGCAACCTGCCGCTGCTGGCACAGGTGATGGCGCGCCCTGAGTTCGCCGCGCACGTGCCCGGCTTCCACCTCGAAGGCCCCTTCCTGTGCCAGCGCGACGGGGCGGCGGGGGCGCACAACCCCGGCTGGATGAGCGCCGGCGACCCCGCCTACCTCGACCGCCTGCAGGCCTGGGCGGGCGGGCGCATCCGCCTGATCACCATCGCCCCCGACATCGCCGGGGCGGCGGCGCTGATCGCGCATGCCCGCCGCCTGGGCATCACCGTCGCCCTCGGCCACCACCTCGGCTCCGCGGCCGAGATGGACGCCGCCGCCAACGCCGGCGCCACCTGCCTGACCCACCTCGGCAACGGCCTGCCGCACCTGGTCAACCGCCACAGCAACCCGCTGATCGACGGCCTGGCCGACGACCGCCTGGCGGCCTGCGTGATCGGCGACGGCCACCACCTGCCGTGGAACCTGGTCAAGGTCATCCTGCGCGCCAAGGGGGTGGAGCGCTGCGCCCTGGTCAGCGACGCCTCCTCGCTCGCCGGGCTGCCGGCGGGATCCTACCCCTGCTTCGGCGCCACCGCGGTGATCACCGAGGAGGGCCGGCTGTTCAACCCCGCCACCGGCTACCTGATGGGCTCGGCCTTCACCATCCGCCGGGTGGTGAATGCCACCCGCCGCGCCCTCGGCCTCGACGACGCCACCCTGCACCGCCTGGCGGTGGTGAATCCGCTGCGCCTGATCGGCCTGGAGCCGCCCGCCGGCCTGGAGCCGCTGCCGCGCGCAGCCGATGGCGGGTGGCTGCCGGCATGAGCCCTGATCGACGGAGCCGCCTGGAAGCCGTCACCACCTCGGTGATGGACGCCGTGCTCGAGCGATCGCACGGCGGCGACGGCTATGCCTGGATCGATACCAAGCTCGACCTGATCGATGGCAGTCCGCTGTCGCGGCGGGTGGGGGATGTCGAGCTCTACGGCCGCGCCACCGTCTATGGCTGGATCCAGGGCCGCGGCATCGAGGCCCTGGCGGCGCACCAGCGCTGGTTCCAGCGCCGCGGCGACGCCGCCCGGGCGCAGCGCTGCCTGGAGCTGGCGCTGCGCGTGGCAGCCTCGCTGGAGCGCACCCGCGCCGCCACCGGCGGTCGGCTGTGGTTCTGGCTCGACGCCGCCGGCACGCCTTTCGCCCTCGATCCCGCAGGGCGGCGCACGGTGCCGGAACTGCCCGCCGACGGCGCCAACTTCAGCGACCTGTTCCACGCCCGCGGCCTGTGCGCGCTCGCCGCCCTGCCCGGTGGCGCGGCCTGGCGTCCGCTGGCGGAGCAGGCCTACCGGCGGGTACTGGCTGCGCTGGCGACAGACCGCTTCGCCAGCGACCAGCAGCCCTTCGATCCGCGCAACCCGGTGGTGCCGGTGCCCGGCCGGCACAGCTACGGCGCGCGCATGATCGCGCTCGGCCTGTGCGCGCTGGGGGCGCAGCTCGGCCTGGCAGGAGCGCTGGGCGACGGCCTCGACCTGCTCGACCGCATCGCCGCCGGGCACGCCAACCGCGCCGGGCGCTGGCCGTGGCTGCCCGCCGACACCATCAGCGAGTTCATCGACGACCGCGGCGAGCCGTGGCGCGAGCCGGTCACGGCTCAAACTGCCGGGCTGGAGCCC
>JAKLKR010000065.1 GCA_023150565.1 Planctomycetota bacterium
GGCCGTGGCCGCGATGCCCGCGACACCCGCACCGAGGCCGAGCGCGCCGAGGAGGAGGGCAAGGCCGGCCGGCGCTTCCGCTCGACCCTGGAGGAGGACATCTCCGGCGTCACCGAGTTCGAGATCTCGCTGCCCACCACCGTGCGCGAGTTCTCCGAGACCTCGGGCGTGCGCGTGCCGATCATCATCGCCAAGCTGTTCATGGCCGGGGTGATGGCCAACATCAACTCGGTGCTCGAGAAGGACGCGGTCGAGCTGCTCGCCCTCGAGTTCAAGAAGACGGTCAAGTTCATCGCCGCCCGCGATGCCGAGGCGGCGGTGGAAGAGGCCGAGATCTTCGACGACAAGGAGGAGGACCTCGCCCCGCGTCCGCCCATCGTCACCATCATGGGCCACGTCGACCACGGCAAGACCAGCCTGCTCGACGCCATCCGCAAGACCGATGTGGCCAAGGGCGAGGCCGGCGGCATCACCCAGCACATCGGCGCCTACACCGTCGCCGCCAAGTCCGGCGACGAAGTCACCTTCATCGACACCCCCGGCCACCAGGCCTTCTCCGAGATGCGCGCGCGCGGCTCGCAGATCACCGACGTGGTCGTCATCGTGGTCGACGCGGTCGACGGGGTCATGCCGCAGACGGTCGAGGCGATCAACCACGCCAAGGCCGCCAACGTGGCGATCGTGGTGGCGATGAACAAGATCGACAAGCCCGAGGCCGACAAGACCGCCCAGGAGCGCACCATCCGCATGCTCGCCGAAGCCGGCCTGCAGGCCGAGGAATGGGGCGGCGAGATCGCGGTGGTGCGCACCTCGGCGCACACCGGCCAGGGCATCGACGAGCTGCTCGAGCGCCTGACCCTCGAGACCGAGGTGCTCGAGCTGAAGGCGAACCACGGCGCCAAGGCCTCGGGCATCATCATCGAGGCCCGCCGCGAGGAGGGCATGGGCGTCACCGCCACCGTGCTGCTCAAGCGCGGCTCGCTGTTCGTCGGCGACATCATGATCGCCGGCGTCGGCTACGGGCGCGTGCGCTCGATGACCAACTGGAAGGGCGAGCGCGTCGACATCGCCGGCCCCAGCCACGCGGTCGAGATCACCGGCCTGGACGAGATGCCCACCGCGGGCGACAAGTTCCAGGTGCTCGACGACCTCAGCGAGGCCGCCGAGGCGGCCGACCTGCGCCGCCAGAAGGTGCGCGAGCGCGAGCTCACCGCCCGCCAGAAGCTGCCCACCGCGACCTCGCTGTTCACCGACATCGCGCACAGCAAGAAGAAGGAGCTGCGCCTGGTGGTGAAGGCCGACGCCAGCGGCTCGCTCGAAGTACTGCGCAAGACCATCGCCGAGCTCGCCACCGACGACCTGCGCGTGACCATCATCCACAGCGCCGTGGGCGCGATCACCGCCAGCGACATCACCCTCGCCAACGCCTCGCAGGCGATGGTGGTGGGCTTCCACGTCATCGCCGACAGCAAGGCGCGCTCGCTCGCCGACCAGTCAGGCACCGACGTGCGCAGCTACACCATCATCTACGAACTGCTCGACGAGATGCGGGCGGCCCTGCACGGCATGCTCGAGCCCGAGACCCGCGAGTCGGTCATCGGCCACGCCGACGTGCTGCAGACCTTCACCATCACCAAGGTCGGGGTGGTCGCCGGCCTGCGCATCACCGATGGCCTCGCCCGGCGCGATGCGCTCATGCGCATCACCCGCGACAACAACATCATCCACACCGGCAAGGTGGGGTCGCTGCGCCGCTTCAAGGAGGACGTCAAGGAGGTCCGCAAGGACTTCGAGTGCGGCCTCACCGTCGAGGGCTTCCAGGACATCAAGCCGGGCGACTCCTTCGAGTTCTACCTCAAGGAGAAGGTCGCGGCCCGCGCCGGCTGACCCGCCATGCCCGCACCCTCCCGCAAGGCCCGGCTGGAATCGCTGCTGCACCGCGAGATCGCGGCCTGCGTGCAGCGCGAGCTGCGCGACCCCCGCCTGGGCTTCGTCACCATCCTGCGCGTTGAGCTGAGCGACGACCTGCACCTGGCCAAGGCCTGGTACTCGGTGCTGGGCGACGACAAGGCGCGGCGCCTGGCGCAGAAGGCGCTCGATGCCGCCCGCTCCTTCGTGCAGGGGCACTACGCCCCGGTGGTGCGCACCCGCGTGCTGCCCATCCTCTCCTTCTGCTACGACGAAGGCGAGGCCCGTCGCGGCCAGCTCGACGATCTGATCCGTCGCGCACGGCAAAGCGACACCGATGCCGGGGCCCGGCCGGAGCCGCCGGCCGAGCAGAAGCCGCCGACCCCCCAGGGGCACTGATGCCGACGGTGGTGGTGGGTACCGGCACCTGGGGCACGGCCGCCGCGGTGATGCTCCATCGCCTGCTGCCAGGGACCGCGACCCTGCTCGGGCGGGATGCGCTCAAGGTCGACGAGATCCGGCGTCGGCACCGCCATCCGCAACTGCCCGACCTCGACCTTCCCGCCGACCTGCCGGTGAGCGCCGATGCGCAGTGCCTGGCCATCGCCGACCTGGTGCTGTGGGCGGTGCCCACCCAGCACAGCCGCGAGCAGGCGCGTCGCCTGGCCGGCCAGGTGCCGGGCGGCGTGCCGGTGGTTTCGCTGGCGAAGGGCTTCGAGGAAGGCTCGCTCAAGCGCGTCACCCAGGTGCTTGCCGAGGAGCTCGGCCAACGGCCGCTCGCCGCCCTCACCGGCCCCAGCCATGCCGCCGAAGTGGTGGCGGGCCTGCCCGTGGTGCTGGTCGCCGCCGGCACCGGCGACGCCTGCCGGCTGGCGGTCGAGCGCCTGCACGGCCGCGGCTGCAGGGTCTATTCCACCACCGATCTGATCGGCGCCGAGGTGGCCGGCGCGCTCAAGAACGTGGTGGCGGTGGCGGCTGGGATTTGCGATGGCCTACGTCTTGGGGACAACACCAAGGCAGCGCTGATCACGCGCGGACTGGCCGAGATGCGGCGCATGGGACGCGCGCTGGGGGCGCAGGACAGCACCTTCGCCGGCCTCGCCGGGACCGGCGACCTGCTCACCACCTGCTACAGCCCACATGGTCGCAACCGGGCCTTGGGTCTGGCCATTGCAACGAATGCGCACCCCCTAGATTACCTGCGCCGCCAAGCCACCGTGGCGGAAGGTGCCTGGACCAGCCGTGCCGCGGTAGCGCTCGGGCGCCAGCTTCAGGTGGAACTCCCCATCGCCGCCCAGGTGGCGAGCATCCTCTGGGACGGCACTCCCGTCCGCTCCGCGATGGAGTCCCTGCTCGCGCGCTCCCCCAAGGAAGAAGACGCATGAACATCACTGCCCGGATCACCACCTTGAGCGTTGCCGCGGCAACCCTCGCCAGCGTCCAGGCCATGGACACCTCGCTGCAAGGCGGCGGTCTGGTACTCGGTGGCGACGGCAAGGCCCCCGTCTGGTCGGTGGTGGCTAGCGCCGATCTCGCCAACAAGGCCATGGACCAGGGCTGGGTGCTGTCCGATGACGCCACCCTGCGTCTCAAGGCCGGCGCCCGCTTCTACGGCTTCGGCCTGACCGCCTTCGGCCAGGTGGCGGTGGGCGAGGACCGCAACGCCAGCTATCGCGCCAATGGCAATCCCCGGGTCGAGCCGCAGAACCCCGCCCAGGCCTACGCCGCCTACATCCAGGAAGCGCAGCAGCGCTGGGTGGCGCAGTTCAGCGGCGTGCCTTACATCAATGCCAAGTACGTCAGCCGCAAGGTCATGCCGGGCGAACTGGTCGACCTGAACCTCAAGCTCGACTACCTGCTGCAGATCAACGGCGTCTACCCTGATGGCGGCCCCTTCCTGCAGCTGATCCCGCATTTCGAGTGGAACACCTACCCGTACCAGCCGAGCAATGACCTCAAGAAGGACCAGCGCTGGCTTGGTGCCGACATGTGGTGGGCCACTCCGCTGGCCGGGGTCGAGGTCGGCGCCAACAGCGATTGGAACGTGGCCATGCCCGGCTACCGCGGCGCCGCCGCGATGCGGGAATTCTACCAGGCCGCGCCCTTCGACCTCGCCTTCTGGCAGGTGGTCAACTGGGGCAGCACCAGCTACCACAACTACTGGGCCGGCAGCGACCACCGCGGCCTGACCTATGGCAACCTGGGTGCGCGCGCCACCGTGCCGCTGGCCTGGGTCGACTGGTGGGTCTACGGCCAGGCCGACTGGACCTACTGGCTGAGCAGCGAGGACCGCGACCGCATGTCGCTGCTCAACCGCGACGCCGGCGATCTGCAGTTCGCCATCGGTATCGAATTCCGGCCCTGAACGCAGTCTGCCTGCCGAAGACCACCCCGCGACCGCCGGCATCCCCGGCGGTCGCCCTGTTTGCAGAACCATGGGCTCGATCCTGATCGTCGATGATGAGGCCGGCATCCGCAGCATGCTCGAAGTCGTGCTGCGGCGGGACGGCCACGCCGTCTGCACCGCCGGCAGCGGCACCGAAGCCATAACCCGGCTCGAAGCCGACCACGGGATCGAACTGGTGCTCAGCGACCTGCGCATGGAAGGGCTCGACGGGCTCGGCCTGCTGCGCGCGCTGAAGGACCGCCACCAGGGCGTGTTCACCATCATCATGACCGCCTATGCCGAATGGGACACCGCGGTCAGCGCCATGCACCTGGGCGCCTACGATGTGCTGCGCAAGCCCTTCGACAACAGCGCCGTGCGCGCGCTGGCCGCGCGCGCGCTGGCGGCCCGCGATCGCTGGCTGGCCGCCAAGGCGGCGGGCGAGCATACCGCCCCGGTGCATCTGGTCGGATCCAGCCCGGCGATCCTCGCCGTGCAGGCGCTGATCGAGCGCATCGGTTCCACCGACTCCACCGTGCTGGTGACCGGCGAAAGCGGCACCGGCAAGGAACTGGTGGCGCGCGCCCTGCATTATTCCGGTCTGCGCGCCGACGGCGCCATGATGCGCATCAATTCCGGCGCGCTCAGCCCCGGCCTGCTGGAAAGCGAACTGTTCGGCCACGTGAAGGGCGCCTTCACCGGCGCGGTCGAAGACCGCCCCGGGCTGTTCGAACTCGCCCACAAGGGCACGCTGTTCCTCGACGAGGTCGGCGACCTGGCGCCAGAGACCCAGGTCAAGCTGCTGCGCCTGCTCGAGAACGGCGAGTTCATCCCGGTCGGAGGACGCGAGGTGCGGCGCTGCGACGTGCGGGTGGTGGCCGCCACCAACCGCGATCTGCAGGCGATGGTCAAGGCCGGAACCTTCCGCGAGGACCTCTACTACCGGCTGGCGGTGATCCCGGTCCACCTGCCGCCGCTACGCGACCGGCGCGAGGACATCCCCCTGCTGGCCGGCCACCTGCTCGCCCGTCATGCGGTGAAGCTGCGCCGCGGCATCACCGGCTTCGCCCCCGATGCGCTCCAGGCCATGCAGTCCTGGCCGTGGCAGGGAAACATCCGCGAACTCGACAACCGCATCCAGCGCGGAGTCGCCCTCACCCCCGACGGCCTGATCCCGCGCGACAACCTGTTCGGCGACGTCGCCCCGGCGCTGCCAGCCATGGACGGCGGACACGGCAGCGAGAACCCCGCGCTCGCCCAGCATCTCGCCGGGGGCGGCGCCATCGATCTGGAGGGCGAGATGCTGCGCCACGAACGCGCATTGGTCGAGGCCGCGCTCAACCGCACCGGCGACAACCTCACCGAGGCGGCCAAGCTGCTCGGGATCAGCTTCCGCCAGATCCGCTACAAGGTCAGGCAGCTCGGTCTGCGCTGAAACCACCGCTCAATGCGCGGTGGCGGCCTTGGCCGACTGGCCGGACTGGATCGCGGTCAGGGCGATGGTGAAGACGATGTCCTCGACCAGGCAGCCGCGCGACAGGTCGTTCACCGGCTTGGCCATGCCCTGCATCATCGGACCGATGGAGATGCATCCGGTCGAGCGCTGCACCGCCTTGTAGGCGGTGTTGCCGGCGTTGAGGTCGGGGAACACGAACACCGTGGCTTTGCCCGCCACCGGGCTGTTGGGGGCCTTGCTCTTGGCCACCTCGGGCTGGATCGCGGCATCGTACTGCAGGGGCCCGTCGATGGCCAGGTCGGGACGACGCTGGCGGGCCAGCTTGGTGGCCTGGTCGACCTTCTCGACATCCGGGCCGGCGCCGGAGGTGCCGGTTGAATAGCTGAGCATCGCCACCCGCGCCGGGATGCCGAAGGCGATGGCGGAATCGGCGCTCTGGATGGCGATGTCGGCGAGTTCCTCGGCGGTGGGCGAGGGGTTGACCGCGCAATCGCCGAACACCAGCACCTGGTCCGGCAGGGCCATGAAGAACACCGAGCTGGCGAGCTTCATCCCCGGCTGCAGCTTGATCAGCTGCAGCGCCGGCCGGATGGTGTTGGCGGTGGTGTGCACCGCGCCCGACACCAGGCCGTCGACCTCGTCGAGCTTGAGCATCATGGTACCGACCACCACCGGGTCCTGCAGCTGCTCGCGCGCCTGGTCGGCGGTCATGCCCTTGGCCTTGCGCAGCTCGCACATCGGCGGGATCAGCCGTTCGATGTGCTCGGCCGGATCGACGATCTGCACCGAGGCGGGCAGGGTGACGCCCTGGGCCTTGGCCACCGCGCGAACCCGCTCCGGCTTGGCCAGCAGGATGCAGCGGGCGATGCCGCGTTCGGCGCAGATAGCCGCGGCGGCAACCGTGCGCGACTCGTCGCCCTCGGGCAGCACGATGCGGCGGGCGAGGGCGTGGGCGCGGGTGATCAGGTAGTGGCGGAAGGCCGGCGGGCTGAGCCGGCGCTCGCGCTGGACCTTGGGCAGGCCCTGGACCCAGGCCTGGTCGATCTGGTTGGCGACCGCATCCATCGCCCGCCCCAGGCGGTCGCGGTCGTCAGCCGGGATCTCGTCGTCCATGGCGTTGATCGCGGTGACGGTGGCGAAGCTGTCGCTGCTCACCGTGCTCACCGACAGGCCGGTGCGCAGGGCGCTGTCGCACAGCCGGAGGATACGGGGGTCGGGCAGCAACCCGCCGGTGAGGATCAGGCCGGCGAGATCGCTGCCGTTCATCTGCGCCAGCGCCGCGGCCATCAGGATGTCGTCGCGGTCGCCGGGGGTGACCACCAGGCTGCCGGAGATGAGGTGGTCGACCGCGTGCTGGACGGTGCGCGCGATCAGGGTGGTCGAGGTCACCCGGCGGTCGCCGTTGCCGGCCACCAGGGTGTGGGCGCGGATGGCGCTGGCCACATCGCTGAAGCGCGGCTGGGTGAGGTCGGCGCGGAAGGACATCGTCCCCACCACCGGGATGCGCTTGTCGGCCAACGCCTTGATGAAGGGGCCGACCACCGACTGGTGGCTGCGGGTGATGGGCTCTTCACCCACCGGGGTAGCGCTGCCCACCACCACCGGCAGCGGCACACGGTTGAGCACGCAGCCGATCACCCGCCCCTGGAATGAGCGCGAGGCGATCTCGATCTCCTCCGCGACCTCGGCAGGCGAGGCATGGTCGATCGCCGCCACCAGCACCACGTCGGCATCGATGCCCTTGGCGACGCTGAGGTTCACCCGCGAGGAATAGACGTTGTCGGCGCCGGGCACCATGCCTTCGACCACCACCACATCGGCATCCTTGGCCGATTGCTGGTAGGCGGCGACCACCTCCTCCATCAGCACCTGGTCATCGCCGGTCCCGAGCAGGGCCTCGGCGCGTTCACGCGGAATCGCGTCCGGGGTGACGATGGCGGTGGCGGAACGGATGTAGGCCACCGACCGGTCGATGGCCGAATGGCTGCCGCTCTGGGCGATGGGCTTGAGGAAGCCGCAGCGGATGCCCTGGCGTTCCACCGCCCGCACCAGGCCCATGGTGATGGTGGTCAGGCCGACGTTGTGGCCGGTGGGAGCGATGAGCAGGGCGCGGGACATGGGCGGGCTCCGGACAGGATGTGGGACGGGATCAGCCGATGATGGCGGCCGTATCGCGGGCGATCAGCAGCTCTTCGTTGGTGGGGACCACCAGGGCGAGCATCCAGCCTTCGGCGGTGATGCGGCCATTGGTGCTGCGCCCGTTGGCGGCGTTGGCCGCCTCGTCCAGGCGGAAGCCCAGCGCGCCGAGGTAATGGATGGTGCGCGCACGCACCGGGACCGAGTTCTCGCCGATGCCGCCGGTGAAGGCCAGGCAGTCGACGCGCTCCAGCGAGACCGCCAGCCCGGCGATGGCCTTGGCCAGACGGAAGCAGAACATCTCGACCGCCAGCTTGGCGGCCTCGCTGCCCTCGTCCCCGGCCTTGAGCAGGGCGCGCATGTCGTTCGAGATGCCCGACACGCCCTGCAGGCCGCTCTGCTTGTTGAGGATGTCGATGATCGCCTTGGCGTCCTTGCCCAGGCGGTCGGCCATGTAGCCGATCACCGCGGGGTCGAGGTCCCCGGAACGCGTGCCCATCATCAGGCCTTCGAGCGGGGTCAGGCCCATGGTGGTGTCGACCGACTTGCCGCCGACCACGGCGGTGGCGGAGCAGCCGTTGCCGAGATGGGCCACGATGAGATGGGTGTCCTCGGGCTTGCGCCCGATCATGCGGCATGCCTCGGCGCTGACGAAACGGTGGCTGGTGCCGTGGAAGCCGTACTTGCGCACGTCGTGCTTGGTGAACCACTCATGCGGCACCGCATAGCGGTAGGCCTGCGCCGGCATGGTCTGGTGGAACGCGGTGTCGAACACCGCGACGTTGGGCAGACCGGGGATGAGCTTGCGGCAGAGATCGATGCCCAGCAGGTTGGGCGGGTTGTGCAGGGGCCCGAGGTGGTTGCAGGCCGCGATGCCGTCGACCACCGACTGGTCAATCAGCACCGACGCGGCGAAACGCGCCCCACCATGCACCACCCGGTGGCCGATGCCCTGGACGGAGGCCATCAGGCCGCGCTTCTTGAGCAGGTCGACCACCGCCGAGATGACCTCGGCATGGCCGGCCTTGGCCATCTGCACCTCGCCCTTCTCGCCGCCGTGCGACCAGGACAGCGAAGCCTGGTCGGACCCCAGCCGCTGACCCAGGCCGACGATGATGTTGCCGCCGGCCACCGGATCGATCACCGCGAATTTGACCGAGGAGCTGCCGCAGTTGAGGACGAGGATGGCCATGATGGGTCCGTTGATAAAAGGAGAGCGCCGGGCAGGCCCGGCGCTCCTCAGCCTATGATCAGGGCGTCTCAGACCAGTTCTGGAGCACCTTGATGTAGTTAGCGCGCTCGAAGGCGGCCGGCTCGGCGACGTTCTTCTGGCTCATGCTGCCCTGCATCTGCTGCACCGACTCGTACTCGTGCTCGTCGATCCAGGCGGCGAGGTCCTTCTCGATCTGACCCAGGCGACCCAGCCCGCGCGCCAGCACCTCGCTGGCGATGCAGGTGACCTTGGCCCCGGCCATCATCGCCTTGACCACGTCCTCGTGGTTGTGCACACCGGTGGTGATGGCGAGGTCGGCCTTGACCTGGCCGTGCAGGATCGCGGCCCAGCGCAGGGGCAGCAGCAGGTCCTTGCTATTGGAATAGGTCAGGTCGCCGTCGACGGTCAGCTCGTTGATGTTGAAGTCTGGCTGGTAGAAGCGGTTGAACAGCACCAGGCCGTCGGCGCCGGCATCGGCCAGCTGGCGCGCCACGTTGGGCAGCGCGGTGAAGAAGGGGTGGACCTTCACCGCCAGCGGGATCGAGATCTCCTGCTTCACCATGCGCACCAGGTAGCAGTAGTTCCGTTCCAGGGTCTCGGAGGTGACGTTGGGGTCGGTCGAGAGGAAGTACAGGTTCAGCTCGAGCGCGGCGGCGCCGGCCTGCTGGATCTTCTTGGCGTACTTCACCCAGCCGCCGGGCGAGATGCCGTTGAGGCTGCCGATCACCGGGATGCCGACCGCCTTCTTGGCGGCGGCGATGGCCTCGAGGTACTCCTCGGGCCCGACCTTGAATCGGCCTCGGGGAAGTAGCTCACCGCCTCGGCGAAGCTCTCGGCCCCGCGCGACAGGAAGTGGTCGAGCTCGCGGCTCTCGTGGTTGATCTGCTCCTCGAAGATGCTGTGGAACACGATCGCCGAGGCGCCGGCGTCGGCGGCCTTCTTGATCTTGTCCAGCGAACGGGACACGGGCGAGGCCGCGACCACGAGCGGGTTCTTCAGCTTGAGGCCGAGGTAGGAGGTCTGGAGCTTGGTCATGGGGGGATCCGGATCGGTGAGGGGTGGGGCCGGCGGGCCGGCGGCGCCTGCGCCGCCGGCCGCCTGGGCGGTCTCAGTGCTTCTCGGCTCCGTCGCCCTGCTTGGCGACCTGCATCGCGGCCATCTGCTGGTAGAACAGATGCCGGGCCTTGATGTCGGAGGAGGCCTGCTGGCTGAGCTCGGCGGCGCGCTCGGGATCCGACTGCTGCAGCATGCGGTAGCGGGTCTCGTTGGCGGTGTAGCTCTCGAGGCTGACCGTGGGATCCTTCGAGTCGAGGGTCAGCGGGTTCTGCCCGGCGACCGCGAGATCGGGGTTGTAGCGGAACATCTGCCAGTGCCCGGAATTGACCGCCAGCTTCTGCTGCTCCAGGCCCTTGCGCATGTTGATGCCGTGCGCGATGCAGTGGCTGTAGGCGATGATCAGGGCCGGGCCGTCATAGGCGTCGGCCTCGAGGAAGGCCTTGAGGGTCTGGGCGTCGTTGGCGCCCATCGCCACCTTGGCGACGTAGATGTGGCCGTAGGCCATCGCCATCAGGCCGAGGTCCTTCTTGCCCAGGGGCTTGCCCTTGGCGGCGAACTTCGCCACCGCGCCCTTGGGGGTCGCCTTGGAGGCCTGGCCGCCGGTGTTGGAGTACACCTCGGTGTCCATCACCAGCACCTTGACGTTGCGCCCGGTGGCGAGCACGTGGTCGAGGCCGCCATAGCCGATGTCGTAGGCCCAGCCGTCGCCACCGAAGATCCACACGCTGCGGCGCACCAGGCTCTCGACCACCGAGAGCAGGCTCTGCGCCTCGCGGTCGGTGGCGCCCTTGAGGGCGGTGCGCACGCGCTCGACCGCGGCGCGCGCGACCGCGATCTCGGCCTCGCCCTTCTGCGGGTTCTCGATCAGGTCCTTGACCGTCTGGTCGCCCAGCTTGGTGGCGAAGCGGCGGACCAGCCCGCGCGCGATTTCGGCCTGGTTGTCGACCGCCAGGCGCATGCCCAGGCCGAACTCGGCGTTGTCCTCGAACAGCGAATTGGCCCAGGCCGGGCCGCGACCCTCGCGGTTGAAGGTGTACGGGGTGGTGGGCAGGTTGCCGCCGTAGATCGACGAGCAGCCGGTGGCGTTGGCGATCACCGCGCGGTCGCCGAACAGCTGGGTGACCAGCTTGACGTACGGGGTCTCGCCGCAGCCGGCGCAGGCGCCCGAGAACTCGAACAGCGGCTGGTAGAGCTGCGAGGCCTTGACCGTGGTGGGGGCGATCTTGGTGCGGTCGACCTCGGGCAGGGAGAGGAAGAACTCCCAGTCGCGGTTCTGCTTCTCGCGCACCCCGTCGACCTCGACCATGTTGATCGCCTTGCGGCCGACCTTGGCCTTGTCCTTGGCCGGGCAGACCTCGACGCACAGGCCGCAGCCGGTGCAGTCGTCAGGCGACACCTGGATGGTGAACTGGGCGTCGGGCAGCTCCTTGAAGGTGCCCTTCTTGGTCTGGAAGCCGGCGGGGGCCTTGGCCAGGTCCTTGGGGTCGATGACCTTCTGGCGGATCACCGCGTGCGGGCAGACGAACGAGCACTTGCCGCACTGGATGCACAGGTCGGTCTCCCACACCGGGACCTCGAGGCCGACGCGGCGCTTCTCGTAGGCGGCGGTGCCGGTCGGGAAGGTGCCGTCGACCGGCATCGCGCTCACCGGCAGGCTGTCGCCCTTGAAGGAGATGATCGGGCCGACCACCGACTTGACGAAGTCGGTGGCGTTGGCGGTGACCGGCGGACGCATCGCCACCGTGCTCGAGACGGTGGCCGGGACCTTGACCTCGTGCAGGTTCTCGAGGGTCTTGTCGACGGCGGCGAAATTCTGCTGCACCACCGCGTCGCCGCGCTTGCCGTAGGTCTTCTTGATCGATTCCTTGATCTTGGAGATGGCCAGGTCGCGCGGCAGCACGCCCGAGATGGCGAAAAAGCAGGTCTGCATCACGGTGTTGATGCGCCCGCCCATGCCGGTGTCCTTGGCCACCTTGTAGGCGTCGATGACGTAGAAGCGCAGCTTCTTGGCGATGATCTGGCGCTGGGCATCGGCAGGCAGGCTGGCCCACACGCTGCCGACGTCATGGTGGCTGTTGAGCAGGAAGGTGGCGCCGGGGGCGGCGTTGGAGAGCACATCCAGCGATTCCATGAACACCGGCACATGGCAGGCCACGAACTGGGCGCGGTCGACCAGGTAGGGCGCGCGGATGGGGTCGGGGCCGAAGCGCAGATGGCTGATGGTCACCGATCCCGACTTCTTGGAGTCGTAGACGAAGTACCCCTGCGCGTAGTTGTCGGTCTCCTCGCCGATGATCTTGATCGAATTCTTGTTGGCGCCCACCGTTCCGTCGCTGCCGAGGCCGAAGAACAGGCAGCGCACGCAGCGGTCGGTCTCGATCGAGAACGCGGCGTCGTAGTCGAGGCTGGAGCGCGAGACGTCGTCGACGATGCCGACGGTGAAGCGGTCGCGCGGGTGCGGCTTGGCCAGCTCGTCGAACACCGCCTTGACCTGGGCGGGGGTGAACTCCTTGGAGGACAGGCCGTAGCGGCCGCCGATCACGCGCGGGGCGCGGTCGAAGGGCGCCGCCTTCATCTCCAGGCCCTTGTCGATGGCCGCGACCACGTCGCAGTACAGCGGCTCGCCCACCGATCCGGGCTCCTTCACGCGGTCGAGGACGGCGATCTCCTTGACCGTGCGCGGCAGGCAGCGCACGAAGTGCTCGACCGAGAAGGGGCGGTACACGCGCACGGTGACCACGCCGACCTTCTCGCCCTTGGCGGCGAGGTGGCGGGCGGTCTCGCGCGCGGTCTCGGCACCCGAGCCCATCACCACGATCACGCGCTCGGCATCGACCGCGCCCTCGTAGTCGAACAGGCGGTAGGCGCGGCCGGTCAGGCGCGCGAACTCGTCCATCACCTCGGCGACGATGCCCGGGCAGCGGCGGTAGAAGGGCTCGCAGGCCTCGCGCGCCTGGAAGAACACGTCGGGGTTCTGGGCGGTGCCGCGGATGGTGGGATGGTCGGGGTTGAGGGCGCGACGGCGGTGCTCGCCGATGGCATGCTCGTCGATCATCGCGCGCAGCACGTCGTCGCCGATCAGCTCGACCTTGCCGATCTCGTGCGAGGTGCGGAAGCCGTCGAAGAAGTGCAGGAAGGGGATGCGGCTCTTGAGGGTCGCGGCATGGGCGATGGCCGCCATGTCATGCGCTTCCTGGACGTTGGTCGAGGCCAGCATCGCCCAGCCGGTCTGGCGGCAGGCATAGATGTCGCCGTGGTCACCGAAGATCGACAGGGCGTGCGAGGCGACCGCACGGGCGGTGACATGGAACACGGTCGGGGTCAGCTCGCCCGCGATCTTGTACATGTTGGGGATCATCAGCAGCAGGCCCTGCGACGCGGTGAACGTCGTGGACAGGCTGCCGGTGGCCAGCGCACCGTGGACCGAACCCGAGGCCCCGCCTTCGCTCTGCAGCTCGATCACGTCGGGGACCACGCCCCACAGGTTGGTCTTGCCCTTGGCGCTCCAGGCGTCGCTCAGTTCGCCCATCAGCGAGGACGGGGTGATCGGATAGATGGCGATCACCTCGCTCAGCTTGTGGGCGATGAGGGCGGCGCCCTCATTGCCTTCCATGGTCATGGTCGTCTTGGTCGCGGGGCTGGTCATGGGGGGCTCTCAGGCTTTTTGGGTATCAGGATGCGTTGATGCGAATGTCTTATGACAAGACACGCCCGCTGTCGTCGGGCCGGCCGCCGTTCCCGCGAACCATAGCGGGAACGGTGGCAATCCGATGCACCGGAGCGGGGGCAAAATCCCCCGCTCCGGTGTAAGTCATGTCAGCGCCGATAGGTAGGACGCTGGACGTAGTGCGTATGGAGAAGGTGGTGCGACTTCTCGGAGAGCGGCTTGCCGAGGTACTCCTTGTACAGCTGCTGCACATAGGGGTTGTCGTGCGAGCAGCGCCAGAGGGTCGCACCATCCTCCTGGTAGAGGCCCTTGGCGCGCTTCAGGCGCAGCTCGTCGGTCACGCCATAGGGCTGGCCGCCGCCGCCGACGCAACCGCCGGGGCAGGCCATGACCTCGACGAAGTGCCACGGCGGCTCCTTGCCTTCGGCCTTGGCCTTGCGGATCTCGTCGAGCACGGTCTCGACGTTGCCAAGGCCGTGGGCGACCGCGATGCGCACTTCCTTGCCCGCCACCTGCATGGAGCCGGTCTTGATGCCCTTGAGGCCGCGGGTGAACTCGAAGTTCGGGTTGGCCGCGTTCTTGCCGGTGATCAGGAAGAGGGCGGAGCGGATCGCCGCCTCCATCACGCCACCGGTGGCGCCGAAGATGGTGCCGGCGCCGGTGTAGGCGCCGAGCAGGTGGTCGGGCTGCGCCTCCGGGATGGTGGCGAAGTCGATGCCGGCCTGCTTGATCATGCGCGCCAGCTCACGGGTGGTGATCGACACGTCGACGTCCTGGTAGCCGGACGAGGACATGTCGGCGCTGCGGCGGACCTCCCACTTCTTGGCGGTGCAGGGCATCACCGAGAGTACGAAGATCTTCTTGGGGTCGATCTTCTCGCGTTCGGCCCAGTAGGTCTTGGTCAGCGCGCCGACCATCTCGTGCGGCGACTTGCAGGACGAGAAGTGCGGGATCATGTCGTTGTGGTACTTCTCCATGAAGTCCACCCACGCCGGGCAGCAGCTGGTGATCAACGGCAGGGCGCCCTTGCCGTGCGCGAAGCGCTCGACGAACTCGGTGCCCTCCTCCATGATGGTGACGTCGGCACCGTAGTTGGTGTCGAACACCGCCTTGAAGCCCATGCGCCGGAAGCTGGCGTAGATCTTGCCGGTGACGTTGGTGCCGGGCGCGAAGCCGAAGGCCTCGCCCAGGGCCACGCGCACCGCCGGGGCGATCTGCGCCACGCAGACCACGTCGGGGTCGATGAGCTTGTCCCACACCTTCTGGGTCTCGTCGCATTCGACGATGGCGCCGGTGGGGCAGTGGGCCGAGCACTGGCCGCAGCTCACACAGGGCGATTCCGCCATGCTGATGTCGCCCGCGGGGGCGATGCGGGTGTCGATGCCGCGGTCCAGGAAGGACAGCGCCCACACGTTCTGCTTTTCCTGGCAGACCTGGACGCAGCGGCCGCAGGTCACGCACTTGCGCGGGTCCAGTTCGATGGTGCCGTTGCTGGTGTCCTTGGCGATGTCCGGGACGAGCGAGGGCAGTTCCATGTGGCGGATGTCGAAGTCCGCGCACAGGGTCTGCAGCTCGCAATTCTGGTTGCGGGCGCAGGTCACGCACTCGTTGGGGTGCTTGGACATGATCAGCTCGAGCACTTCGCGGCGCACCTGCACCAGCTCGGCGTCCTCGGTGACGATGTCCATGCCGCTGTCGATCGGGGTGCAGCAGGCACGCAGGGTGCGGCCGGTGGCCTTGATCTTGACCACGCAGATGCCGCAGGCGGCGGTGGCGTCGAGGTCCGGGTGCTTGCACAGCACCGGGATCTTGACGCTCAGCTTCTTGGCGGCTTCGAGGATGGTCTCCCCGGGCGTGATCTCGACCGGCATGCCGTTGATGATGGCGCTAGCCATTGTTGGGTCCTTCGTCTTGGGCTCGGGGGGTGGTTACTTCGTGACGCTCGCGGGCGCGGGGGCGGCTTTGCCGTCCTTCAGCCGTGCCTCGAACTCGTGCATGAAGTACTTGAGCGCGGACAGCACCGGGTTGGGTGCGGTCTGGCCCAGGCCGCAGAGGCTGGCGCGCTGCATGGCGCGGCAGATCTTCTTGGCCGTCTCGATGTCCTTGCGGGTGCCGTCGCCCTTGGCGATCTTGTCCACGATGGTGAGCAGCTGGCGGCCGCCGATGCGGCAGGGCGCGCACTTGCCGCACGACTCGTCGACGGTGAACTCGAGGTAGAAGCGGGTCAGGTCGACGATGCTGTCATCCTCGTCGAGCACGATCATGCCGCCCGAGCCCATGATCGAGCCAAGCTGCTGCAGGTGCTCGTAGCTGACCGGGGTGTCGAAGTACTGCGCCGGGATCATGCCGCCCGAGGGGCCGCCGGTCTGGATCGCCTTGACCTTGCGGCCGTTGGCGGTGCCGCCGCCGATGTCGTAGACGATGGTCTTGATCGGGGTGCCCATCGGGACCTCGACCAGGCCGTTGTTCTTGACCTTGCCGGTGAGGGCGAAGACCTTGGTGCCCTTGGACTTCTCGGTGCCCATCGCGGCGAACCATTCGGCCCCGCGGGTGATGATCGGGGCGATGTTGGCCAGGGTCTCGACGTTGTTGATGCAGGTCGGCTTGTCCCACACGCCCTTGGTGGCGGGGTAGGGCGGGCGCGGACGCGGGGTGCCGCGCTTGCCTTCGCAGGAGGCGATCAGCGCGGTCTCCTCGCCGCACACGAATGCGCCGGCGCCGAGGCGGACCTCGCAGTCGAAGTTGAAGGCGGTGCCGAGGATGCCCTTGCCGAGCAGGCCGGCGGCCTTGGCCGCGCGGATGGCGCGCTCGACGCGCTCCACCGCCAGCGGGTATTCGGCGCGGATGTAGAGGATGCCGTTGGTCGAGTTCATGGCGTAGGCGCCGATGATCATGCCCTCGAGCACCGCATGGGGGTCGCCTTCAAGCACCCCGCGGTCCATGAACGCGCCCGGGTCGCCTTCGTCGGCGTTGCAGATGACGTATTTGACGTCGCCCTTGACCTTGGCGGTCAGCTCCCACTTGAGGCCGGTGCTGAACCCGGCGCCGCCGCGGCCGCGCAGGCCCGAGGCCTTGATCTCGGCCACCACCTGCTCGGGGGTCATGCGGGTGAGCGCCTTGCGCACCGCCTGGTAGCCGCCGGCGAGGATGTAGTCGTCGAGCGACTCGGCGTTCAGGGTCTCCATGTTCTTCAGCACGACCTTGGTCTGCTTGGCGAAGAACGGGTCGCTGGCGGGCAGGATGTGCTTGGCCAGCTCGGCGTCGGGCTTGGGCGCGGCCTTCTCGGCCACCGGCTTGACGTAGTCGGCGACCATCTTGCCGCCGAGGTCGGCGTTCAGCTCGACGAAGAGCTGGTCGGGCTGGCCGGCGGTCTGCACGCGGGCGATCGGGCCCTTCGAGCACAGGCCCATGCAGCCGGTGGGCACCACCCGCACCTTGTCGGCCGCACCGGCCTCCTTGACCTTCTGCTTGAAGAAGTCGGTGGTGGTGGTGAGGGTGCCGGGCAGCTGGCAGCCGGCGGAGGCGCAACAGGCGATGGTGGCGACGAACTTGGCCTGCTTCTCGCGCTCGGCGGCGGCCTTGGTCTCGAGTTCTTCGGGCTTCACAGGGTTATCTCCGGATAAGGTGGTGTAGGGGGCGGGAGCGGTCCAGACCGCTCACTTCCCACGATACTGGGCGACGATCTCCTTGCCCGAGGACTCGGGCTTGAGCTTCCCGTGGATGGCGCCGTTCACCATCACCACCGGAGCCATGCCGCAGCAGCCCACGCAGCGCACCGACTGGAGATGGAACTCCTTGTCGGCCGAGCTCTCGCCCTCCTTGATGCCGAGTTCCTTGCTCAGGCTCTCGAGCACCTTGCTGGCGCCCTTGAGGTGGCAGGCGGTGCCGGTGCAGACCGACAGGATGTGCTTGCCGGGGGCCTCGGTCTTGAAGTAGTTGTAGAAGGTCACCACCTCGTAGATGCGGGCGACCGGCACGTCGATCAGCTTGGCCAGTTCGAGGCAGACGTTGCGCGGCACGCAGCCCAGGCGCTCCTGCACCTCGTGCAGCACCATGATCAGGCTGCCGGGCTTGTCCTTCCACTTCTTGGCGATGCGCTGGAGGTCTTCCTGCACATTGGGGGTGGTGGCCGTGGTCATGGGGCGCTCCTGCGTGGTGCGGTTGACCGACTATGTGGGGATCAGGCACCCGCGACCAAGCCGGGACCGGGAAATCCCTGATTCGATTCCCCGGACGCATGAACTGGAATACAGGATCCTAATGTCCTGTTTGCTGGTAGTAAACATTATCAATAACCTATTTTTTATCACATCTGCTTTGTCCAAAAATGGTTAAATGCTATTTGTAGGCCCGACGATGGACGTCGATCCACCATCCCCGTCGCACTGAATCACACACGTTACTGTTTTAATTACAGATGCTTACGTCAATTATTTAGGGGACTTACTTATCCGAAAGTCTGGCGCACTCCATCCAGAATATGGACCCTTGTCCGATCGTCTGGTGCATCAATTGTAAACGCCTGACGCATGGATGCCCCCCTCCCCAGGGCATACTTGACCAGGATCAAGGCTCCCGCCCGGGCATCGGTCATAGTGCCTATATCATCCCTGGACACCCGCCGAGGCGCATATGGCCGACATCACCCCCGCCGAACTGGAGCGCTGGCTGCGCTGCACGGACGATTCCCAGCTTGCCGAGCTGTGGGAACGCGCCGACCGGGTCCGTCGCGATACCGTGGGCGACGAGATCCACCTGCGCGGACTGATCGAACTGTCGAACCACTGCGTGCGCTCCTGCGCCTACTGCGGCATCGCCAAGGAGCACACCGCCCTCACCCGCTACCGCATGGGGGCCGACGAGGTGGTGGAGTGCGCGCGCCAGGCGCAGTCGTTCGGCTACGGCACGGTGGTGATGCAGGCGGGCGAGGACTACGGCCTCACCCGCGAACTGGTCGCTGGGCTGGTGGCGGCGGTCAAGCGCGAGACCGGCCTGGCGGTGACCCTCAGCCTGGGCGAGCGCCCGGACGACGACCTGGCGGCCTGGAAGGCGGCCGGCGCCGACCGCTACCTGATGCGCTTCGAGACCTCCAACCGCGAGCTGTACAAGCGCATCCACCCCGATCTCGGCCGCCGGCTGAGCGACCGCATCTCGCAACTCCAGCGCATGCGCGCGCTCGGCTACGAGATCGGCAGCGGGGTGATGGTGGGCATCCCCGGCCAGACCTACGCCGACCTGGTGGGCGACCTGCTCACCTTCCGCGAGCTCGACCTCGACATGATCGGCATCGGGCCCTACCTGCCCCATCCCGAGACCCCGCTCGGCCGCGAGGCGGTGGCGATCTTCACCGACACCCCCGACCAGGTGCCGACCGGCGAGCTGATGACCTACAAGATGGTGGCGCTGGCGCGCCTGTGCTGCCCGCAGGCCAACATCCCGGCCACCACCGCGCTCGCCACCATCAACAAGAAGGACGGGCGCGAGCTCGGCCTGCAGCGCGGCGGCAACATCGTGATGCCCAATCTGACCCCGATCAAATACCGCGCCCTCTACCAGATCTACCCCAGCAAGGCCTGCATCGACGAGACCGGCGAGCAGTGCAACGCCTGCCTCGACGGCCGCATCCGCTCGATCGGGCGCCTGCCCGGCTCGGGCGCCGGCTCAGCCCTCGACCGCAAGCTGCAAACGCAAGGAACCAACCCGTGAACGCCGCAGAGATGCTGAAGCTCGACCCCACCCTCTCGAAGGGCGGCGCCGACTTCATCGACGACCAGCGCATCGCCTCGCTGCTGTTCAGCGAACCCACCGACACCGTGCGGGTGCGCGAGATCATCGCCAAGAGCCTGGCCAAGAACGCGCTCTCGGTCGAGGAGACCGCGGTGCTGCTGCGCTGCACCGACCCGCAGATCGAGCAGGAGATCCTCGAGGGCGCGCGCACCCTCAAGCGCCGGGTCTACGGCAACCGCATCGTGCTGTTCGCCCCCCTCTACATCGGCAGCCTGTGCGTCAACGACTGCGAGTACTGCGGCTTCAAGCGCTCGAACCACGAGACCGTGCGCACCACCCTCGACGCCGCCGCGCTCAAGGCCGAGGTCAAGGCCCTGGAGGACGCCGGGCACAAGCGCCTGATCCTGGTGTTCGGCGAGCATCCGCGCTACGACGCGCAGTTCATCGCCGACAGCGTGCGCACCACCTACGCGGTGCAGAGCGGCGAGCACGGCGAGATCCGCCGGGTCAACGTCAACGCCGCGCCGATGGACCACGCCGGCTTCCGCACCGTGCGCGGATCCGGGATCGGCACCTGGCAGATCTTCCAGGAGACCTACCACCACGCCACCTACGCCCGCGTCCATGGCGCCAACACCATGAAGAGCGACTACCTGTGGCGCCTGGACGGCATGGACCGGGCGATGGAGTCGGGCATCGACGACGTCGGCCTGGGCGCGCTGTTCGGGCTCTACGACTGGCGCTTCGAGGTGCTCGGGCTGGTGTCGCACGCCCTCCACCTCCAGGACAAGTACCGCGTCGGCCCGCACACCATCAGCTTCCCGCGCCTGCAGGCGGCCAGCGGGGTCGAGATCGACCCGCGCTGGCAGGTGTCCGACAAGGACTTCGCCAAGCTGGTGGCGGTGCTGCGCCTGGCGGTGCCCTACACCGGGCTGATCCTCACCGCGCGCGAACCGGTGCACATCCGCAACCAGCTGATCGAGTTCGGGGTCAGCCAGATCGACGGCGGCACCAAGCTCGGACTGGGCAGCTATTCCGAGGGCGCCGCTGATGGCGCGCAAGAGCAGGACCTCAAGCGCGAGCAGTTCCACGTCGGCGACACCCGCAGCCTCGACCAGGTCATGCAGGAGCTGATCAACAAGAGCGAGCTGCCCAGCTTCTGCACCGCCTGCTACCGCCTGGGCCGCACCGGCGAGCACTTCATGGAGTTCGCGGTGCCGGGCTTCATCAAGAAGTTCTGCACCCCAAACGCCCTCACCACCCTGCAGGAATACCTGGTCGACTACGCCCCGCCCGAGACCCGCGCCAAGGGCCAGGCGCTGATCGCCAGCGAGCTGGCCAAGATCGAGGACGCCAAGCTCAAGGGCGAGGTCGAGCGCCGCCTGGAGCTGATCCGCACCAGCGACGCCCGCGACCTGTACTTCTAGACCGTCCGGCCATGGCCACGCGCAGCGAACACGACTCCCTGGGCGAGCTGGCTGTCCCGGCCGACGCGCTGTGGGGCATCCACACCGAGCGCGCGCTGGCCAACTTCCCGCTCAGCGGACGCCCGGTGCACCGCGGCCTGGTGCACGCCTTCGGCGAGGTCAAGCTGGCCTGCTGCCAGGTCAACCGCGAGCTCGGCCACCTCGAACCGGCACTGGCCGAGGCCCTGGCCCTGGCCTGCCGCGAGCTGGCCGCCGGCCAGCTCGACCGCCACATCGTGGTCGACGCCCTGCAGGGCGGGGCCGGCACCTCGACCAACATGAACGTCAACGAGGTGCTGGCCAACCGCGCGCTCCAGCTGCTCGGCCGGCCGCTGGGCGACTACGCCGCCTGCGACCCCCTCGACCACGTCAACCGCCACCAGAGCACCAACGACACCTACCCCACCGCCCTGCGGGTGGCGGCCCTGCGCGGGCTCAAGGCCCTGGAGCAGGCGGTGATCGCCGCCCAGGAGGGCTTCCAGGCGCTGGAGAAACGCTTCGCCCAGGTGGTGAAGGTCGGACGCACCGAATGCCAGGACGCGGTGCTCACCACCCTCGGACGCAGCTTCGGCGCCTGCGCCGACGTGCTCGCGCGCGACCGCTGGCGGGTCTACAAGTGCGAGGAGCGGCTGCGCGTGGTCAACCTCGGCGGCACCGCCATCGGCACCGGCGCCGGGGCCCCGCGCCAGTTCATCTTCCGCGCCACCGACCAGCTGCGCGCCAACACCGGCCTGCCCCTGGCGCGCTCCGAGAACCTGGTCGACGCCACCGCCAACCAGGACGCAATCGCCGAGGTCAGCGGCATCCTCAAGGCCCTCGCCACCACCCTGGTGAAGATCTGCGGCGACCTGCGCTGGATGTCCTCCGGCCCGGACGCCGGGCTGGGCGAGATCCGCCTGCCCGCGCTCCAGGCCGGCTCCTCGATCATGCCCGGCAAGGTCAACCCGGTGATCCCCGAGGCGGTGGCGCAGGCGGCGATGCAGGCGATCGCCGACGATGCCGCCATCACCCTGGCGCTCACCCACGGCTCGCTGGAACTGCACCCGTTCATGCCCCTGGTGGCCGACCGCCTGCTGTCGTCGATCGACCTGCTCACCGCCGCCTGCAACCTGCTGGCCACGCGCTGCCTGGGCGGCATCGAAGCCGACCTGGCGCGCTGCGCCGCCCAGGTGCGCGGCACCACCGCCGCCGCCACCGCGGTGGCCGGCCGCATCGGCTACCATGCCGCGGCCGAGGCCGCCGCCGCCGCCCGCGCCAACCGCCGCAGCCTGGCCGACGAGCTGGCCGCCCGCGGCCTGATGACCGCGGCCGAGTTCGAGGCCGCGATCGCGCCCGAGGCGGTCACCCGCCTGGGGTCCTGACGCTCAGAATTCCGCTATCCGCTCCGGCGCGAAGCCGAGCAGGTCGCAGCTGGCGCAGCGGTAGGCCACGCCGTTGATCACGCCTTCGACCCGCGCCGCGCCCACCTCCCGGCCGTGCAGGTGGCCGTAGACGCAGTGCGACGCCCCCGCCTCCTCGATCACCCGGGTGAAGCGGCTGGACTGGCGCCCGGGCGGGATGGGCGGGTAGTGGAACAGGCAGATGCGCAGCCCGCGCGGTACCCCAGCGGCGGCGTCGAGCTGGTCGAGATGGGCGATGGATGCGCGCAGCTCGGCCTCTTCGCGCGCCAGCCAGGCGTCGACCTCCTCCTGGCTGCGCTTGTCACCGTAGCGGGTGAGCGGGGCGAAATCGCCTCCGCGCACGCCGAAGATGCCGACCGCGCCGATGCGGCAGGCGTTCTTCTTGAGCGCGCAGGTACGCGGCGGCACCAGCTGCGCCATCTTGGCGTGGCTGGATGGCCACCAGTAGTCGTGGTTGCCCTTGACCAGCACCTTCCAGCCCGGGCGCTGGGCCAGCCAGGCGAAGTCGGCGGCGGCCTCCGGGGCCTTCATCGCCCAGCTGAAGTCGCCGGGGGTGAGCACGATGTCGTCCTGGCCCACCTGGGCGTCCCAGGCCGCGGCCATGCGCTCATGGTGGCGCTCCCAGTGGTCGCCGAACACGTCCATCGGCTTGGCCCCGCTGAGGGACAGATGGAGGTCGGACAGCGCCCAGATCACCGGCATGGGCGGGGTTCTCCGGGCGCGCAGGCGCGCCGCAAGCAGTCCTCCAGCGCGGCCAGGTGGCGGGCGGTGTCGCCGTCGGCGGTGTCCAGGCGCAGCGCCGGCGCGGCCGGGACGTCGTAGG
>JAKLKR010000066.1 GCA_023150565.1 Planctomycetota bacterium
GCGGGCGCAGCTTGCCGGGGTCGGCGAGGCCGGTGCGGCCGCGCAGGGTCAGCACCCCGCGTTCGACGCTGACCTCGACCCCGGACTGGTCGACCCCGGGCATGTCGGCGGTGAGCACCACCGCCGCGGGGGTTTCGCGGATGTCCACCGCCGGCACCGCGGTGCGCCGGGGCCGGGCCTCGGCGGTGGTCTGGGCGGCCTGGCCGGGAGCGGCGCAGGCGGTGTCGCTGCAGGTGGCGGGGGCGCGGTTGAAGAAGCTGAACATGGCGATTGTCCTCGTCTGCGTTGATGGTTCAGGGGGTCAGGCGGCCTTGACCTGGATGGTGCGAGGGCGGTCGCTGGCGGACCGCGGGCAGGCCACGGTGAGGATGCCGTCCTTGAGCCGGGCCTCGATGCGCTCGGCATCGACCGGCCAGGGCAGCTCGACCGCGCGCTCGAAGCGCCCGGCGGTGCGCTCGCGACGCACCCAGGCGCCCTCGGCCGCGGGGGCGTCCTCGATGGCGCCGGCGATGGTCAGGACCGACTCCGACAGCCCGACTTCCAGGCGCTCCGGGGTCAGACCGGGCACCGCAGCGGTCACCACCACGGTGGCATCGTCGTGCCAGACGTTGACCGGTACGCTGTCGTCGGTGGCGCGACGGACCTGGTCGAGGGCCTGGAAGGCGTGGTCGAACCAGCGGTCGAGCGAACGCTGCGCGGTCCAGGGGGAGGTGAGGGAGATGAGCATGGCTGGCTCCTGGCAAGTGGGTTGTTACGACCCACTAATTGCCAAGAGCGTGCCAATTAGATCTTGCGACGGTGCGGCGGCTGGAGCACGCCCGCACCCAAGTAATGAATCAAAATGACATTATCAACAAAATAAAGATGTCATTATGGCCAAAACAGCCAGATTCCTCCACCCCCGGCCAGGGCCACGGCGAAGGCCGCCACCACCCGCCAGGCCAGGGCCCGCGACCCCATCACCACCGCCAGCCCGCCCTTGAAGGCGATGTTGGCCAGGGCCGCCACCAGGATGATGCGCCAGCCGAGCTCGGCATTGATCTGCCCGCGGTCCATCAGGCGGGCGGTGGAGAGGGTGATGGCGTCCATGTCGGTGGTGCCCGAGATCACCGCCACCAGGTAGAGCGCGCCATTGCCGAGCCAGGCGTTGGCCACCGCCACCAGCAGGATCACCACCGCATACAGGGCGCCGAACACCAGCGCGGTCTTCAGCTCGGCCGGGTTGCCGGTCACCTCGGTGGGGCTCTGGGCATGGCTCAGGGCGGGCAGCAGGGTCAGGGTCACCAGCGCCATCACTCCGCCCATCGCCGCCAGCGGCGGCATGATCTGGCCGGCCTGCTGCGGTGCGACCGCCATCACCAGGGCGATGAAGCGGGCGAAGGCGATGGTGCTGGCGATCAGGATCACCAGCGCCGCTGCGGTCTCGCCCCCGGGCGCGGTGCGGGTGCGGCGGGCGTAGCTGACGGTGGTGGCGGTGGAGGACACGATGCCGCCCAGCACCCCGCCGAGGATGGTGCCGGCGCGTGCGCCGAAGGCCTTGGCGAGCAGGTAGCCGCCCAGGCTGAGGGTGACGATCAGCACCACCATCAGCCAGATCTCGTGCGGGTTCAGCACCTGGAAGGGGCCATAGGCCTTGTCCGGCAGGATGGGCAGGATCACCAGCGAGATCAGCACGAACTGCAGGATGGCGCTGAAATCGCGCTCGCCGATGCGGTGGGCGAACTCGTGCAGGGGTTTCTTGAGGTGCAGCAGCAGCACCACCGCGCCGGTGACCACCACCGGCACGGTGGCCGACCCGAAGGCCAGCCAGGCGCCCAGGCCGAACATCAGCACCCCGGCGATCTCGGTGGTGATGCCCGGCTGGGCGTGCTCGGCGGGCATCATATGGTTGCCGAGCACGAACAGGGTCACCACCGCGGCCAGGCCGGCCACCACCACCCACGCCCCCAGGGGGGCAGCGAGCAGGGCGCAGACCAGGCCGAACACCGGGATGAAGGTGAAGGTGCGGAAGCCCGCCACCTGCACATGGGCGCGCTCGCGTTGCAGCCCCACCAGCAGCCCGAGGGCTGCGGCGGTGGCCAGCTTGGGCAGGACGATGGCGGCGTCGGGGAGCATGGGGGAGTATACAACGGAAACGCCCGGGCGTGGAAGCGCCCGGGCGTCGCAGGGGATCTGGCTGGGATGGGCGTCAGTCCTCGGACTTCAGCTTCATCAGCAGGCGCAGGATCTCGATGTACAGCCACACCAGGGTGGTCAGCAGGGCGAATCCGGCGACCCATTCCATGTGCTTGGGCAGCTGGTTGTTGGCGCCCTCCTCGATGAAATGGAAGTCGATCACCAGGTTGAGGGCGGCGAGGCCGATGCACAGCACCGAGAAGCCGATGCCGATCCAGCCGTTGCCGTAGAGGGCGCCGGTGATGCCGCCGCCGATGCCGAACATGCCGAGCAGGAACAGCACCGCGGTGCCGAGGAACAGCCCGGCGGTGGCGATCATCACCCCGCGGGTGAAGGCGGGCGTGGCCTTGATGATGGACCACCATGGTCAGGGCGCCGAGGAAGACGCCCTCGGCGACGGCGTAGATCAGCCCGGTCCACATGGCGATGCGGGGGGCGAACATCGACACCAGCACCGCGAGCAGGGCCACCACCATGCCGCCCACGCCCCACCACAGGAACTCGCCCAGCACCGGGCTGCCATGGTGCCAGAACTTCATCCACATGCCGGTCACCGCGCCGAGCAGCACCACGGTCAGGATCACCGTCTTGTCGACCGCGCCGCTGACGGTCATGACGTCGCCGCGGGCGGCGTCCTCCTCCTTGGCCATGCGGCCCCACACGGTGTCGGTCAGGATGGGATTGCTCATGGCGTCTCCGATGGGCTGAAGAGATAAGCGGCCGGGCTCAGCCGGCAACCCCGAGCCCGGCCGCCAGCCGCTCCAGGGCCGGGCTGGGCACTCCCAGGTGGCGGGCCCGGCGCAGGGGTTCGGCGATGATCAGCGCCAGCTCCAGGGGCAGGCCGGCGCGCAGGTCGAGCAGGGTGCTGGGGGCGTAGGCGCCCATCTCCAGGGTGCGGCGCTCCTGCTCGTCGGCCCAGGCCGCCTCGATGTGCTCGCTGCGCGCATGGGCGGCGAGGTCGGCGTTGGCGGTGGCGATCACCTCGGCCATCAGGGCGCGGGATTCCGCTCGCAGCGCCGGCGTCCCGGTGATGTGCTCGGTGGTGCGGTCGTGCCGGGTGCAGAGGCCGTTGTAGGGCACGTTCCACACCAGCTTGCGCCAGCGCGCCTCGAGCAGGCAGGCGGGCTCGTCGCAGGCGATGCCGCAGGAGCGCACCAGGGCGGCGAGGGCGGCGCGTTCGCCCGGGTCCTCGCGGAAGTGCCCGGCCGCCACCCGGCCATGGGCGAGGTGGACCACGCTGCCGTCGGCCAGGCGGTTGATGCACACGAAGCAGAGCAGGCCGAACAGGCGGTCGGGATCCAGCCGGCGGGCGAGGTGGTCCTCGGCGCCCAGGCCGTTGCCCAGCACCACCACCCGGGTGCGCGGGCCGCAGGCCGGCGCCACCAGGTCCGCCACCGCATCGAGGTCCACCAGCTTGGTCGCCAGCCAGATCCAGTCGGGGTCGCCGCCGGCGCGCAGGTCCTCCGGCCGCCGGCACACCCGCAGGCGGTCGGGCGGGATGGTCAGCGCGGTGTGGGCGGCGGTGCTGGCGACCTGGTCGGTGGGGGCCTGGCGCAGCACCAGGCCGCGCCGTTCCAGCAGATCGGCATCGCGGCGCGCGAGCAGGCGCAGCTCATGGCCGGCCCAGGCCGCCTGGGCGCCATAGAACTGCCCGACCGCGCCCGCACCGATCACCGCCACCGTGGCCATGGCGGCGGGATGCTGGAGCGCTGGCGCCGACCGCAACCGCCGGTTGCGGTGGCTGGGTATGCGATGGAATCCCGGCCCATGGACTCCTTCCCCGCCTGCATCGCCCTCGCCGCCCTGCTCTTCGCCGTGGTGCGCGCCGCGGTGCAGTGGCGGCGCGGCAAGCGCTGGACCGGCTGGCTGGCGCCGGGGCTGGCGATGGCGGTGGTGGGCTGGCTGGCGGTCACCGACCTGGTGACCCAGAAGATGGTCGGCCGGCTGGTGCTGCCGGTGGGGCTGCTATGGTGCGGCCTGGCCCTGCTCGCGGTGCTGCTGGTGTGGCGCCGCCAGGTGCTGCCGGCGCTGCTGGCGTGGCTGCTGTTCCTCGGCCTGGGGCTGGCGGGCAGCCGCTGGTTCAGCGGCTGGCTGACAGCGCGTGTCGAGGGCTCGGTGACCCTGGTGGCCCCGGCCGAGGTCCCGACCTTGGAGGCGCTGTTCGTGCTTGGCGGCGGCACCGGGGAAAGCCCGCTTCGTCCCCAGCTCAGCGATGCCGGCGACCGGGTGTGCGCCGCCGCCGAGTGCTGGCATGCCGGCCGGACCAAGGTGGTGGTGGTATCGGGCATCACCATCCCCGGCATGCAGGAGACGCGCAGCCTGGCGCAGGACACCGCCGGGATCCTGGTGGCGCTGGGAGTTCCCGCCGGGGCGGTGCGCACCCTGGATACCGGACGCATCACCCGAGAAGAGGTGGCGGCCTACGCGGAACTGGTGCGCAAGGAGGGCTGGACGCGCATCGGCCTGGTGACCTCGGCCTGGCACATGCCGCGTGCCCTGCGCCTGTGCCGCGCGCAGGGGCTGGACCCGGTGCCGGTGAGCGCCGACCGGCGCGGCGAGGTGCCGGGGTGGTCGCCGGTGTGGCTGGTGCCTGATGATGTGGGCGTCTATCGCACCCGGGCGGTGCTGCATGAACTGGCGGGGATGGCGGTGGGGAGGTAGTCACGGCGGCTGCGGCCAGCCGGAGGAGCGTTCCTGGGAGAGGGCGGGGGAGGGCTCTGTCGGAGCGTCGACGCCCACGTCGAGGCCGCGGTGACGCTGCCATGGTCCCGGGGCAGAAGTGGCTCTGTCGAGGTGGAAGGGGCTGCCATTTTCCGGCCTTGCTCCTTGGGGCTGGTGTGGTTGACGGCGCCGTTGCGGTTGCGCCGGTTTGCCGGCTTGGGCTTTCGCCCTTGCCGGGTGTGGTTGACGGCGCCAGTGCGGTTGCGCCGGTTTGCCGGCTTGGGCTTTTGCCCTTGCCGGGTGTGGTTGACGGCGCCAGTGCGGTTGCGCCGGTTTGCCGGCTTGGGCTTTCGCCCTTGCCGGGTGTGGTTGACAGCGCCAGTGCGGTTGCGCCGGGTTACAGGCGCGGGTCAAGCCCGCGCCGGCACTCGGTGCGACCCCCCTTACGGGGGCTCGCATCCGGCTGCGCCGGATTCCCTCGTTTCCCTTTGCGTCCGGACGGACGGGGGTTGCAGGTGGGAATCCTGTCGTCCCGACCAAAAGAAATCAGCCCGCCTTACGGCGGGCTGATTTCTTTTGGTCGGGGCGACAGGATTTGAACCTGCGACCTCTGCGTCCCGAACGCAGCGCTCTAGCCAAGCTGAGCTACGCCCCGTGGGAGGGAGGAACTAGTTACGGGAAGGCGCCGGACTGTCAACCACTGGTGCCGGCGGGGGGGCGAGTTCACCGGGGCGGGCGTAGCCCAGGCGTTCACGGGCGAGCAGTTCCACCACGTAGGGATCCTGCGCGCGCAGGGCGCCCAGCAGGTTGCGCTGGAGGTCCATCTCGCGCTGCATGCGCTGGGTCTCGCTGCGGTCGGCCTGGGCCTGGGCGCGCACCTCGCTCACCGCGCCGGCGCGCAGGCCGAGCTGGCGGCAGAGCGCCGCCACCACCACCACCGCGAGCACGATATGCAGGACCACCAGGCTGCCGCGCATGGCTCAGGCCTCGTTGTCGTTGGCCACCAGGGCGGTGGTCACCGGCTGGGCGGGCTGGATCGCGCCCTGCAGACGGCTGAGGGCGGGGGCGATGGCGGCGTAGGCCTCGATCGCCGCCTTGCGCGGATGGTAGCTCTGGCGGCGCTTGACCATGCGGTGCACGGCGTCGTCGAGGTTCTTGTGCGTGCCCACCGCGACCGAGGCCAGGGCGGCCACGCCCACCGCCGCCGCTTCCGGCACGGTGACGGCGTGGATGTCGCGCCCGAGCGCGTCGGCCAGGATCTGGCACCACAGCGCGCTGCTGGCGCCGGGACCGGCCACCACCAGGTGCTCGGGGGCGCGGCGGATCTCGCCCAGGATGGTCACCAGCTGGCGCACCGCCAGGGCCCCGCCCTCCATGATCGCCCGCGCCATGTGGCCGCGGCCGTGGCGGCGGTTGATGCCGAGCAGGCCGCCGGGGAAGCCGCCCGCCGGGGGCAGGTACATCAGGCCGTCGGCGCCCGGGGGGATCTCGGAGGCGAGTTCGGAGAGGGCGTCGAGGGGGTCGCGGCCGGCGCGGCGCGCGGCCGAGGACTCGGCGGTGGTGATGTGCTCGGCCAGCCAGTCGATGGCGGCGGAGCTGGCGAGTTCGCTGGCGGCCAGCGCCCACGAGCCGGGCAGGGCGTGGCAGGTCACCGCCAGTCGGCCCTGCAGTTCGCGCGGGACCTCGGCCACCGGGATGAACAGGGCGCCGGGGCCGCCGAGCTCGATCACGCCGTGGCCGGGGCCGGTGGCGCCGGTGGCGATGGCGAGGGCGGCGGCGTGGGCCGCGCCGGTCACCACCGGGGTGCCGGGCGAGAGGCCGGATTCGCGCGCCGCCGCCTCGGTCACCCGTCCCGACAGGGCGGTGGCGTTGCCCACCGCCGGCAGCCAGTCCGGATTGATCTCGAGCAGGGTCATCAGCTGCCGCGACCACGAACGGGTGCGCGGGTTGTAGAGCAGGGTGGCGCTCGCCTCGCAGGCGTCGGTGGCCACCGTCTCGGTCAGGCGGTAGCGGATGAAGTCCTTGGCCGAGAGCGCGTAATGCAGGTCGTGCCAGGCGCGCTTCTCGTTGTCGCGCAGCCACAGCAGCTTGGGCGCCATGGCGGTGGTCGAGGCCATGCAGCCGGCGAGGTTGAGCAGGTTGCGGGTGCCGACCCGGGCCTGGACCTGCTTGGCCTGGGCCTCGGCGCGCGGATCCGGGCCGAGGGCGGCGGGGGCGAGGGCCTTGCCCGCCTTGTCGAGCGCCACGCAGGCCTCGTCGCCGGTCACGCCGATGCAGCGGATCTGGTCGGCGCGCAGCTTGGTGCGGCGCAGCAGCTCCTTGATGCCGGTGCGGGCGGCGCGCCACCAGTCCTGGGGATCGGCGACGGGATCGTCGCCGCCATAGGCGCGACGGAGGGGCTCGACGGTGCTGCCATCGCCCGAGACCAGGACCAGGCCCAGACCGGAGCGGGAGACGTCGATACCAAGGAAATAGGCGGTGGCGGCAGACGGCATTTTGATCGGGCAAAACTATGTGTGATAGGGGGATCTGTCAAGGAAAGGGGGTCGAAGGCGGGTCGCGGAGCGGACCCTCGGAGGTGCCGGATGGGCCGGAAATGCGTCGAGGGCGGGGCTGCGAGGGGGTTCGGCACCAGGTCGCGGCCACCGCCGGTCTGCCGCCCGACCGCCATCTTGACGGCCTGATAAAGCCACTATCTTGCGCGTCCCCTGCGCGGAGCTGGCATGCTCCGTCCACACCTGCCACTGGAGCAGAACGTTCATGGCGAAGTCCTACATCTGGGGTCTCGGTCGTCGCAAGACCAGCGTGGCCCGCGTCCGTCTCGCTCCTGGTACTGGTGCCATCACCATCAATGAGCGCACCCTCGACGATTTCGTGCGTGTCGAACGCCTGCGCAAGCTGGTGCAGACCCCGTTCGATGTGTCCGAGACCAAGGGCCGTTTCGACGTGTTCGTCAACGTCGACGGCGGTGGCATCACCGGCCAGGTCGGCGCCATCCTGCTCGGCGTGTCCCGCGCCCTGATCAAGGCAGAGCCCGCCAGCGAGGCGCACCTGCGCCGCCACGGCCTGCTCACCCGCGACTCGCGCAAGGTCGAGCGCAAGAAGTACGGCCTGCACAAGGCCCGCCGCGGCTGCCAGTTCAGCAAGCGCTGATCCCTGCCCGTCGTTTCGGCGACCACCTGTACCCCGGCCCCGTGCCGGGGTACAGTCGTTTGCGGGCGACCCTGCCTGGCGGTTGTTGGTTCATGGTTGATTGTTGCCGCGCTGTTGCCGTTCACTCGCCGGGTGAACCGGTGGGCAACGGATAGCCACTTGGCGGCGCGCTGGTCAACCATCAACCATCACCTGCGCCGACTACCGCGAGTTCTCCTCCAGCAGGGAGCGCATCGCGCCCGCGTCGGCGCCCACCGCCGGGGCCAGGCGCAGGGCCAGGCCGAGGTAGGCGCGGCCGGCCGCCTGCAGGTCGTCGCGGTGGCGGGTGGCGATGGCGGCGGCGATCGCCTCGGCGTGCTGGCGTGCGGCCTCGGCCGGCTGGCCGAGCGGGGCCTCGGCCGGCAGCAGGGTGAGCACGTCGGTCCAGCCCGGGCCGGGCAGGGCGGCGCGGTCGGCAGGGGACAGGGCGGACAGCTGGGCGAAGGCGGCCAGCAGACCCGCGCGCTGGCCGGGTTCCAGGCGGGCGATGGTGGCCGCCGCCAGCACCAGGCCGTAGCAGCGGGCGGCGTAGGCGTCGTGCGCGGCCTCGTGCAGGTCGACCTGCTGGCCGCGCAGGTAGGCGGCCACGGTCAGGTGCGGCAGGCTGGTCACGTTCGGGCAGCGGGCCAGGCAGGGCAGGCCGGCAGGGTCGTGGTGGTAGACCGGGCGCCCGTCCAGACGTGCCCGTCCGAGCGGGAACAGCCGGCAGGCGAGCGGGCGCTGGGCGTGGGCGCTGCAGCCGTGGCCGGGACGGTAGAGGGCGCAGGCGGTGCGCCCGGCGGCGTCGAGCGCCCCGTCGTGGCGCAGGTGCAGGCCGCCGAGGTCGGTGAGCCGCTGGCGCGCCAGGCGCGGTTCCAGGTCGAGGCCGCGCGCCAGCACCGCGAGTTCCCAGGGGTTGATCCACACCTGGGGGCCGAAGCAGCAGGCGCCCTCGCGGGTGCAGGTCAGCGGCAGGGTGGCGTCGGGGGCGATGCTCGGCATGGCCGCATGCTGGCTGCGCCAGGCGGGAAAAACAGGACGGCCCTGGCGTCGCCGCCAGGGCCGTCGCAGCATCCGCAAGGGACGGGGATCAGCCGTTCTTGTTGAAGTAGGACTGGGCGCCCTTGGGGTCGGCCTTCATGGTGGGCTTGCCTTCCGACCAGTTGGCCGGGCAGACCTCGCCGTGCTTGGCGACGAACTGGAAGGCCTTGATCACGCGCAGGGTCTCGTCGACCGAGCGCCCGACCGGCAGGTTGTGCACGGTGGCGGCCTCGACCACGCCCTCGGGGTTGATGATGAACAGGCCGCGCAGGGCGATGCCGGCCTCCTCGATCAGCACGCCGTAGTCGCGGCCGATGGCCTTGGTGGTGTCGGCCACCAGCGGGTAGGTCAGGCCCTTGATGCCGCCCTGCTTGCGGTCCTGGCTGAGCCAGGCGTGGTGGCTGAAGTGGCTGTCGACCGACACCCCCAGCAGCTCGGCGCCGACCGCCTGGAAGTCCTTGATGCGGTCCGAGAAGGCGAGGATCTCGGTGGGGCAGACGAAGGTGAAGTCGAGGGGGTAGAAGAACAGCACCACCCACTTGCCCTTGTAGTCGCTGAGCTTGATGTCCTTGAAGGACAGGTCGGGCAGGACGGCGGTGGCCTTGAAGTCGGGGGCCTTCTTCTGGACGAGGGTCATGATGTCTCCGGGTATAGGGGTTTGACCGCACCCTCGTAGGGATCGGCAGCCGGGCAGTCAAGCGCGCCTGGCGAATGGCCGGGCCGCCCTCGTTGCGCGCAGCGTATGGTCGGGCGGGGATCCTGCAGCGGATTCACTTGGCCGCTGTGCGCGCCGCCCTAGGGTGCCGCGCGGAAGAAGCGCCACCCCATGTCCGAGCCCACCCCGCCCGCCCAGCCGCAGAAGCCGCGCGGCCTGATGATGATCATGCTCATCCTGCTCGGGGTGCTGCTGCTCACCTTCATGCTGGTGCACAACATCGACCATGACGAGCCGAGCTGGAGCCGCTTCCTGCAGAACATCCATGACGGCAAGGTGGTGAAGATCCGTCCCGGGCCGGAATTCGTGCAGGTCGAGCCGGCGGGAGCGGTCGGGCGCCAGACCTACCGGGTGTTCTACCCCGGGCCGCGCGGCCAGGAGGCCGAAAAGCAGATGATGGAGGCGGTCACGGCGTGGAACGCCAAGGCCGACGCCGAGCCCAAGTCGGCCGAGGGCGCCCCGGCCAAGGTGCGCATCGAGATCGAGGGCACCCCGCCGCCGAGCGCGCTGCAGCAGATGATGCCCAGCCTGCTCGCCCTGCTGCTGATCTTCGGCCTGCTCTACTTCTTCGTGTTCCGCCGCATGGGCCAGGGGGGCGGCGTGCTGTCGTTCGGCAAGAGCCGCGCCCAGCTCATCACCAAGGGCAAGACCGGCAAGACCTTCAAGGACGTCGCCGGCATAGACGAGGCGCGCGAGGAGGTCGAGGAGCTGGTCGCCTTCCTCAAGAACCCCAAGAAGTTCCAGAAGCTCGGCGGACGCATCCCGCGCGGGGTGATGCTGGTGGGCTCGCCCGGCACCGGCAAGACCCTGCTCGCCAAGGCCATCGCCGGCGAGGCCGACGTGCCGTTCTATTCCATCTCCGGCTCCGACTTCGTCGAGATGTTCGTGGGCGTGGGCGCCAGCCGCGTGCGCGACCTCTTCGCCCAGGCCAAGGAGAACTCGCCCTGCATCATCTTCATCGATGAGATCGACGCGGTCGGGCGCCGGCGCGGCCAGGGCATGCACAGCGGCGGCCACGACGAGCGCGAGCAGACCCTCAACGCCATCCTGGTCGAGATGGACGGCTTCTCCTCCACCGACAAGGTGGTGGTGATCGCCGCCACCAACCGCGTCGACGTGCTCGACCCCGCCCTGCTGCGCCCCGGGCGCTTCGACCGCCACATCCACGTCGCCCTGCCCGACATCGCCGGGCGCGAACAGATCCTCAACGTCCATGCCGGCAAGGTGAAGATGGGCAAGGATGTCGACCTGATGGTGGTGGCGCGCGGCACCCCCGGCTTCAGCGGCGCCGACCTCGAGAGCATGATCAACGAGGCCGCCCTCCACGCCGCCCGCACCGACCAGGAGGTGGTCACGCAGAAGGATCTGGAATACGCCCGCGACCGCGTCGCCTTCGGGCGCGAGAAGAAGACCGGCAGCCGGGCCATGCCCGAGCACGAGCGGGTCAACACCGCCTACCACGAGGCCGGCCACGCCCTGCTCCAGGTGCTGGTCGAGGGCGCCGACGACCTGCACAAGGTCACCATCATCCCGCGCGGGCGCAGCCTCGGCTCGACCATGTACCTGCCGACCGAGGACCGCCATACCCACTCCAAGACGCGACTCGAAGGCGAGATGTGCATCCTTTTCGGCGGGCGCATCGCCGAGGAGATCTTCTGCCACGAGATCACCAGCGGCGCCTCCAACGACATCCAGCGCGCCACCAAGATCGCGCGCGGCATGGTGCTGGAATGGGGCATGAGCGAACGCATGGGGCCGCTGAAGTACACCGAGAACCGCGACGGGTTCATGGGCGAGGAGTCGGTGATCGCGGTCAGCTCGCAGACGCGGCGCGAACTCGACGAGGAGGTCCGCGCACTGATCGACGCCCAGTACGCCCGCGCCCGCACCCTGATCGAGTCGCACCGCGGCGAGATGGAGCGCATCGCCAAGGCCCTGCTCGAGCACGAGACGCTGGATGCTGCCCAGGTGCGCCTGCTGATGGCCGGCGGCGAGCTGCCGCCGCGCCGCTCGACGGTGGCGGTGACCGCCGAGGAGGCGGCCAAGGCCGCCGAGAGCAAGCCCGCCGCCCCCAGCGCCCCGAGCGAGGCGCTGGAGCCGCGGCTGGCGTGAGGGGTTGGCGAACAGCGGGGTCGCCTGTTGATGGTTGATGGTTTCGCCGTGCGCCGGCTGTGCGCCAACCGCCAACCGCCAACCTCCAACCATACACCATCAACAGGCTAGGCGCTATCGCGCCAACGCCTTGGCCAGCGCCGGGCGGATGGCCTCGGCCATGCGCAGGAAGCCGAGGTCGGTGGGATGGGTGCCGTCCACGGTGGCCTCGCTGTCGTCGCCGAGCAGGGTCTCGCCGGGGACATAGCTGAGCAGCGGATCCGCCTTCATCAGCGGCTCGGCGATCGCTTTGAGGGCGTTGTTCTTGCTCGACCGGGCGTTGACCCCGCCGCCCACCCAGGCGTGCTGGTAGGTGATGTTCTCGACCAGCACGATGGGCGTCTGCGGGTGCCTGGCGCGCAGGGTGGCGATGAACGGCGCCATGCGCTCCTTGACCTGGGCATCGGTGAGGTTGGGCAGGGGGTCGAGCACGAAGGCGGCGGCATCGATCTCGGCCACCAGCGCGGCCACCTCGGGTTCGGCGCGGCCATTGCCCGAGAAGCCGAGGTTGATCACCGGCACATCCAGCCAGCGCCCGAGGATGGCGGTGTAGGCCATGCCCGGGCGCGAGGCGCAGCCGCCCTGGACGATCGAGGTGCCATAGACCACCACCGGCTTGCCGGGCGGCAGCGGGACGGCGCGCAGCACCGCACCCTTGGGCACCCCCAGCTGGAGCTCCTCGGTGCCGTTGTAGAGCGGCAGGTAGAGCCGGTAGTCGCGCAGTCCCTTGGCCGGGATGCTGGCGAGCTTCACCAGGTTGACCGGGCTCTCCTTGGGGCGCCCCACCCCGACCCAGCGCCACGCCCCATCGTGGCGCAGGTAGAGGTCGAGGCCGCTCATGCCGGTGGCGGGCATGTGGTCCATCGCCAGGCCCTTGTTGAGCACCTTCCAGTGTGCGCCGATCTCGCCGGCGTCGCTCTGGAAGCGGATCTCGATGCCGGCGCTGTGGCGGCTGAGCGACCACACCTCCGGGCGCACCAGCGCCTCGGCCCGGCCGGGCAGGCGGTCGAAGGTGCGCTTCAGCCCGCTGCGCGGCCAGCCCTGGCCGGCGACGGTGAGCTGGGCGGCGTCGTACCACAGCAGCTCGCTGCCCGGCTGGCTGACCGCGAAGTTGGGGTCGAGGCGCTGGGGATCGGCGGCGGCAGCGGCGGTGGCGGGTTCGGCGGCGTGGCTCATGGCGGCGATGGCGAGCAGGAGGGGGGACAGGCGCATGGGGCAGGCATAGCGCCGGTCCGGCCGCCTGCAGCAGGGTTCATGCCCTGCCAGGCGACGGTCCGTCCGTGCTGCGCACCAGCCAGGCCAGCGGCGGCAGGCCGTAGGCCAGGCGGAAGCGGCGCGAGAGGTCGGCGCGCGAGGTGAAGCCGGCCTGGCCCCACACCTCCGCCAGCGGCACCCCGCCACGCAGCAGGTGGCGGGCCAGCTCCAGGCGGGTGCGCAGCAGGTACTGCTTGGGGGTCTCGCCGAAGCGGCGCACGAAGGCCTCATGCGCCGCGGCGTAACCCAGGCCGCTGGCGGCCAGCACCTCCGCGGCGCTGACCGGCTGGGTACGCATGCGCCAGATGAACGAGCTCATGCGCTGCACCGGCAACGGCACGTGGCGGGGTTGCGGCCGGCGGCCGGCGAGGGCGGCGATCAGGCGGTCCCCCGCCGCGCAGTCATCTCCGGGCTCGGCGAGGCCGGCGATGGGCAGGCCGGCCAGCGGCGTCTCGCCGTACCAGGTGCCGTCGCTGCGCCAGACTTCGAGGTCGGCGACGGCGCCGATGCGGCCGATCAGCAGGCCGACCCCGCCCGGGTTGGGGGCGCGGTGGATGTGCCACACCCACGGGTCGATCAGCACCGCCTCGCCGGCGGCGAGGGGCAGGATGCGCCCCTCGGCGACATCGAGCAGGGTGATGCCGGCCAGGCCCAGCACCACGCTCGGCACCGAGTGGTAATGGACGCCCCAGGATTCCCACGCCCGGCCGTAGCCGGCGAGGTGGCGCACGCCGCGGCAGCGCAGGCCGGCGAGCAGGCTCCAGGCGTCCTCGGGGTCGTTCCTGGCCATGCCCCACGCTAACCTGGACCAGAGGAATTGCTCCTGTGTCCCCCGGCCCGGCCCCCACCTGCGCCATTCGCGGAGGTATGATCTGGTATGCGCCGCGCCTTCACGCTCATCGAGCTGCTGGTGGTGGTGGCGATCGTCGCCATCCTCGCCGGCATGCTGCTGCCCGCGGTGGGGCTGGTGAAGTCCGCCGCCCAGGGCGCGCGCTGCGCCAGCAACCTGCGCCAGATCGGGCTCGCCGCGCGCGCCTACGAAGAGGATAACGAGGGCCTGGTGGTGCCCACCCGCAGCGACATCCTGTGCCTCAACCCGGTGAACAGCTACACGTACTGGTGGGCGGCGCTGGCTCCGTACGTCGAAGAGACGACCACCGCCAACTCGCTGGGCTCCCGGCGGGTGATCCGCGGCTGCCCGTCCTGGCCCACCAGCGCCTTCTACAAGAGCGATGCCGGCATCCAGGCCGGCACCTACACCCTGCCCACCGGCTATGGCGAGACCCTGTTCACCAGGGGGGCCGGGGGTGCGGGTTACAACCTGTGCGACACCTATGGTTCGTACCTGGTGCCGGCGGCGAGCGTGAGCCGTCCCAGCGAACGGCCGTTCATCGCCGATTGTCCGCGCTGGTTCTTCTGGACGCCGTGGGAGAACCTGGCGAACTACATCGCTAATTACGCCCGCCACGGCACCCGGGCCCAGACCTTGTTCTTCGACGGGCACGTCGAGCCGCGCACCTTCGCCGATCTGAAGGTCGCCCAGGCCCTGCCCTGATCCGTCTCCTCACCTACCTCTACCGCCGAGCCGCCATGCGCACGCCCGTCAGCCTCGCCGTCCTCGCCCTCCTGGTCGCGGGCTGCGGACCGCAGCACATCGAGACCCCGAAGCTGGTGCAGCCGACCGCTCCCACCCCGATCCCGGTGGCCTCCCCGGCCATTCCGGCGACGGCTTCGCCTGCGGCGCCCGCCAGTCCGGCCACCAGCGCCGCCCCGGCGGCGGCGCGCCTGCCGGTGGTGTTCGATCCGGCCGCCGCCGACGCCCTGGCGCGGGTCACGGCCACCGGCCAGGATGCGGCGGCGGCGGCGATCACCCTGGCAGGCGGCGGGCTCGAGTTCGCACTCGCCGCCGATGCCCCCTGGCCGGGCATCGCCACCCGCCCGCCGGGCCCCTGCTGGGATCTGACCGGGGCCGGCGGCATCGAGGCCGTCATCGACAACCTCGGCCAGGCGCCGGTGCAGATCGGCCTGCGCGTGGACCAGCAGGGGGGCGGAGCCAACGACTGGAATGGCGAGAACCTCCGCCTCGAGCCCGGCAAGTCGGGCAAGGTGACGGTGGTGTTCGGCCGCTCCTGGGGCCAGGCCGGCTTCGCGCTCGATCCCGCCCGCGTCGGCCGGGTCCAGGTCTACGGCGTCAAGCCGGGGCCTGGCAGCCGCCTGCGCCTGCGCTCGCTCACCGCGGTGGGCAAGCAGGCGCTGCCGTCGAACATCCCCACCCCGGTGGCGGCCAAGCGCCCGCCCGGGGTGCCGCAGGTGGTGTCGTTCGCCGCCGGCGTCGATCCCCAGCTGGTGCGCGCCAGCGGCGCCACGGTGGCCGCCAGCGCCGGTGCCGCCCGCATCACCCTCGCCGCCGCCCAGGCCGAGGTCACCGTGCGACCGCCGCGGCCGTACGACCTGCGCGACTACCGCCAGGCCACCTGCGCCCTGCGCAATCCCGGCGCCAACCCGCTGACGGTGACCTGCCGCCTGATCGGCAGCGCTCCCGACGACCAGGCGGTGGCCGAGGCCACCCTGGCGGCGGGCGAAAGCCGCGACCTGCTGCTGCCCTTCGCCGCCGCCCGGCCCTGGCGCGGGGTGACCCCGGCCAAGGACGGCAAGGCGGGCGGCCAGTTCCTCGGCGCCCCCACCGAGCAGACCAGCGCCGGGCTGGTCAACGACGCGGTCAGCAAGGTGGTGCTGACGGTGCGCGGCAAGGCCGGCGACGCGCTGGAGTGGAGCGGCCTGACCGCCGCGGCGGGAGCCCCGGCGGTGGTGCCGGCGTGGGTGGGCACCCGCCCGCCGGTGCCCGGCGACTGGGTGCAGACCCTGGCCGAGGACTTCGACGGCAGCGCCCTCGACCTCGCCCGCTGGACCCCGCGCCTGCCCTGGATCGGGCCGATCCCCTACGAGTTCCAATGCTACGTCGAACGCAACGTGCAGGTGCGCCAGGGCAACCTGGTCATCCGCTGCACCAAGGAGGACGTGCACCTCTATGACAACCCGGCCTGGCCCGAGCGGCACTACGCCACCGGCGTGATCACCAGCTACGACAAGTGGTCGTGGCGCTACGGCTACGCCGAGGCGCGCATGAAGCTGCCGCGCGCGCTCGGGCTGTGGCCGGCCTTCTGGACCATGCCCGACCGCGGCCCGCTGGCGGGGGCGGCGGCGACTGCCGGCGACTGGCGGGCGCGCTGGGAGGCGGCGCGATCGAGCCCGGACAAGAACCGGCGGCGCAGCACCGATGTCGACGGCATGGAATTCGACATCATGGAGCATTGCACCCGCTTCGGGCCGTTCCGCCACAATGTCGCGGCGCACTGGGACGGCTACGGCAAGGACCACCGTTCGGTCGGCACCTCGCGCATCTACTTCGCCCCCGATGCCGACGGCTGGATCGTCTCGGGCCTGCTGTGGGAGCCCGGCCGGCTGACCTGGTACTGCAACGGCCAGGAGGTCGGGTCGTGGGCCGACGAGCGGGTGGGATCGGTGCCCGCCAGCCTCAAATTCACCGTGCAGATGGGCGGCTGGGCGGGCAAGGAGGTCGACGACAGCGCCCTGCCCGACGAGTTCAAGGTCGACTGGGTGCGGGTGTGGCAGCTGCGCGAGCGGCTGGGCGCCAGCGCCGCTGCGGTGCGCTGAAGGTTTCAGTCGAGGGCGACCACCACCTTGCCGAAGTGGGTGCCGCCGGCGAGGTGGTCGTAGGCGGCGGCGGCCTGGGCGAAGGGCAGCACGCGGTCGATCACCGGCGCGATGGCGTGGCGCGCGCACAGCGCCGCGACCTCGGCCAGGGCCGCCACCGGTCCGACGTAGATGCCGCGGATGCGCGCGGTCTTGTGCAGGATGGCATAGGTGTCCACCGGGCCGGCATAGCCGGTGAGCACGCCCACCAGCGCCACCTCCCCGCCGTAGCGCAGCGCCGCCACCGCCTGGTCGAGGGTGCCGGGGCCGCCCACGTCCACCGCCAGGTCGACGCCCTCGCCCGCCCAGGCGTGCACCGCCCTGCCCCACGTCGCCTCGGCGCGGTAGTCGAGCGCCAGTTCGGCGCCCATGGCGAGGGCGCGCCGGCGCTTGGTCTCGTCCTTGGAGGTGATGGCCACGCGCAAGCCGGCTGCGCGGGCGAACTGCAGCGCGAACACCGACACCCCGCCGGTGCCCTGCAGCGACACCGCGCGCCCGGGCGGCAGCGGCGCGCCGGCGAACAGCGCCTGGTGCGCGGTCACCCCGGCGCAGGGCAGGGTGGCGGCCTCGGCGAACGACAGCCGGTCGGGGATGGGTACCAGCGCCGCCGCCGGCAGCACCACCTCCTCGGCGAGCATGCCGTCGGCGCTGCCGCCGAGGGCATGGCCGTGGTAGGCGCCGCGGAAGGGGCCGTCGGCCCAGCCGGGGAAGAACGCCGCCGCCACGCGCGCGCCGGGCGCCAGGCCCTGCACGCCCTCGCCGCAGGCCACCACCTCGCCGGCGCCGTCCGAGGCCGGCACCAGCGGTCCCCGCAGGCGGTCGGCACGGCGCACCATGCTCAGGTCGCGGAAGTTGAGCGACACCGCGCGCACCCGCACCAGCGCCTGGCCCGGTCCGGGCCGGGGCGCGGGGCGCTCGCAGGCGACGATGGTGGAGTGGCCGGGGCGGATCTCGTAGCAGCGCATGCCGCCATCCTAACCGGTTGCCGGCTGCGCCCAGCAGGCACATTCCTGTTCCCAGGGGATGCCATGGTTCCTGTCCCGCGCCAGCGCTCCGGCTGCACGGTCGAGACCGCCATGGAGGTCCTCGGCGGCCGCTGGAAGGCGGTGGTGCTCTACCGCCTGCTCGCCGCCCCGCGCCGGCACCACGAGCTGCGCCGCCTGCTGCCGGCCTGCTCGCAGCGGGTGCTCACCCTGCAGCTGCGCGAACTGGAGCGCGACGGTCTGGTGCTGCGCACCGTCCTTCCCGCCTCGCCGCCGCAGGTGGTCTACGACCTGACCCCGTTGGGCCGCTCGCTGGAGCCGATCGTGCTCGCCCTGCGCTCCTGGGGTGCCGACTACCGCCGCGCCCGCGGCGCCGAATAGCGGTTAGGGCCTCGACTTTGCCGGGAGGGGCGAGCGCCAGCTCGACCAGGACCCACGCAGGTCGAGCTGGCGCTCGACCCTCCCGGGCGCGGGGAGCCCGGGCCCTGAGCCGTCAGCCGGCGGTCTTGCGCGCCGCCGCCAGCCGCCAGGGGCGGCCTTCGGGGAAGCCGCGCATGGGCGGGATGTCGTCCGCCGGGCCGGGCGTCTCGACCACCGCTCCGCCCAGCGCCGCGACCGTTTCTTCAAGGGGGAACGGTTTGCCGTGCAGGGTGTTGCAGCAGGCCACCAGGAGCCCGCCGGGGGCCACCCGGGTCCACGCCAGTCGCAGCAGGCCGGGATAGTCGCGGCGCAGCACCCAGGCGTCGCCGCCCTGGGCGGCGGTGGGGGGGTCGACGATCACCACATCGAAGCCGTCGCCGGGCGCGGCGAGGAAGCGCCGGCAGTCCTCGTGCACGCTGCGGTGGCGCTCCGCAACCCCGTTCAGGCGCGCGTTGGCGGCGGCCACCGCCAGCGAGGGCGCGGCGAGGTCGACGTCGGTGGCGGCGGCCGCCCCGGCGGCGAGCAGGCTGGCCGAGAACGCCCCGGTGTAGGCGAACAGGTTGAGCACCCGCCGCCCCGCCGCCTGGGGGCGCAGCCAGGCGCGGGTGGTGCGCTGGTCGACGTAGACGCCGGTGGCCAGCCCGGCGCAGGGGCGCGCCTCCAGCGCCACCCCCAGCTCGCGCACCACCACCACCTGCTCGGGATCGACCGCGCCGCCACCCCAGCGGCGCACCGCCACGTCCTTCCGGCGCAGGTCGTCGCGGTGGTCCTTGATCACGATCTGGCTGCCCGGCTGGAGCGCGGCCAGGGCCTGGCACAGGGGGTCGAGGTGGGGGATGATGCAGCCCGCCAGCACCACCACCACCAGCACCGCGCCATAGCGTTCGATGCGCAGCCCGGGCAGGAAGTCGGCCTCGCCGTGCACCACCCGGTAGCAGTCGGTGGCGGGATCGGCGTGCAGCGCGGCGCGGCGTTCCCACACCCGGGCCAGGGCGGCGGCGGGATCGAAGGCCATGCCCGGCTTGCGGTGGAACACCCGCGCGCAGATCTCGGCCCCGGGCTCGGCCAGGGCCGAGGCCAGGGGCTTGCCGCGCTCGTCGATCAGGGTGACGGCCTCGCCGTCGCGCAGCCGCTCCAGCCCGCGGGTGAAGCGGTCGGGGCGTACCCACGGGTGGCCGCGCTCGATGAAGCCTGCGGTGGTGCGCGAGACGGTGAGGGTGGAGTTCACAGGCTTTCAGGGGCCATGGCGTTTAGCAAGCTCGTGAACCGCACGAAGTAGCAGGTGCGCCCCTGGGAGCGCCGGGCTCCAGCCCGGCAATTCGAACTGCCGGGCTGGAGCCCGGCGGTCCCAGGGAAGAATGCTCTGCCTGCACACGACGGCATTTGTCCTCAGGCGATCACCGGCTTGTCGGTGTGCACGCTGCCGTCGGCGTCGATGCGGTGCGAGAAGCACGACCGGCGCAGCTGGTGGCAGGCGGGACCGGGGGCGTCGACGCGGTAGAGCAGGCAGTCGCCGTCGCAGTCGGCGCGTACCTCGACCACCCGCTGCTTGAAGCCGCTGGTCTCGCCCTTGACCCACAGCCCGCCGCGCGAGCGGCTGAAGTAGGTGGCGGTCCCGGTGGCCAGGGTCTGGGCCAGGGCGGCGCGGTCGGCCCAGGCGAACATCAGCACCTCGCCGGTGTCGTGCGCCTGGGCGATCACCGCCACCAGGCCGGCGTCGTTCCAGCGCAGCAGGCCGGCGACCTCGCCGGCGGCGCCGGCGGGGGCGATGTCCTTGCTCACTTCGCGGCGGGCGCGGCGGGCGCCGTGGTCGCGGCCGGCTTGGCGCCCGGCAGGGGGAGGCCGAAGCCGGCGGCGGCGGCCGCGGCGGCGGCCTGGGCGGCGGCGGCCTGGGCCTTGGCGTCGGTCTTCACCTGGGTGGCGGTGGCCTTGGACTGGTCCGCCACCTGGGCGGCCTGGGCCTTGGTGTCGGCCACGGTCTGCTCGCCGGTGGCCTTGGCGTCGGTGGCGGTCTTGACCAGGGCGGTGGTGGCGGCGGTGACGCCGGCGAGATCGCCGGCCTTGGCCGCCTCGACGCCCTGCTTGGCGGTGGTGGTGGCCTGGGTGGCGGCGGTGGTGGCGGCAGCGGTGGTGGTGGTCGCGGTGGCCTGGACCTTGGCCGCCGCCTGGGTGGCGGTGCCCTGCACCTGCTGCGCGGTGGCGGTGGCGGTCGCGGTGGCCTGCTGCACCGCCTGGGTGCCGGCGGCCTTGGCCTGGTCGACGGTGGCGGTGACCGGATCGGCGCTCTTGGCCGGCTCGACCTTGGCGGCTGGTTCGGCCTTGGGGGTCTCGGTCTTGGGCTGCGCAGGGGGCGCGGTCGGGGCCTTGGACGCCTCGTCGCCGCAGGCGGCGAGGGCGAGGATGGCGGCGACGAGGGGCAGGTGCTTGGTCATGGTGCTCTCCGTGGTGGAAAAGGGGTCATTCCGGGGTGAGGGCGAGGCCGCGCGCGGCCGCCTGCTCGTTCCAGAACTCGCCCGGGGTGCCGAGCGAGGTGAGGTAGTTGCCGACCATGATGGCGTTGATGCCGGCATCGAGGACCTCGGCCAGGCGCGCGCCGAACACCACCTCCTTGCCGCCCGCGACCATCAGGTTGCGGTCGGGGAGCATGAACCGGCAGGTCGCCAGGGTGGTCAGGGCCTCGTCCGCGGGCATCACCGGCAGGTGGTCGAGCTTGGTGCCCTGCAGCGGATTGAGGAAGTTGATCGGGATCATGTCGGGCTGGATGTAGCGCAGCTGCTCGATGAACTCGATGCGCTGGTCGCGCGACTCGCCCATGCCGAAGATGCCGCCCGAGCACAGGCCCATCCCCGCCTTCTTGATGTATTCCACCGTGCGCAGGCGGTCCTCGAAGCTGTGGCTGCTGCAGATGCTGGGGTAGAAGCTGCGCGCGGTCTCGATGTTGTGGCCGTAGACCCGCGCCCCGGCCTGGTGCAGGCGGTCGGCGCACACCTGGCTCTCGAGGATGCCGAGGCTGACGTCGGCGCGCACCTGGCCGTTGGCGGCCAGCTTCTCGACCGCCTTGCACACCATCTCGAGCTGGCTGCCCTCCTTCACGCCCTTCCACGCCGCCACCAGCCCGAGGGCGCCGGCGCCGTTGGCGGCCGAGCTCGCGGCGGCGGCGGCGATGTCCTCGTCCGGCAGCCACTTGGTCTTGTCGTAGGAGGTCGCGGTGGAGCCGCTGGCCTGGGCGCAGTAGCTGCAGTTCTCCGAGCAGTTGCCGGCCTTGACGTTGAGGATCGAGCAGCACTTCAGCGCGGCGCCGTGGAAGTGCGCGCGGATGCGGCGGGCGCCGGCCAGCAGCGCATCCTGGGCCGGGCCGGGCACGACCTCGAGCAGTTCGCGGCCCTGGGCGGCGCCCAGCTCGCTGCCGGCGCACACCGCGTCGGCGAGCTGGGCGATGGCGGCGGGGTCCGCGGACAGGGCGAGGGTGGCGGTGGTCATGGGGGCGGCAACATAGGGGGTCGTGGCCGGCTGCCAGCAGCGGCTGCGGGACCAGGACCGTCGTTCCAGCCTGGCGGCCCAGCCGCTGGCGCAGCCTCAGCCCCGCTTGCCGTCCACCAGCGTCACCAGGGTTTCCACCACCTGGTTGAGGGCGATGGCCTGGGCCGACAGCTCCTCGCTTGCCGCCGCCGCCTGCTCGGCGTTCGCCGCCCCGGCCTGGGTCACGCGATCCATCTCCGCCACCGCGGTGTTGATCTGCTCCACCCCCTTGGACTGCTGGCCGCTGACCTCCACCACCTCGCCGGCCAGGCCGCTGACCCGGCCGGTGCCCTCGACCACGCGGTGGAACGAGCCGACCATGCCCTCGACCACCGCCTGGCGCAGGAAGGCCCCGACCTCGTCCGCCACCTGGGTCACCCGTTCCGCGCTGGCGCGCGCCTCGGCCACCAGCCCGGTGGTGCTGCGCACCTCCTCGGCGCTGCGCTGGGCCAGGTTGCGCACCTCGTCGGCCACCACCGCGAAGCCCGCCCCCGCCTCGCCGGCGCGCGCCGCCTCGACCGCGGCGTTGAGCGCCAGCAGGTTGGTCTGGAACGCGATGCCGTCGATGGTTTCGACCACCCGTGCGGTCTGGCCGGTGGCGCGCAGGATGGCCTGCACCGCCTCGCCGAGCTGGGCCAGGCGCCGGGCCACCTCCTCGGCGATGCGCCGGGCCTCGGCCTCGCCGGCCTGCGAGCCGCGGTTGGCCTCGGCGGCCAGCTTCCCGACCTGGCGCACGCTGGTCAGGTTGCGCGCGATGGTGGCGGTCAGCTGTTCAAGCGAGGCCGAGGTCTGCTCCAGGCTGGCCGCCTGGGTCGCCGCCCCGGAGGCCATCTCCTGGCTGGTCGACGACAGCTGCTGCGAGGCGGTCAGCACCTGCCCGGCGCCGGCATGCAGGCTGTCGATCGCGCGCTGCAGCGGCCGGGCCACCGCGCGCGCGGTGAGCAGGCCCACCATCACCGCCACCGCCGCCACCGCCGCCAGCACCCCGGCCAGCATCCACGCCGCCCGCCGCGCTCCCTGCCCGCTCTCGTCCTCGATGCGGCGCGCCAGGGCGAACACGTCGTCGGAGGCGCAGGTGGCGGCCACCACCAGGCGCTGGCCGCCCACCGTCCAGGGGGTGAAGGCCACGAATTTGTCCTCGCCCTTGAAGGTGTAGCGACCCAGCCCGGTCTCGCCGCGCGCCATACGCTCATCGAACAACCGCGCCAGTTCGGGTGGCGACCTGGCAGGATCCCTGAGCGAGAAGCGGTCGGCCAGGGTGAAGGTGGGATGGGTGACCACCACCCCGTCGCCGTCCACCACGTAGGGGTAGCCGCGCGCGCCGTATGAGCGCCCCGCCAGCAGCGCGCGCGTGGCCTCCCACCCCACCTCGATCGCCACCACCCCCACCACCTCGTCGCCCAGGCGCACCGCGGCCGCCAGCTGC